>JAUXGB010000039.1 GCA_030622515.1 Candidatus Altarchaeota archaeon
AAGTTTGGCGTCAACCTCTTCGGTGAGGGAGAGGCTGCAATCGCGTTCGGCAAGGGTTGACTGCGTTTTCAGGTCCTCTAGCCTGCTCTCAAGAGATGTTGCCGAGGTCCCGAGGACTATTTCCTTCTGGAGCTTTTCCGCCTGCTTGATGTAATCTATCTTCTTGTCGACAATCCTTGCGATGCGCCTGAAGAGGACAGCCCTGTTGTCAACCTCCTTGCAGTTTCTTTTCCTGTATGTTTCGTCCTGCTTCATTGCCTTTCGGAGGGACTCTAAGGCGTCCTCGACCTTTCCGTCACACATAAGGGACTGGGCTCCAGCAACTGCTGAGCTGTCTGCGTCCTTCGACTCAAGGGCGTAGGCGTCTACGAGAGGCTGGAACCGCTTCAGCTTTGAGAAAAATTCTGACTTGGAGACATACTCAACGAGAAGGCTGTTGGTCGGAATGGATGAAAGCTCGCTTTCAAGCTGCTGGTTCAGGTCGCAGCAAGTCGGGCAGGAGAAGATTTGGTTGGAGAGGATGGAGGAAATCAGGGAATCGAGGAAGTCGAGGTCAAGTTGGGTGACGTTTGACACCTTGAAGTTCAGGGTGTAGCTCTTGCTCTCGTCCTTTCCAAAGTCGGTGTTCCACCTCAGGAACTCGCCCTCTTTTGTGGCATCTATTTGGGTTGAGCCTTCCTTCAAGTCGAAATAGGATGAGAAGTGTGAGACATAGTAGGAAATTGCAACATTGTCAAGGCTGAATGGCAATCTGTTCTCCAAAGTTATGGAGTGGGTTACTGAGAGGGCAGGTCCGGAAGTGTAGGAAGATGTGTGGTCGATGGAGATTGGGTTGGTGAATGAGATAAGAATGGTCAGGTTGTGGTCGGAACTGCAGCTGTCCTCAACCATGAGGTTTCCCTTGTCAAAGAGGTAGGAGAGGGGAACATTTTCCCGAAACACCTCTACCTCAGCCCCTTCCCATCCGGCAGGCAGCTCCACTTTTGCCTTGTAGCTTTCGACGCGATGGTGGCAGGTCACCTCCACATCAACCTGCCTTTGATAGTTTTCTGAGGAGATGTAATCTGAGTGAGATGATGTTGTCGTTACGAGAGGCTCGACAAAGTAGTGGAGGGAAGCATAGACGCTTGAGCGAGGCCTGAAGCTGCGTACTGTTAGGAGAAGCTGGTTTCCTGAGGAGGTGACAGACAGGTCCCCGTCTTTTTCCTCACGGTTTTGGGCCCCTATCTTCTTGACCGGCTCGGTCGGGAGTTCTATCTTGTATTCAATCGGCTGCTGGGAGGAGAAGGTCTCCTCATTGCGGATGGTTATGGTGTGAATGACCTCAACCTGCTCGTCTGAAACAATCTCCAACGGGACAAAGGTTGATTCGGGTTCGAGAGCCTTCAGCGCCCTGAAGCTGTGGAGCGAGATGATGCTGCCCACCCGTTCGGAAAGGCGCGAATACTTCTCCTTTATCTCCCGTCTCATCCCGAGGGATTCAGGGAAGCTGAGCCTCCCAAGATAGTCGGGGAGAACTGACTCCACAAGGTCGTAATAGATTAGGTCCTCGTCTGTCTTTGAGATAAACTCGCGTGCCGCAGGCAGGTTGTATTTCAGCTGCTCCCTTTCCGACCTGAAGTTGTATTTTGAATCAAGCTCGCGGTAGATGTCGTCCCTCAAATCCTTTGCGTCGTCCATAAGCGCGCTTGTCTGCTCAGCCCTATCCTTGGCATCAGGGAGCTCCTGAAGGGCGGCTGCCTTGTCCCTGAGCTCTGTAAACTCACGCTTGAGCTTGTCTGGAAGGGTCAGCTCCTCGCCGCGCCGGGTGAGTCCTTTGTAGTTTTCGAAAACATCAGTTTTCCTTGCCTCGCAAATCCTGATAGTTTCCTCCAAAGAAGCAAGCTCGTCCTCAAGCTCTATGAACATCTCGCCTGCCACATTTCTTTCCGAGGCGGCTGCCTTATCCTCGACATCCTCAAGCTGCTTAAGCAGGTGATACTTCCTGACAAGGGCTTGCCCGTCCTTTCCGCCGATTGAATTGTATACAGAGGAAATCGCAGCGAGCCTCTCGCTTAGCCACTTCCTGTCCCCGACGCGGACTAAGAGGGCATCGGCCTGCCAGACAAAGTATGCATCCGCATCGTCATGCAGCCCAGCCATCTGCTCTTCTGCAGTCTCAAGGTTTGAGTTGCACTGGTCCAATTTTTCCTCGCTTTCTTTCACCCGCTGGAGCCGCTTCGCCATAAAGCCCCTGTCTGTTCTCCTGAAGCCCTCAGCTTCCAGACCCGGGGCTACCTCCCCAAGCTCTGTTTCCAGCTCCTCCAGCTCCAGCGAAACAAACTCAAGGTTTTCCTTTGGGGTTGACTTGGCGCCACGGCCAGCTCTTAGCGATTTTTTTTCCTCCTTGCCTTTTGGCAGGCCCTCAACATAGGAAACAACCTCTGAGTCGATTCCACGATAGCCTTCATTTGAGAGACGCTCGAGTTCTGGTTTGACTTCCTGCTCTATTCGGCGAAGCATGACAAGCCTTCTTGTCCTGACTCCCTCGTCTGCCTTCTTGAAGAAGCTGTGAAAGGCCCAGTACTCAGCTGAAACTATTTCGAACTGGTTGTTTTTTGAAAGCAGGTTGAATACCTTGCCCAGTTGAGGGGCATCAGGAGACATTTCTTCAAGACGGTGGTCATAGTCCTTGTGTTCTAGGCAGAAGTCGCTGCTGGAAAATGGCTCTCCCGCAGTGTACTTGTTCGAAGAGTCATCAATAAACACGTTAAGGGTGGCTGGAATCACGCCTACAAGAAAAACTGCAAGATTACGCGGAAGTCCCACAAGCCCATTGCATATTAAGGGCTTGCCCCCTGCTGTAAAATTGGGGAAAAAACAGATGTCTTTCCTCTCTTCAGCAAATTGCTCATAGGCTGCAATGTTGCTTTTCCACCCTGCAAGGGCAGCTTCAAGCTTTTCCTCAGTAAGTTCTGTGTGCTCTGTTCCAAGACCATAATCTTGTATCGACTCTTTCAAATCCAGTGGGTCGAAGTAGTTGCCTGCCTCTTCAAACGGGTGGTACTGCCAAGCCTCATCAAGCCCTGTGAACTCGATGTCCTGCAGGATGGCGTATTCTACGTCAGAAACATTAATCTCACTGTAGCTTTTCAGTCCGTGATAGACAAAGTCGATTTTTTGAAGTTTTGAATATGCCCTGTCCCGCTTGGTGAAGGAACCTAAATTGACAGGTTCAGAAAGCCTTGCAAGGTCCATTTTGTATCGGAGTTGTGGATTAAAGTTTACCTTGAAACCTGCAATTTCTATTGGATATTTGAATGACTTGCTTATTGTTAAGTCTGCTTTTAGCTTGACATCATTTAGTACTGTCTTATTGGCAGGTGTGTCGGGATCGCCAAGGCGGTAGTAGGTGTAAAAAAGCGAGTAAGTTGCACCTGCGTCTCCGACAAGGTTGCGGAAGCTGTTGTAAGAACTCAGATGCCTCAGCTCTATGTCGTCATCCTTGACATAATTCTCCATCTGAAGATGAGCTATCGAAGATTTGGTTATGCCCATCTGGTTGTAGTCGGCACTTAGCTTGTTGAGGGTTGTCTGCGGGTTGTTGCACCAGACCCACCACTGGTCAATTTCCTCGATTGTTTCGGCTGACTGGACCGGCGCTAGCAAAAGCAGAAGAACAAGGGCTACACACTTAAGCGTCCGGCCACCCATAAGGAGATTAAATCTGGCAGATTTAAAGCTTTAACTCCCGATGCAGTAGTTTAAACCAAGGCTTTCGGTGATTGCGGGGAGAATAATGTAGTTTGCAGCCAGACTGGCAAGATGCAGCCTCGGGTCCTCCTTCCCTTCAAGAACAATCAGAAAGCATTCAACCTGCTCCCCCTTGCCAACTATCCCGTAGGTTGTGTAGTCGCTGTCGCTAACCCTTACAAGGACGGCGTTGTCCCCTCCGCTGTCCCTTATCCTCACGGTCGGCTTGTAGACCTTCAGCTTTGTGAACTTTTCCAAAATCTCTTCAGCAAACAGCCCGGCCTTGCCAAGGACCCGAACCCTTGTCTCGACAACTCCAAAGGTTGGTCCGGCCGCTTCATCCGGCTTGCCATAGTCGCCCTCAAGAACAGTTAAGGAGAAGTCGACAGCCTGACCCTCAACATAGTTTTTCCATGTGGAAAGCCTTTGCTCAACCTTTATCGAGAGGTGGTCATCCCTACAGGCACCTAAAAGCAGGCAGCCGTTGACCCAGTCGCGCAGTCCTGCATTGGCACTTTGCCAGAACAAACTCTCGCTGTCGCGTGCCGCATAGAACAATTCCTTCTTCCTAATCGAGTTCTCAACTTCCTGCTGGAAGGCTTTCTCCTCGCTTCGGGATGCGGCAACCATGGCAACCAAAGCGGTCGCAAGGACGAGGAAAACAATCATCGTGAAGACGGCTTTCATTAGCCAGCCTCCGTGCAGAGGTAAATCCGCCTAAAGTCTGAGCCGTCGAGATAGGTGCGCCAGACGCAGGCCTTGGCCTTCGCGCAGGTGTCGGTCTCGCCAACCTGACAGCACAGGCTGTAGTTCGCTCCAAGACTCTCTATCGCCTCGGCAACGCCAGCCTCGTTTAGCTGGCCGCCCCGGTCAAGCGAGTCAAGAACGTCATGGAGAAAATCAATCTGGTGCGCCAGCAGAAGCTTCTCGCTTGGCGCCGAACCGGCCTGACTGGCAACGAAGTAGAAGAGGAAGGGGAGAAGCAAGAGGGCGAAGATGGCCTCAATGGTGAAAAATGCTTTCATAAGATAGTTAGAGGGCAGGTGTTTTTTACTTTAACCTCTTCTGAACAGCTTCACCCTGCAGCTCCCTGAGCGCATCCTTTGCTACCCACCTTGCGGCTTTCGAATCGATTTTTTCAATCTCTTTCGCCATCGCGATTGCTTCTTTGTTTAGGTTTTTGTTGCGCTTGCCAATCTGGCGAAGCGCCCAGTTGACTGCCTTCTTGACAAAGTTCCTCTCGTCGGTTGAGCCTCTCTTAATGATTGGGAGAAGCTTGGCGAAGTCGCTGTCGTTCGTCTCCTTGTTGTGAAGGGCGCTTGTTGCCATCAGCGCGAATCCTGCCCGCTTGATAAATTCCTCCTTCCTCCTGCTCCACTCAACTGCTTTTTTGAAGGCGAATGGCGTCCTATCGAAAAGGTTCATGCAGCACTGGTCGCACAGGTCCCAAGAGTTGAAGTCTTTGACCCAAGCCTCCATCTGGGCTTCGGTAACCTCCCCGGGCTTGTCAATTATTGAGGCCAGTATTCTGGCTTCGTGGATTTTTGTTTTCCACAGCCGCTCTGCAAGCTTGTGGTCGTTCCCAACCTCTTTGGCAATCCGCCTAATGTTGGTTACGGAAACCCCCAAGGCGTACTCCGTGTCTATCCCGAAGCGGGCCATGCCTGCCTTGTTCTTCTTGGAGGCGTATTTCCCTAGATGGTCGAGAATCTCCTTTACTTGGTCCATGGGCTTAGAGAAGACGAAATGCCTATAAATCTTTGCAATGGCTTTTGCTTCATGGCGGAAGACTTTTGTAGGACTGTGATAAGCGCAACAACCAAAGAAGAGGCAGACAAAATCTCGGACGCATTGCTTACGGCGAAGCTTGTTGCTGGTTGTTTAATCATTAAAGGCCCTGCCAGATACCTGGTGGAAGGGCAAAATTGTTGAGCGGGAGTACTTCAACATCCTAGCTTTCACAGTAATGAGAAACAAGGAGAAGATTATTTCGGAAGTCAGGAAAGTGCATAGCGATGAATGTCCAATCGTTGCCTTTTTCAAAATAGACGGGAACGAGGACTTTCTTAAATGGATTGAGGAGTCAGTTTCCTGAGCTTGGTGCCCTAAGCGGGCGGTCGTCTATACAAGACCCCCTCCAATAATTTGGCTGAAGGTGGCCAATGATATATAGGGAGAACTATTGGCAAATTCATGGACAAGACGATTCCCTTTGTTTTGATTTTGGCAGTTCTTTTTGCCGGCTGCGTTGACAATGGTTCAACAGGACCCATCAAGGTTGAAGCGTCACCAGAGGAGAAACTATCGGTTGTCGAGGCCAACAACAGGTTTGCCCTTGAGCTTTTTGAAAAGTGGGACGGGGACGAGAACGTTTTCTTTTCCCCATACAGCATATCCACAGCATTGGCTATGACATACGAAGGCGCAAGAGGCCAGACCGCAACCGAAATGCAGTCCGTTTTACACTTCCCTGAGGATGCTCAGGCAAGAAGAAACGGTTTTGCATCGACAATAGGCAGCATTAACGATGGCAGTGGGGATTACGAACTTTCAACCGCGAATGCGTTGTGGCCGCACAAGGGCTACCCGTTTCTGGAAGAATACATCCAAACTGTTGAAGACTATTATGGTGGGAAGACAACCGCTCTTGATTATGTTGGGGAGACTGAAAAGTCTCGCCAGACGATAAACAGCTGGGTCAAGTCCCAGACTAAAGACAAGATAAAAGAGCTGATTCCTCCCGGTGTGATTACTGGCATTACACGTCTGGTTTTGACAAATGCGATCTACTTCAAAGGGAAGTGGGTCAACCAGTTTGATAAGAGTGATACAAGGGACGCAGATTTCACGACAGGCTCGGGAGAGGTAACGCAGGTTCCGACAATGCATCTTAAGAACGATTTCAGATATGCGGAGAATGGCGAGCTACAGATGCTTGAGCTGCCTTACAAAGGGGACAGGCTTTCCATGCTGGTGTTTCTTCCAAAAGAGGGTGACTACTCTTTCAGGGACTTCAGCTCGGAAGGGTTTTCCGAGATGAAGAAAGACATGTTCGAACGCGAAGTAAGAGTTTACCTTCCGAAGTTCAAATTCGAGACCAAGTACTTCATGAAAGAGACCTTGTCTGAGATGGGCATGCCGACAGCCTTCTCTATGAACGCAGACCTTTCAGGCATGGACGGCACCATGATGCTTTTCATCCAAAGCGTTATTCACCAGGCTTTTGTCGAGGTTGATGAGGAAGGGACTGAGGCTGCAGCTGCGACTGCCGTAGTTGTCGGCCTCAAAGCTGCCCCGGAGCGACCTCTGGAATTCCGGGCAGACCATCCATTCCTGTTCTTCATACAGGACAATGAGACGGGCGCCATTTTGTTTATGGGCAAGGTGAATGACCCAAGCCAATAGTGGCAAAAAAGCTCGACCAAAAGCCGTTCTTTGGTGATGTCTAAGCTTTCTTACAAGAAAGATTGACTGGTGCGAACCTTTTAGAAAAAGCTTCACCAAAAGAAGTTTCGGGGTTCTCCAAGACCTTTTTTAAAGGGATTGGATGGTGCTGGGGGAGGGATTTCAAATCAGTTTTGAGAAGTCATCGTAGACATTTTTCCTGTGCCCGACAAACAGCACGATTACCCTCTTACTTTTTTTGTCTATCTCATAAATTGCCCTGTAGTCACCAATCCTCAGGCTCCAAAACTTTGAGTGTTTGAGATGCTTGCCCTCCCTTGGCGATTTTTCAAGCTCGGCAAGCTTGTTCTTAAGTATCTCTTTTGTTGTCTTGTCCCTCTTTTCAACAAACCGTTTTGCCTTGGGATGGAGGAAGACCCTGAAACCCATCTATACTTCCTCAAGAGGGCTCAGCTTTTCCGGCTTTTCCTTGGCCTCTTTGCTCCTCTTTGACAGCATTCTGTAGAACTTTCTTGTCTTTTCTTTCTCCTCATAGAGCGCTATTATCGTCTTGATGGCATCACTCCGGCTCATGAACCTGCCTTTCTCAACCCACTGGTCTATCTCCCTGACAGTTCCCTCCGGAACCCTTAACTGAACCTGCACCATTTTGTATCACTGTAAACATATGTGTTTACATCGTTTATAAGTTTAACTCTTTTAACATGGAACCCTTGAATTGAGCTTTTCTTGGGGTGGACTGCAGACCTTCCCCCAAGTTGCTGGAAGCAACTGGGCCCAATTGCAAAAGGCAATTAGGGTTTTCTAAAAAGAAGGGATATAGGTGCTGGGGGAGGGATTCGCAACGCAGCCTTTTTCCAAAAGCCTGCAGGGAAAACTAAGTCTGTCTGTAAGACAGACACGGGGGAATCAGGATTACCCTAAAACTGAAGGGGGCCCTAGTTGCGCTTAGCAACTGGGCGCAGTTGTCGGAGACAACTTGCGTGTCCCCCTGCGGTTTGGTGGTGCTGGGGGAGGGATTTGAACCCACGAGGGCACTAAGCCACAGGATCCTAAGTCCTGCCCCTTGGACCAGACTAGGGTACCCCAGCATTAGGAGATTTTTGCGTCGATGACGACGCGATAGGCTCTTGGACCTATCTCACCACACTTCTTTTTCCGGAGTATTTTAACCTTGCGTTGGCCTGCCGCTTTCCTGATTTTCTCGACTGGGGCAGAATAGAGGTCAGGCTCTTTCTGGAACTGGTAGAAATGGAGGATTCCGTCGCGCCTGAGAATTGAGATGGCCTCGTTCAGGTAGTTTTCTCCGCCCTTGGGGAGGGGCATGACTACCCTGTCGAACTTTTTCTTCAGCTTGGGGACTGCGTCCCTGACATCTCCGCCGATGACGGCAATGTTTTTTGCCCGGTTCAGCTTGACATTTTTTTCAAGGTAGGTGACGGCTGCAGGGTTGAGCTCAATTGCGCAGATGTAGGTTGATGGCTGCTTCTTTGCTGCCAGCAGTGCATAGGGACCGACGCCTGCAAACATGACGCAGACTTTTTCCTTTGGCTTGACAAGCTTGGCTATTCGGTTTCGTTCGTTGGCGTATCGTGGGGAGAAGTAGACCTTTGCAATGTCGAGCTCCATCTTCACTCCGAACTCTTTGTGAAGGGTTTCGGTCGTGTTGCCAATCAGAAGCTTCAGGGGGCGGACCCGATAACGTGTTTCGACGTTTCCGAGCTTCTTGCAGACGGCGCGGATGTTTGGATGGACCTGACGGACAGCTTGGGCGACAAGGACTTCCTCAGTGAAGGCGAGATGGTTGAGTTCGACAACCGCGATGTTGCCGATAATGTCGAAGCTTTTCGTAATCTTGGAGATGGTTTCCTTTGAGAGTTTCCCCGCTAGAGCCTGCTCAAGGTTCCTTGGCTTAACTGGGGCCGGGCGGAACTTTACGTTTACTGTTTTGTGGGATTTTGGTTTTTTCATGACGGGGATGTAAACAAACTCGTCGTCGGAGAAGATGAGGTGGCTCCTGTCGAGGACTTCTTGGGAGGCAAGTGCTTTTTTTGCCTTCTGGGCA
>JAUXGB010000005.1 GCA_030622515.1 Candidatus Altarchaeota archaeon
GCAATCAATTCCTCAATAATTGACAAGGTTTTTTCTGTAATAAAACCTGAAATGGCATGCTAGAGGCAACTATAATAAGAGTAGAGATTCAATCTTGGTTGAAAAATGGCCACCCTCAACCAGTTATTGGAAAAAGGCGTGATGATAGAGCCTGCAGCCCTCACCTACATACAGTCAAATCCCTCCTCCATCTCGAAAATCAACCCAACAACCCTCGATACCCTGACCCTTGAAATGCTTCAAAAGCCCCCGGAAGCCACCGAGTTCAAAGACACAGGCTACAGAATATCCTACGAGTACACAGAGAAATTCAAGGCACATAAGGACGGGGTTGAGAATTTCCTTAAACTGTTCAACTCAAGATATGAGAAAGAAGGCAAGTGGCTGAAAAACAGGAACGAACTCAGGAATTTGACATCAATTGTCAACCTGAAACGGTCAAAAACCCGTGAGGAAGCGTCCCTTATCGGGCTGGTCTCCTCATCAAGGGAGACGACAAACGGCCACCTTATGCTTCAGGTGGAGGACCCGACAGGATACATCAATGTTCTGGTCCCAAAGAACTCTTTGATAAGAAAAAAAGCAGAAGACATCGTAAGTGATGAGGTAATTGGCATTCGCGGCAGCACCGGAAGGGAAATCCTTTTCGCAAGGGAAGTGATTTTCCCAGACGTCCCTCAGATGAACTGGCCCAAGGGGAACTCCGTCGCCGTCTTCATCTCAGACCTACATGTTGGCTCAAAAGAATTTCTCGAAGACGTCTTCCAGAACTTTATCAACTGGATATCCGGCAGCGACCCACTCGCACGACGGGTAAAATACCTCTTCATAGCTGGCGACATTGTCGACGGCGTCGGCATCTACAAAAACCAGCAAAAAGACCTCAACATACCTGACATAAACAAGCAATACGAAAAGGCAGCCCGGCTGCTTTCCCAAATCCCCACGCGAATAACAGTTTTCGTCTCCCCCGGCAACCACGATGCAACAAGGGAAAGCGAGCCCCAACCAACAATACCAAGGGAGTTTGCCCACGACCTCTACACAGTTCCAAACATCGTAATGACATCCTCCCCCAGCTACATCAACGTAGAAGGCATTGAGGTCCTGATGTACCACGGCACCAGCCTTGACAGCATGATTGCAACCATCCCACAGCTAAGGGCTAGCGGGTACGACCAGCCACAAAAAGCAATGATTCATCAGCTTAAGAAGCGCCACCTGATGCCAATCTACTCAGAGAAGACAAGAACATTCCCAGACAGGGAAGACCATCTGGTCCTCTTCAAGCCGCCAAACATCTTCCACTCAGGCCATGTTCACAGCCTTGGCATAGCCAACTACAGGGGAATAAGAGTAATCAACTCCTCAACCTTCCAGGCTCGGACAGCCTTTCAGGTAAAGATGGGCCACCACCCCGAACCCGGCAAGGTGCCTTACGTTGATTTTGCAAACGGCACAGTCGGCATCCTTGATTTCATGCCAAAGGAGGAAGCCATATGAATGCGAGCCCGGAAATGAATGCCTACTTTGAAAAAATCAAGCAAGACGTGGCCAGACAGTACGAAATAGCGGAACAGGCAAGGGCACGCCTGCTTGACCCGCGGGAAGAGGTGGAAATTCCCCTTGCCGAAGACGTTGCCTCCAGAGTCCAAGGCCTGGTCTCAATAGCAGTCCCCCAACTCTTCAGGTCAAACCTGGCACAACGCCTGCGGGAGCTTGAAAAAAAATATTCCAAAGGGGATGCAAGGATAGCTTTTGACATTGCCAAGGAGGTCTTTGATGGAAACTTCTTCAAGCCCAGCTCGGTTGAAAAAGCAATAGAGGCAGGTGTCCGGGTTGGTCTCGGCTACATAACTCTCGGGATAGTGACCGCGCCACTTGAAGGGATTTCTGAAATAAAAATCAAACAAAGGCAGGACGGAGGCAAGTACGTCGGAATATATTTTTCAGGCCCTATAAGGAGTGCAGGGGGAACAGCTAACGCAATGGCAGTCCTCCTTACAGACTACCTTCGCAGGGAAGCCGGCTTGGGTGCCTATGACCCGAACGAAAAGGAAATTGAACGCTTCGTTGTTGAACTTGACGACTATGACACAAGGATTACCAACCTCCAGTACAGGATTCTGCCGGAGGAGATAAGGTTCCTTGTAAAAAAACTCCCTGTAGAGGTTTCAGGCACCCCGACCGAGAAGCTTGAGGTTCTAAGCTTCAAAGACCTGCCAAGGGTGGAAACCAACCGAATCCGCTCCGGCGTGTGTTTGACGCTCTCAATGGTCGGCCTGAAAGCCAGAAAGCTTCTCAAGTTTGTAAAAAAACACGGCGAGGCTTACAACCTCAGCGACTGGCTCTTCTTTGAAGAGTACGGCGCCTTGAAAAAAACCCTTCATGGGGAAGGGAAAAAGCCAACAGACGAAAAATCAGTCGTCCCTGACAAGACCTTTATGCAGGAGCTGCCGGGCGGCCGCCCAGTTTTTTCATCCCCCTCGACAATAGGGGGCTTTCGTCTCCGCTATGGCCGCTCAAGGGACACAGGATTTGCAGGAGTCGGCGTCAACCCCGCCACAATGCTCGTCCTTGACAGCTTCATAGCCATCGGGACCCAGCTTAAGCTTGAGCGACCCGGGAAAGCTGGCGTTGCTGCACCGGTAGATTCAATAGAAGGACCTGTTGTAAAGCTTGACGACGGCTCTGTTGTCCGAATCAGGAGCGTGCAGCAGGCGAAGGAGCTCTTGAAAAAGATAGAAAAAATCCTCTTCCTTGGCGACATCCTGATAGGCTGGGGGGAATTTGTCTCGAACGGGAGGAGGCTGGTGCCGCCTGGCTACTGCGAGGAATGGTGGCTGCTTCACGTAGAGAAGGCGATGGCCAAGGCCGAGTTTGACGAGGAAAAGGCGGCCGCCTTCTGCAAAATACCATCCCTCAGGTTCAGGGAGCTCCTTCAAAGCCCAAAAGAGATTTTTTCAAATGAAGCAATCAGGATTTCGAAAAAACTCAACATACCACTTCACCCAAAATTCACCTACTTTTTCAAAAGGATTTCTCTCGAAGAGCTCCGCGCCCTTGCGGAAGAGCTTTCCTCAGCAGACATTGACAGGGCAGGAAGCCGGGTAATGAAACTTGAAGTTCCCCTGAAGGAGAAGACAAAAGAGACCCTTGAGCTGCTCTGCGTCCCACACAAGCTCCGCGACGGGAGCATTGTAATTGAGGAAGCAGCCGCGCCCCTCCTTGAAATATTTTCCCTTCCCTCAGACGACAGCTACAAACAGGAAGCAAAGGATTCTCTCGACCTTGTGGGAAAAATATCCAGAGTAAAGCTGATGGAAAAAGAAGGGACGTTCATTGGCGCCCGAATGGGACGCCCAGAGAAGGCGGAGCGGCGTCTCCTTGTCGGGCGGCCGCAAATTCTTTTCCCCGTCGGGAAGGCTGGCGGCAGGATGAGGTCGCTCAATGAAGCATCCGGGAAAATATATTCCACAGACCTTTCCTATAGGCTCTGCCCAAAGTGCGGAAAGCAGACCTACTACCTTAAGTGCGAGGCATGCAACTGCAAAACGAAGCAGAAAAGAATCTGCAGAAAGTGCGGCAAGACGCTTCCAGACGAGTTTCACTGCAATATGAAAACAAACCTCTTCACAAGCTACACACTAAGCCCAAGGGGGCTGCTGGAGCAGGCCGCAGCAAACCTTGGCGAAAAGATTCCACACCTCATAAAAGGGGTGCGTGGCATGAGCAGCGACTGCAAGATTCCTGAGCGGCTTGAGAAGGGGATTTTAAGGGCCAAGCATGACCTCTATGTCAACAAGGACGGGACGACACGAATAGACGCGACAGATATGCCACTGACCCATATCATTCCAAAGGAAATTAATGTTCCGTGGCAAAGGCTTAAGGAGCTTGGCTATGAAAAAGATATCCACGGGAACGCGCTGGCTAGCGACAACCAGATTCTCGAGTTAAAAATTCAGGACATCATCATCTCAGACTACACAGACGCTTCAAAGAAAACACTAAGCAGCGCGAAATATCTTGTCCGCATAGCAAATTTCATGGACGACCTTCTCGAGAACTTCTACAACCTCCCCCGCGTCTACAACCTTCAGGGGAAGGACGACCTTGTTGGCCATTACGTTGTTGGTTTAGCGCCCCACACCTCGGCAGGCTCGGTTGGAAGAATCATCGGATTTACAAAAGCACGCGTTGGCTACGCCCATCCAATTTTCCATGCTGCAAAACGAAGGAACTGCGACGGCGACGAGGATTCAATCATGCTTCTCCTCGACGCCTTGATTAACTTCTCCCGAAAATACCTGTCTTCCTCCCGCGGGGCTTCGACCATGGACGCCCCTCTTGTCCTGACAACGAAACTTAAGCCCGACGAGGTTGACGACGAAGTCCACGCGCTTGACACCGCCTGGAAATTTCCTCTTGAGTTTTACGAAAAAGCAATGGATTTCAGCGAACCTTACTTCGCCGAGAACATAGGAACGCACATCGGAACACCGCGGCAGTTCGAAGGCATGGGGTTCACCCACCCAACAACCGACATTAATGCAGGCCCCCTCATAACAGCATACAAGAGCCTTGGTCCAATGGCGGACAAGGTAAGTGTCCAGCTAAAGCTTGCGGAAAAAATCCTCGCTGTCGACCAGAACGAAGTCGCCGCCCTTGTAATCTCAACCCACTTCATCAAGGACATAAAGGGAAACATGAGGACCTATTGCCGGCAAAGGTTCCGCTGCGTAAAGTGCAACGAAAGCCATCGGAGGATTCCTCTCATTGGCAAGTGCAGGAAGTGCGGGGGGAAACTCGTCCTGACCGTCCACAAGGGAACCATTGAAAAATACATAGAACCCTCCCTTGAAATCGCCCGAAAATACCATATCCCGGAATACATGAAACAGGAGATAAAAATACTGCAGAAAAGAATGTCAGCAATGTTTGGCAGCGAGCGCCAGCAGAGCCTAACTTCTTTCCTGACCTGATTACATGTGCGTCAGGTCGTATCTGACACTCCAGTAATCGTATTCGGTATCTAGCGGCGGCTTGTAAGACACCCTCTTTACCAGAAGCAAAAGCATCACGCTTATCAGGAGCGGGTCCCTAGAGGCAATAACAAGTCCCATCCCCCCCATGAATATCAGGGTGGAAAGAAGCTCAAGTCCGAGGTAGCCTCCCCAGAACGCCCCTTTTGTAAGCATGAAAGCAATAACTGCAATAACCATCAAACCCATCGCAGCTGTGAAAGCAACCATTTTACTACCCTAAGGTGCTATACCCATTCCAGCCTTTTAAATCTTTCCCCCTTTTGATAGCAAGAAACCCAATTTTCAGCCCTTTAAAAGAAAAAGCCCAATTTTTACGCTTTACCCAAAAACAACCCTCACAGAAACGCTTAAAAACCGGGAATTTTGTTTTCCGGAAGGTGAAAGTTTGAAGCTGGCAATTATCCAATCGCTCAAATCATTCTACAGGCGAAAATACAAGGCTTTTATCATAGTGCCAATCATCATGACTCTTTTTTCCATCCTAATAATCACCTCAACCTACCTGTCCACAGGCGCCATTGTCGCTGCAGACATAGAGCTGAAAGGCGGCATAATGTCTACTCTTGACTGGGCTGAGGACCGGGTTCCCGACCTTGACCAGCTGCAGGTTTCAATCGCCAGCCAGACCGACAGCGACATTGTCGTAAGGACAATACACGAATACGGCTCAGACAAGACAATCGCAATAACTGTTGAAGCAGAATCCCATGTGGATGTTGAGCCCCTTCAGGCAGCAATTGCAGACGCCTTAGCGCTTCAGGGCTTTGAGCTGGAAATCACACCAGATGCGTACAGCACGCGGGTCGTTGGCCCGGCAATGGGGGAGGCGTTCCTTGACACAGCAAAGGCCGCACTTGCAATCGGGTTCATCATGATGAGCTTAATAATCCTCTTCGCCTTCAAGAACAAACTCGCCGCGATTTTAATTCTCCTCTCCGCCCTTCTCAATGTCACCGGGGCAATTGCGGCAATGAACATCTTCGCAATAAAACTTTCCCCCGCAACAATCGCCGCCCTCTTGATGATTCTTGGTTATTCAGTCGACTCAAACATCCTGATAACAACCGCAGTCATAAGGAAAAAACACGGCGACCGAATTGAAAATGTATTCAAAGCGGTCAAGACCGGCATGACAATGGTGGCGACAACAATCGCCGCACTCACCGTCCTTGGCATCGTCTCAAATTCCCAGATGCTTTCCAGCATGGCTGCCGTCCTGCTTTCCGGGTTGATTTTTGATATAAGCAACACTTGGTTCATGAACCTGAATGTTCTGCTCTGGTCGGAGGAAAAGAAACATGGCAAAGCTGTCGCATGACTGGAGAATTATTTTCCTTGTAGTTTCGGTAGCCCTGTCTCTTTGGGTAATCCATCCCACCTACACGGCCGAAGGTTTCCAAGCCAACATACAGAGGGGCTTTGACATCCAGGGCGGAGCAAGAGCTGTTCTGAAAGCTGAGGAAGGAACAACACCCGAGGTTGCCAGCCAGCTAATCAACATCATGCAAACTAGGCTAAACATCTACGGACTAACCGACATTAAGATACGGCCAACAAACGACCTTGCAGGAAATAGCTACATCATTGTTGAGGCGGCAGGCCTCACAGAAGAGGATGTCAGGGAGCTGCTTGCAAAGGAAGGGAAATTCGAGGCAAGGATAAGGAACCAAACAGTCCTGACCGGCAAAGACATTCAGGTTGAAACATACAAGAGTGGGATAAGGACGTTGCAGGGGGGCTTCAGGTATCAGGTCGCCCTAACCGTTACCAACCTCTCAGCTGCGCAAAATTTTGCAGACATAACAAGAACCATACCGGAAGAGTACAGCGGCCTTCTCGGCGGCGACAGCTACCTGAACGAAACCCTTGAGCTCTACATAGACAACAAACTTGTCGGCGACCCATTGAAAATATCCGCCGACCTGAAAGGCAGGGTCATTACCAACCCTGTTGTCGAGGGCGGTGCAGAAAGCCGCGAGGACGCCATCAAGCAGCTTGAGCAGATGACAGCAATCCTCCAGACAGGAGCCCTCCCAGCAAAGATAACCATCCTTAGTGTCGATTCAGTTTCCCCAAGGCTTGGTGCCGCCTTCCTGAAAAACACAGTTATCGCAGCCTTCTTCGCAGTCCTCGCTGTCTTCTTCGTTGTCTTCCTTCGCTACAGGAACCCGCTCATAACCCTTGCCATAGTCTCGACCGGCCTCTCAGAGGTCGTCATCATCCTTGGTATCGCCTCCGCAATAAACTGGCAAATCGACCTCGCATCAATAGCAGGAATAATTATGATTGTAGGCACAGGGGTTGACCAGCAGATAATTATGACAGACGAGGTGCTGTCAGGCAAGGGCGACGAGAGCTATAGCCTTCGCCAGAAACTTAAGCAGGCCAGCTTTATCATCTTCACCGCCTTCGGCACAACGGCAGCCGCAATGCTTCCACTGGTATTCATTGGCCTTGGCGCAGTAAAAGGCTTCGCGATAACAAGCATTCTCGGCCTCATATCAGGGATTATGATAACACGACCTGCCTACCTCAGGGCAATCCAATACCTTGTTGAGGAAAACAAGATTTAATTTTTCAGCTCAAGTATTGCCTGTGCAATGTCTTTAGTCTTCTCAAGGGCGGCCCTTGCCTCGGGTTCGCCAACACCAGCCTGCTCCATAACCAGTTTCACGTCACCTTCCTCAGGCCCCTTCGCCCTCTCAACAAGCTTCCCAGTAATCTGCAGCGTCTCCTGCCCCATCAGCGACATCTTAACAACCTGCGGGTTTTCAACAACAAGCTCCCCGTCCTTCGTCCTGATGATGACTTCCACAGCTGCAATTTCCTGCGCCTTCATCTGCTTCATTATCTTCTGCATTTCTCTCGGGTTCATCAAACCACATCAACTTCCTGAACAATAACAAGTGGAATCTCCCTAATCTCCTTTATTATCCTTTCCATCCGGGGGCTCATTGCCCCTTTCTCCCTACTTTCTGATGACCTGATTGAGAGAACGCCAAGATAAAACGCCCCACTCTTCAACTTCCCTATAATCCGTCCATCAACATCTTCCCCAACAGCAAGCTCCTTCTCACACTCAACCCCATAAGTTTCAACCTTGGCCTCAATGTGCTTCAGAAGCTTCTCCCCGGGAATGGCAGCTTCCTCAGAGGGAACAACATGGAAAATATGAACAACATCGCTTCTCTCCTGGGCAATCAGCGAGGCGATTTCTATTGACCTCTTGTCATGTTTATGCCCAGTCACTGGAAGAAATATTTTCCCCATAAGAAAAACCCTCCAACCAACCTTTATAAACTCTTAGCGAAGAAGCTTTCTGCAGGATGATGACTCAGCGCAAAAGAGCATCGCAATGACGAGAGATAATGAGTGCTGACTGCGATATACATTTATCCTGCCCGCGCCTAGGACACTTATGAAACCGACAATGATACTTTTTGGTTCTGCAACCCTTGTCTACTCCCTTGCGGAAACCCTTGTTG
The DNA here is from genome assembly GCA_030622515.1 of Candidatus Altarchaeota archaeon. Classification (GTDB taxonomy): domain Archaea; phylum SpSt-1190; class SpSt-1190; order DYHY01; family DYHY01; genus JAUXGB01. Next base: position 8,534 of record JAUXGB010000005.1, read on the forward strand.
CAGGCAATGGAACAAGCGCATTGGTCATTGCAAGCCTGCTCGCAGGCCTTTTGGTCTTGATGGAGGGTATCTACAATGTTTGACTTGCCAATCCCCCAAACAACCGAAGAACCCAAGCTGGAAACTCATGACATAAAGATAGGGCATTCACGCCGGCACAGAATTCAGGTCCTCGACGAAGGCCGCAAGAGAAAACTAACACGACGAAACATAGATTACCTTTTCTGGGCAACAGCAGCGATAGGGGCTGCCTTCGGCTATGGCCTCTTCTACTTTGGAATAACCGAAGCCCTCCCGATACTATTAATATCCTGCATGGTCCTCCTCTACCTGCGATGAAAAGCCTCCCCGGCATGAAAAAGACAAAAGCGCTGTTCAAGCAGAAGCCCGAAGACTTCCTTGTGGAAGAAATCCTTCCCTTCAAGCTAAGCGGCGACGGCCACCACACCTACCTCTTTATCGAAAAAACAAACATCTCGACCTTCGAGGCAGTCGACACTGTCGCCGAGGCGGCAGGCTGCAGCCCACGCGACATAGGCTACGCTGGCCTCAAGGACAAGAACGCTGTCACCCGCCAATACATCTCCATCCCATGCGAGCCGCCAGCCCTGGACCATCCCCAGCTCAGGATTTTGTCAAGCACCAGACACAACACCAAACTGAAAAAAGGCAAGCTCTACGGAAACAAATTCAAAATAATCCTGCGCAATGTTGAAAACCCATCAAACCTCAGGGAAGCCTTTCCAATCCTTTCCAAACGCGGCGCCCCAAACTACTACGGCCCACAACGCTTCGGTGCCTTGGGGAAAAACCACGAGATTGGCAAAGCCCTCCTCCTTAGCAACTACCAACAAGCCCTCGCCATCTTCCTCCTCGCCAACGGCCGCCAGGAAGCCTATGCACGAAAGCTTGCCGAACGACTAAAGCCAAGACAGGTCTGGAAAAAACTACCGCGCAGGCTCCCGCAACTCTTCCTCAACGCCCTCCAGTCCCACCTCTTCAACGCAGTCCTTGACAGGAGAATAGAAACCTTTGACAAGCTTCTCCCCGGCGACCTTGCAATGGTTGGCAACAGGTTTACAAAAGTCGAAAAACCGGAAGATTTCGCAGGAAAGCCAGACTTCTCCCCATCTGGTCCCCTCTTCGGTCGCAAAGTGCCGCTTGCGCAGGGCGAACCCGGAAGGATTGAGAATCAGGTTCTTGCCAACTCAGCCCTCACCCTATCCGATTTTGCCAAAAGCCACCTCGACGGTTACCGGCGCCCCCTTCGACTCCAGCTGATAAACCCCTCGCTCAAGCTTGAAAACACCACCGCAACCCTTGAATTTACCCTGAAAAAGGGAGGCTACGCGACAGCCATCCTTGCCCAGCTTATCGAAGAAACTATTTAAGGGCCCCAGAGGACCAACAACTAATGGTTGCCGCCCTGACAACAACCATCCTGCTAATCTACTTCTTCCTCCTATTCACAGCAGTCTTCTGGCTGCTCATCTGGTTTGAAAACAGGAAGCTCGTCTTCAAAGACCCAAAACCAAAGAAGCTCAAGCCCCTGACAATAGTCATCCCTGCCTACAATGAGGAAAAAACAATAGCGAGTTCAATAGATTCCTGCCTAAACCTAACCTATCCAAAAGGCAGGCTAAAGATAATCGTCGTAAACGACGGCTCAACCGACGGCACGAGAAAAGTTTGCGAGCGCTACGCAAAGCGTGGCAAAATCAAACTACTCAACCAGAAGAATCAAGGCAAGGCAGCGGCAATAAACAACGCCCTGAAGTACATCACCACCCCTTACATGGCCTGCCTTGACGCAGACTCATTTTTTGAAAAAGACGCCCTCCCCCACATTCTCGGTTACCTTGACGACCCCGAAGTCGCCGCCTCAATCCCAAGCATAAAGATAACAAGGCACAAGACCTTTGCGGAAAGGCTCCAGTGGGTAGAATACCTCTTCTCAATCTACCTAAGAAAGCTGATGTCCTTTATTGATGCGCTCTACGTCATCCCCGGCCCCGGCAGCGTCTACAAGACCGAGGTTATCAAAAAGGTGGGCGGCTTTGACACAAGCTCCCTGACGGAAGACATGGAAATCGCCTTTAAGGTTCAGGACCTCGGCTACAGGATAGAAAACACCCTCAACGCCTACGTGCACACAGTAGCCCCACCGCGCATGCGACAGTTGATGAAGCAACGCCTCCGCTGGTACATTGGCTACTTCGAGACAATAAAAAAGCACAAGCATTTCATCCTTAACAAAAAGTTTCAGAACCTTGGCCTCTTCCTCCTCCCCATCAACTTCGTCTTCATCGCAGCGATATTCCTCATCGTCTTCATCGCCCTCTACCAGTTCCTGAACGGCCTTTGGAAAGCCTTCCTGACCCTTCGCGCAGCCAACTACGACCTTCTCTCCTTCATCGAACCCCCCGACCTCTCAACATTCCTCTTCGGCATTGATGTCATGTCAGTCTTCCTGATAATATCCACCTTCCTCGCAATAGTGGTAATCTACCTCAGCATCAGGATGAGCGGGGAGCCGACCGACCTGAGGGGAAAGGGAAAGCATTATTTACTATACTTCCTCTTCTACTTCCCGATACTGTCCATATTCTGGATTATGTCAACACTTTACGCAATATCAAGGAGAGAATGGAAATGGCGAGGCGAGAGTTTAAGGTAAGGCGGATGGTGGCAGTCTTCATCATCACCTTGATAGTCTTTTCAACAGGAATCCTCCTGGGAACACTGATAAGCACAGGGAAAATATCCTTCCTCTCGCAGGAACTCGAGGAGGCCCGCTCCTCTGTCGAGGGGATGGAACTCCAGTTCCTCATCGCAGACACAGTCGGCCCGGAGGCCTCCTGCACCTACCTCTCAAAACAGTCAGAAATAGTCGGCGTTCAGGCCGATGCCCTCGGGGAAAAACTCGCCCTTGCGGAAGAGGCGGGAAAGTTCGGCCCTACCTTCACAACAGTAAAGCAGGCCTACACCAACCTCCTTATACAGGACTGGCTGATTTTCAACAGGCTGAAAAAAACATGCAACACAAACCAGACCCTCATCCTCTACTTCTACAATAACCAGAATTGCGAGCACTGCCACGAGCAGGGCGCTGTCCTCACCTACTTGAAGAAAAAGATGGGGGGCCAGCTTCTCATCTTCCCGATAGACGTCGGCCTCGACACCCCCATAGTCAATCTCCTCCTCGACATTTATGACGTAAGGGAATACCCAACAGTTGTCATAAACGACAAAATATCAACCGGCTTCATCTCCGCCACGGAACTTCAAAAAAAGATTGAAGGGGCTGGCTCTTCTGCTTGAAACCAAGCGCCAGCTTTTCCATCTGGCTATCGGAACAGCTATCGCCGCTCTGGTCGTCCTTCTCCCAAAAAACCTTTCCCTCTCCATCCTCTTCATCTTCACCATCTTAATCTACCTGATGAGGCATTCTTACAAAACCATCTATCCTCTCAAGTGGCTGGTCGAGACTTTTGACAGGCCACAGGACGAAAAGACAGGCAACCCCTTCAAAGGGGCGCTCCACCTTGTGATTGGAACGGCCGCAGCCCTTATGCTCTTCCCACCCCTCCCTGCTGCAGCAGGTATCCTTGTCCTTGCATGGGGAGACTCCCTTGCTACCCTAATCGGCCGTCACCACGGGAAGAAAAAAATCTACAGGTCCAAAACAGCCGAAGGCACCCTTGCCTTCTTCATCTCAGCCCTCTTGGCCTTGACCATCTTCACATCTGTCCACCAGGCCTTCACAATCGCCATCTTGGCAACAATTATAGAACTCTACTCTCCAATAGACGACAACCTCATCATCCCGGCAGCAACGGCATTTTTCCTAACAACAATCTAGAGCTTTCCAGTCCTCTGCTTCCTAAGCCGCTTCATCCTTCGCGTCTTTTTCTTGCGCCACTTCCATCTACTCTTCTTTCCTTCCCTCTTCTTCCACGGGTGAGACGTTTTTGACATGAATATCACCTACTCCCCAATCTCTCCCCTTTAAAAACCTATCTCCTAAACAAACTCCCGGTTCTCATCCTTTCCAAATCCGTTGAGGTTTACAAAATTACAAAGCTCCTCCCCAAACGGAACCTGCCTGAACAGCACAAAGCAGGGGTTCTGGTTTATCGTCCTGTTTTCCCTTCCGAGTACGGCCTCGGCCCGGCTTGAAATAAACCCTTCATCGCAGACTTGCCTCTCAAGGCAGCTGTCCCTCTCACCCAGCAAAATAAAATACCTGTCTCTGAAAAGGACGGGGAGGGAAGAGATAAACACATCGTCCCGGGAGTAAGCCGGCTCGTCAACGTTTGTGAAAAGGGCTATTTTCTCCCCTTGAGATATCCTGAACTCGATTTCACCCCGTCCTGGGAATGGTTTTGAAGAAACCCCCATGTAGTTGAGAATTGCCCAGCTGTTTGACATGAACGAACAGTTCTCAAATCCAAACTCCCCAACAACCTCCACAGCAGCCCTATACATTCCAAGGCTTTCGTGCGACTTCATCCCAACGAGCTCGGCCCCAACCGAAAAAAGAAAACCAACGATAAATACCGCAGAGAAAACTGCAACAATCTTTTTTTGGTCTCCCTTCAGGCCGAACTCGACCGCTCTGTATGAAAAATAAAAAGTCGGCACGAGGATTAAGAAAAGGTATCTCGTTATCTTAAATGGAATCGCGTTGAAAGAAACTATTGAATAAACAAAAACAATAAACATTAAGAGCTCAACTTTCTTCTTGCGAAAGGACTCTCTAATCCCGACCCTGGAAATTTCAGCTAAGGCTAAACAGGCCCCAATCAAGAACAGGGGCAATAGCAATCCCTGAATTTCAACAAAATGGGAGAGCGAGATGGGCTGCACATAATCTGTTCTGAAAAGGACATTCCCCGCATACTGGTCGGCAATGCTGGTAAACAGGTTTCCAAACTCAAGATAGCTGTAAGCAAGCCACGGGAAAAGCGAGGCTGCAAAAAGCCCCAAGCTGGCCGCCCTTTTCCTGAAACTCGAATGGAGAACCCCAAGGAAAACCAATGGAAGTCCTGTGTATTTGGCGAGAGCTGCAAGCCCAAAGAACAACCCTGACAGAGGAGAGTCTTTAATGAGGCAAATCAATCCGAGCTCCACAAGCGAGAGCATAAGCAGCTCCGTCCCGCCGACCAGCCCGAGCAAGAGGACATAAGGCGAAAGGCTTAGCGCATAGAAGGCCAACCTATCGAACCCAACAGCGTCAGCAAATTTTACGCTTGAGTAACAGAACAGCGCCGAGACAAAGACCACAAAAAAAGATTCGGCAGCCTTCCAGCCGCCAAAGCCGAGCAACCCAATCAGGAACGGCACAAGCGGAGGCCTTGAAATCTCAAAATAACTTCCGTTTGCGAGAAAATACTTGGCGTTAAGGACATAAACGCTGAAGTCCCAGAACAGCCCAAGCCCGTGCTGCCAGAGGAAAAACACTGTCGAGAGTATGAAGACCGCAATTATTAGCCTTTTTTCATCACCCTCCACCTTTATCCACCCGGCAACTTTCTTTAAGTGGTTGACCCACTGGGAATCGCAACGAAGCTTTAAAAAAGCTTCACCAAAACTCGCCTGTCCATCGACAGGCTATTGGGGTTTCAAAAGACCTTTTGTGAAACCCACGTTGGCGAAGCTAACAGGGCCCAATTGCCGCAGGCAATTTGGGAGGGATTTTGTGGTGGACCCACCGGGATTTGAACCCGGGCCAAAGGCTCCGCAAGCCCCCAGTCTATCCAAACTAGCCTATGGGTCCGCAAGGCTTCCCGACGGCGAATCTTTATAAACCCAACCTCTAAACCCATCTCATGGTAAAGCCCTGCATTTCATGCGGAAAAAATATTGAATCAGCAACCGATAGCGTCACCTTCACCTGCCCCGGCTGCGGCGAGGTTGAGATAATCCGATGTGGCCAGTGCCGAAAGGCAGGCAAGAAGTTCACCTGCCCCGGCTGCGGCTTCGAGGGACCCTAGGTGAATTTATGGCAACGGTAATTGCAACGATAAAAGTAATGCCAACCGACATTGATATCGACCTTGACAAGCTTTCAAAAGATATCGAATCCCTCGGTGGGAAAAACATAGTCAAGAAACCAATCGCCTTCGGCCTGAACAGCCTAGAGTGCGTTTTCTCCGTCCCTGACGGCGAGGGCGGGACCCAGAATGTTGAAGACAGCATCGCCAAGCTCTCAGGAGTTGGCGAGGTTCAGGTAATCGCCCTTGGCAGGGAAATTGACGCATCCGACCTTTAGACCCAAACCAATATATGGCCGGCACGACGGATTTTTCCATGGCGAAAGTCGAGATTATCGAGAAGGAATTTGTTAAGATTGACGAACCAATAGTTATTGAAGGATTCCCAAGCGTTGGCCTTGTCGGCGCAATAGCAACAGAATACCTCTCAACAAAACTCGGCATGAAGGAAATCGGCTACCTGACATCTGACGCAATCCCGCCTGTGACAATAGTCAAGGACGGGGTGCCTAAGTCCCCAATCCGCATCTACTCAAAAGACAACCTAATCACCTTTGTCTCAGACACGGCCGTCCCCCCAGGCCTGACACACGATGTCGTAAGGGCAATTGTCGGCTGGGCAAGGGAGCACAAGGCAAAGAAAATCATTTCCCTTGGCGGCATTGCAAAGGAAGGGTCGGGAACAAAACCAACCGTCTACGCAGTAGCCTCTGACGCAGAAACCCTCAAGAAGCTGATTGACAGGGGCGGCTACAAGACAATCAAGCTCGGCTTCCTGACAGGCGTTTTCGGCATCCTGATGCTTGAATGCCTTAAGGAAAATTTCGAGTCCTACGGCTTCCTCGCCGATGCCCACCTTGATGTCCCCGACCCGGGAGCAGCGGCAGCCGTCCTCGAAGCACTCTCAAAAGACATTGGAATAAAAATCGACACAAAATCCCTGACTGATACATCTGCCAAGATAGAGAAACGCCTCGAGCAGCTCATGACCCAGACAAAAAAGAGCCTTAAGGACCCGAACTACCCCCCAATCTACAGATAACTATTCAATCTGCGTGATGAACTTGACCCAATGCTTTTCGGCAAGCAGCTCCACCTCGCTTCCCGTAGCCTTCGCAAAAAACTTGTTATCAACCAATCCCTTGTAGTTGTCATATCCAACAACATTTATCAGGGCGGTTTCCTGAACACTTGAACAGGGGTCACATATTATCGCGATTGTGGCGATTTCACCCTCAGGCAGCTGGCTTAAACTTTCACTAACCTTCACAGGCGCAGCCGAGACAAAGCCGTAAACCACCATCCCGACACCAACAATAAGTATGCCAAGAAACAGGTAATTCAACCACACCATGCTTTTTTCCTGCTTCGCCTTGCCGACATAATCCGCCTTCATAGCCCTTTTTTGCCAGTTCCCATACTGGTAGTTGTATCCCCTCTGATTGTAATAACTGGAATACGCAGGAACCCTTTGCTGCTGGACAGGATACTGCTGCTGAACTGGATACACTACCATATCATTATCTCCTTAATCGTCGAGTAGATGGGACCCTGCGGGGTCAGCACGCTCTCCTTCAACCTAACTCCCTCCACCATAAGGCCCTTAACACTTATCCGGTTCTCCCGTATAAATCTATTAACGTCATTTTTCCCCTTAAGCCTGCAAATTGTAACATGAGGACTAAACTGCCGGCCCTCACCGCCCAGCCGCGCCTCAATCTCCTTCTGAAGCTCCATCAGCTTCCCGCTCTTCGCCTTTACAAAAAGCACCCTATTTCCAAAATGACCAAGCCCGTCAAGCTCTATCTCAAACTTCCCAACCTTCAACCCTTCAAGCTTCCGAACAATCCCCTCCGGCTCCCCATCAGGGAAGAACTTCAGGTTAATGTGAAAATTTTCCTTCTCAACAAACTTTCCCCTAATGCCAAACTCCTTAGCCTTCTCCACCAACCCTGCCAGCGCTTCTCCATCCAAATCCACGCTTAAAAAACACCTCATGCTTAACACCAAGCGGCTAAACTATTAAAAGAGACCGTGGATGAAGCAATCCATGCCAACGACCGTGATAAAAGTAGGGGGCTCGCTCCTCTTCCCCGGGAAACCCGACATCTCCCTGATAAAGAAAATGGCCAGCCAGATTGACAATCTTGGCAAAACTGCAGTAGTGGTTGGCGCAGGCCGCATCCTCCGTGATTCTTACCTCTCAACCCTTCGGGGCAGCGGCCTCGACAGGGAATTCCTCGACACAGTAGGCATCCTTATCGCCCAGATAAATGCGCGAATCTTCTCAAAGTTCCTAAAGAATGGCATCTACGCCGAAACGCTTGCCGATGCAAAAGCGGCCTTGGCCAGCGGCAAAACTCCTGTGATGGGCGGCCTGAAGCCACGCCAGTCAACCGACGCAGTAGCGTCCCAGCTTGCTGAGGCCATTAAGGCATCCACCCTCCTTGTCCTCACCGATGTCGACGGCATCTATGACAAAGACCCTAATGAAAACCCTGATGCGAAGAAGTTCGACAAGATGACATTTTCCCAGCTTGTCGACCTGACAGCAAAGCTGTCTGCCCAACCGGGCAACTACCCTGTCTTCGATGCAGTGGCAGCAGAAACAGTCGCCAGAGCGAAAATCAAGACAATAATCGGCAACGGGCGCACCCAAACACTCGCCAGCCTGCTCTCCGGCAAAGCCGCCACGGTGGTCCAATGATTCTCATAGCCGCCCTTGGAAAGCAGTCATCAGGCAAGGGCGAGCTTGCCAAAGTAGCAGGAGAGAAGGGTTTTGAAATAATACAATTCCGCAGTGCCGTAATCGCCGAAGCAAAGCGGAGAAACATTGACAAAGGCACACTAACCCTCACCTACACAGGCGACCTTATGAGGAAGGAGCACGGCCAGGCGGCAGTTGCCTTCGCTGTTGGGAAGATGATTCGCAAGTCCCCGGCCGATAAAATCTTTCTCGAAGGGCTCCGCAGCGCAGCCTCAATAGACTACCTGCGAAGCAGGTTCCCTAACCTGAAAGTAGTCGGAATAATCGCTGACGAGAAAACCCGGCTCGAAAGGGCGCTGAGGCGCAACCGAAGCGACGACCCAAAAACAATTGAGGAAAAGCTGCGCAAGGAGCAGATAGAAAACACATGGGGCATTGACAAGGCACTCAAAAAAGCAGACTACATCATCGATAACAACAGCACCCTTGAAGACTTCCGCAAAACAGCATCCGCCCTGCTGGAACAAATCACGGGGGAACAAAATGCTTAGCGGAAAAGCAACATTTACAATTTCCCCGACCGAAGACAAAGAAAAGCTCACAAGGGCAGTTTCCCGTTTCTTTCCACAGGAGCTCTCGACCCGCGAAGCATTTTCAAAATTCCGCGAAGCCATCTTCTCAAGACGAATCATCGACACAGCCCGCTCCCGGCTCCTTGCCAATGTCCGCGGCGAAACAACCTTCCTCCTCCTCCACAAGCAAGCCCTCCTTGCCGGAAAGCTCTCCATTGTCGATTCAGAGAAGGAATCCTCGCTCGGGGCTATCCGGCTTGAAATCCACTCGGACGACATCAAACAATTTATAGGCTGGCTGTCACCAGAGACAAAAGAGGGTGTCCCAATACAATGAGTCTTGAAGTTTCAATAATAATCGCATTCCTTGCCGCCTATTTTGCCGCCTATTTCAACCTTCTCTCCCCAGCAGGCTCCTTCCTTGGGGCATTCTTCGCCATCTTAATCATGGAATACGCAGGGCTCTCATGGTTTCTCGTCCTCTTCTCCTTCTTTGTCATAAGCGCCTTCTCAACCATCCTCTTCCGCAGCGGCAAGTCAAGGAAGACAGTCTCAGAGTCCAGGCGTGGGTGGAGAAATGTAGCAGCCAACGGCGCAATAGCCTTCATTTCTGCCCTTGCCGGCAACCTGCCCGCCTTCGTTGGAGCAGTATCAGCAGTAACAGCCGACACAGTCTCCTGCGAGATTGGTGAGCTGTCAGGCCCCAAGCCAAAGCTGATAACAACTTTCAAAACCGTCCCAACCGGCACTAACGGGGGGATAACAATCCTTGGCGAAATCGCCGGCATTCTAGGCGCATTGCTGATAGGAGGCCTTGCCTACTTCCTCATCTTCCCCCAACCGAAAATCATCATCTTATCCCTGCTCGTCGGCTTCCTCGGCACCAACTTTGACAGCCTGCTGGGGGCAATATTCGAGAATAAGGGCGTGATAGGCAACCACGAGGTGAACTTCCTCACCTCCCTTTTCGGAGCCTTTGTAGCAACCCTCCTCATGCCTCTTCTCTAATAAAACATTTATACTGACAAAAGGTTACTAAAATGACAGGTGAAATCATGACTGAAAGGGATGTTAGAAAACACTCACGAACGCTCATAGGAAAAATAGTCGTCAGCAAGGAAGGGAGAAGATTCGGCGATGTAGGCGACATAAGATTTGACCCGCGAACCGGCGAGCTAATCGACATAATAATCACAAGGCCAACCGACTATGCAAGGCAGCTCATCTCCTCTGACCGGGCAGGCACAATGAGAATACCGTTCAGCGCAGTGCTCTCAGTCGGCGACTTCCTAATAGTCTCCGAGGAAGACATTGTCTAAAGCTTTCCGGCAAGTTCCTCTATCTTCTTCCTATACTTAGCCAGCACAAGCTCAGCCCTCTCCCCCGTCTCAGCTTCCACGTTAATCTTCAGAATTGGCTCAGTATTTGAGGCCCTGACAATCACCCAGTAATCGTCCTTAACAAGCTTTATCCCGTCAATATCAACCGACTCGCCCTCTTTTTTCAGCTCGCGAACAACAGCCTCCATAACCTTCCACTTGGCCGATTCGGTGACAGCTACCTTCCCCTTAGCCTCGACCCCAAGCCCGAGGGTGGAAACCTCAAGGCTCAGCGGAGCCCCCAGCTCCCCCACCATCTCAGAGAATTTGGCAGCTGCCAAAGGCCCGTCACTAAAGGGATAGAATTCAGAAAACCAGAAATGGGAGCTTTCCTCCCCAGCCAAACAGGCTCCTGTCTCAGCAACAAGCTTGTCTATGAAGACACGCCCAACCTTGCTCCAGATAACCCGTCCCCCCTTCTTCCGGACAAAGTTCTCCAGCCTTTGGGAGCAGTTAACTGTAGCGACAACAACAGGGTTCTTCCCTCTGGCAAACTCGTGCTGCGCCATAAGCATAATAACTGCATCAGCCCGGATAATCTTCCCCTTCTCGTCAAGAAAAACACACCGGTCCCCATCCCCGTCAAACGCACAGCCGAAATCAGCCTTCCTCGCAACAACCTCCCTCGACAGCTCCTTCAGGTTTCCTTCCGTCGGCTCAGGGGTTTTCCCCCCAAAATTGCCGTCAGGTGTGCCATTCAAAACCTCAACATCGTGCCCAAGCTTCCGAAGCACCTCACCACCAGCCCCGCCGCAGCCATTCATCACATCAACGACGAGCTTCAGTTTTTTCTTCGACAAGACCTTGCTAACAATATTTTGAACATAAGCCTCCCTAACCCCGACCTCTTCAACCTTCCCGACCCTGTCCCAGCCTGCAGACAGGTAAGGCCCCTTCTCCATCACAGAATAAAGCCTCTTTAGGACGTCGTCAGCATATTCCGTCCCGTCAGGCTTGGCAAACTTAAACCCACAGTACTGTGGCGGGTTATGGCTTGCGCCAACACCAAGGCCGCCAGCCACACCAAGGGTATATGTTGCAAAGAAAACCTCAGGCGTAGACGCCAGCCCAATAAACTTAACATCCTTCCCGCAGGAATTTATCCCTGAAATAGCAGCCTTCGCCATCAGGGGGCTTGACAGTCGCGCGTCGTGCCCAACAACAAGGGTGTCGCCATCCACAAAGCTTCCAAGCCCGGCACCAACCTTGACAGCATCCTGCGCGAAAATTTCCTTCCCGTAAATCCCCCGTATATCATAAGCCCGAAACACATGCTTTTCCATGACTATCACAATCGGAAATCCCTTGGGCAGCCGAAAAGCTTCCCCTCGCCAACATCCTTCCTCACCTTCTTCTTCGGCCAAATCCTGCTGTCATAACCAATTTTTATCCGCGCATCAATCTTGGCCTTGTCTCCTATCATCGACCCAATAATAACGGCGCCGCTTCCAATCTCAACATCATTGCCAATAATACTACTGCTAATCAGCACATTATTCCCAATCCTGACATTCTCATAGATTATTGAATCATAAATCTTACACTTTTTCCCAATCCTCGTGCCATCCCCAACCGACACGACAGGCCCAATTGTCGACTCGCCAATCCTGCACTCCCTGCCAACCAGAACCGGCGGCATTATCCTGGCCCTTGGCTGCTTCGACTTCATCCTAAGCGTCATAGACCGCTCAAGCATTCTCCTGTTTGACAAAAGATAGGTATCAAAATCACCAACATCTGTCCAGAACCCCCCAAACTCAAATCCATAGAGGAGTTCACCCCGTCTTAGCAAGCGGGGGAATATGTCTTCCGCAAAATCGCAGTACCCATGGCTTGGAATCTCGCTAAGCACACTAGGCTCGCAGACATAAGTCCCCGCATTTACAAGCGTTGAAAACACCTGGTCCCCCTTCGGCTTTTCCAGGAACTTGAGAATTCGGTTGTCATCATCAAGCCCAACAATCCCATAGTCAACCGGGTTCGGGGTCCGGAAAACAGAAAGCGACACTATCCCTCCCTTCTCCTTGTGGAATTCAATAAGCTTGCTAACATCTACTGAACTTATAATGTCGGTCTGCAAAACAAGGAACGTCTCCTTAAGCACCTCCTCAAGCCCTTTCAGGCTTCCTGCCGGCCCCAAAGGCATATCTTCCTCAACAAGCCTGACGTTGGGGAACTGCTTCTTCCTCTTCTGGAAAAACCTCTTCAGCTGCTTGTTACCGTCATAAGTGACAAAAATCTCATCAATCTCCCTCGGCAGCCCTGTAAGAATCCTCTCAATTATCGGCTTATTAAGCACCCTTAGCAGCGCTACCGGCCGTGTTTCGATGATAGGGCTGAGATAATGGTTCTTTCCGCCAGCCAATAATACTGCTTTCAGACCTCTCACCAACCGTAAGAATTAAAATAGACAAGCAAGATGCTAATAAAGGTTGTGGGGAGATGCGAAAGAGAATATCAATAACCATCCGTTCAGACCTGCTTAACAAGATAGACCGCTCTGTCGATGGCGTAACCATAAGAAACCGCTCCCACGCCTTTGAAACCTATCTTGAAAAAGCCTTCCAAATCGGCTTTCCGGAGATTTTCATCCTTGCCGGGGACGAGCGGTGCATGAAAAAAGTGAAAAACGCACCCCTTCTCGAGCATACCCTGAGATTTCTCAAGAAGAAAGGGCTAAAGGACATAATCCTCGGGGTAACCCCCCAGTCGGCAAAGAAAATATCAGATTTCTTCGGCGATGGAAAACGCCTTGGAATAGGAATCAAATACTATGAGGGCGAGCGTTCAGGAACGGCCGGCACCCTGAGAAATGCAAAAGAGCTTCTCAAGCATACTTTTGTCCTCCTCTACGGAGACAACTACTTCAATTTCGACATAATGGACCTAATCTCCTTCCACAAGTCAACAAACTCCCTCGCCTCGGTAGCCTTAACAACAGTGGAAACCCCTGGCCGCTACGGCGTCGCAAAGCTTCAGGGAAACAGGATAGTGGAGTTCACTGAGAAGCCAGACGCAGCATCAAGCTACATAATCTCCACAGGAATCTTCGTCTTTGAACCAAAAATCTTCGACTACATAATGCCTAACGCGCGCGACCTCGAGACCGATGTCCTTACCGAACTAATCAAGCAAAACAAGCTTACCGGCTATGTGATGAGCGGGAAGTGGAGCGACCTTTCAAAGGAAAACCCGGTGAAATCGTAATGGGAAAGCTCCCGCGCCCGGAAAAACTAATTCTTGCCTTCCTCCTCGCCATCATCGTCTTCGCAGCCCTCCTCCACTTCTCCGACACCAGGAAAGTCCTCACCGCCATTACCAACCTGCCCCTCTCGGCCGTCCCCATCCTCCTGGCCATCGCCACCATCTCCTTCCTGACAAGAATCTTCAGGTGGCACCTCCTCCTAAAAGCTTCCACCACCAGCATCAGGACAAAAAAACTCATAGTCCCCTTCATGATTTCTCAGGCAGCATCCCTCATAACCCCGGGCAAGGTTGGCGACCCTCTCCGATGCTTCCTCCTCAAGGAACACAGGGTAAGGAAAACGCTCGGTTCAGTTGTCGTTGAAAGGGTCCTCGACTTCACCCTCCTGATAATCCTTGCCACCTCCCTCCTAATTGGCTCAAACACGCAAGCCATCCTCCCCGTCTTTGTAGCAGCAGCCCTAACGCTCTCGGTAATCGCCGTCTTCGCCTCAAGGAGGCTGGCAAAGCAGCTCTGGAAAAACCTTTCAAGGCTCCAGCTTGTCAGAAAATACGAAAAACACCTTTCAGAGTTCTACCACACTGTGAGGAAAATGGCAGGACGGAAAGAGCTTGCCTATTCCGCTCTGCTCACGGGAGCAGTCTGGGCAATAGATTTCCTCCGCCTCTCCCTAACCTTTGCCTTCCTCAGCTACCCCATCTCCATCCTGACAGCAGGTCAAATATTCTCCGCCGCCCTCATCATCGGCACCCTTTCCATGATTCCCGGGGGGATGGGCGGGCAGGAAATAGTCATGCTCACCCTCTTCTCCACCATCGGGCTGCCCCTCCACATAATCACCGCAGCAATAATCATCGACCGCCTCGTCTCCTACTGGTACCCCATCTTCATCGGCTTTTTCCTAATCCCTTACAGGTAGCTTTATAAGGCGTCTAAAAGGGGGTTTTCCATGAAACTAGCCGTAATAGGCACAGGCTATGTCGGCATCATAACCGCCGCCGGCTTTGCGGAAAAAGGCCACAAGGTCACCTGCGTTGACATTCTCCCTGAGAAGATTGAATCAATAAAAAAGAAAAAATCCCCGCTCTACGAGGCCGGCCTTGACAAGGTCCTGAAAAAACTCGTTGGAAAGAAGCTCTTCGCAACAACCAACCTTGCCGAAGCTGTAAAAGACGCCGACGTCTCCTTCATCTGCGTCGGGACCCCTTCAGCACCAGACGGTTCAATCGACCTCAAGTACATCAAGTCAGCCTCAGCTGCCATCGGCCAAGCCCTCTCTTCAAAAAAGAAATTCCACACCGTAATTGTCAAGTCAACCGTCATCCCCGGAACAACCGACAGCATTATCCTCCCCATCCTGGAAAAAGCCTCAGGAAAAAAGGCAGGAAGAGACTTTGGCCTTGGGATGAATCCTGAGTTTCTCAAGGAAGGAACCGCCCTTGCCGACGTAAGGAAGCCAGACCGAATCATCCTCGGCGCCGGCGACCAAAAAACCCTAAAGGTGCTGAAAGCCCTCTACTCCAAATTTAAAGCACCAAAGCTTGCCGTCGACACCAGAACTGCAGAGACAATAAAGTACGCCAACAACGCCTTCCTCGCAACAAAAATCTCCTTCATCAACGAGATGGCAAACATCTGCGAAAAGTTCAACGTCGACATCTACGAGATAGCAAAGGGCATCGGCCTTGACGAAAGAATTTCCCCCCGATTCCTAGCGGCCGGCGCCGGCTTTGGAGGCTCATGCTTCCCAAAAGATGTCAAAGCCCTCGCAGCTGCCTCGCGAGCAGCCTCTTACGAACCAACCCTTCTCAACGCTGTCCTTGAGGTAAACGCTTCCCAGCCCCTCCGGATGGTCGAGCTGGCCCGCTCCCTCCTTGGCGAGCTTCGCGGGAAAACAATAGCCGTGCTTGGATTAGCCTTTAAGCCAGAAACAGACGACATAAGGGAGGCGCCATCCCTGATAATAATCGAATCCCTCCTTCGCGCCAGCGCAAACGTGAGAGCCTACGACCCAAAAGCAACAGCCAACGTAAAAACAGTCTTTGGCAATATGGTCCAATACTGCAAAAAACCGGAAGACACCCTTAAGGGAAGCGACTGCGCCCTGATTGTAACTGAATGGAAACAGGTGAAAGCGCTAAAGCTGAATAGCTTTAAGAAGCTGATGGCCTCCCCAATAATTGTCGACGGGAGGCGGGCCTTCGACCCGATTAAAGCTAAAAAGGCAGGATTAATCTACAGGGGGATTGGGTGGAGAAACAAATGAGAGCAGTAATCCTTGCGGCAGGCCACGGCACCCGGCTGAGGCCACACACCCACACAGGGCCAAAGCACATGCTGCCAGTCGCCAACAAGCCTGTCATTGAGTATCTTGTTGAAAAGCTCGCCGACGCAGGCATAACCGAGGTTGCCATAATCGTAGGCTACATGGAAGACTTCATCAAGGAATACTTCCACGACGGCTCCCGCTGGGGATTAAGCATCACCTACATTGAGCAGGAGAAAAGGTTGGGCCTTGCCCACGCCATCTCCCTCGCGAAAGACTTTGTCGGCAAGGAACCATTTCTCATCCTCCTCGGCGACAACCTCTTCCACATGCCCCTCTCCAAAATCATCGACATCCACAAGGCCTCAAAAGCACCATGCTCAATCGTCCTGACCGAGGTTGAGCACCCGGAAAAACTCGGCGTCGTAAAGCTTGATAATGGAAAAATAATCGACATTGTCGAGAAGCCAAAGCTCCCCCCATCAAATTTAGCAGCCATCGGCCTCTACTTCTTCGACAATCCAAAAGTCTTCGAAATAATCCGCGACCTCAAGCCATCCTGGCGGGGAGAATACGAAGTAACCGACGCCATAAAAGGCCTGCTGAATTCAGGCGTCGCCATCAACCCAATCAAGCTTGAGGGCTACTGGAAAGACACAGGTATGCCAGAAGACCTTATCGCGGCAAACCGCCTCGTCCTCAAGGACATAAAGAGCAGCCCAATACCCCCAAACATCACAGCAAGGGGGAGCGTCAAGCTTGGCAAAGACGTCACCTTCCTTGGCGAGGTAATCCTCCGCGGCCCTGTAGCAATCGGCAACAACTGCATAATTGACAACACAGTCCTTGGCCCAAACGTCTCCATAGGCCCCAACTCAAAAATCGAGTCCTCCGTCATCTCCGAATCAATAATCTTCAACGACTGCTTCATCTCAAAGACAATCCTCGAAAGCTCAATAATCGGCAGAGACTCGACAGTGACCCCCAAGCAGAACGGCAAGCCCCGCCTTGTCGTAGGCGACCATTCAAAGGTTCAGGTCTAATTCTCCCTGAACCAAGCCATCGTCCTCTTCAGCCCATCTTCCAGAGAAACCTTCGGCTGCCACTTCAGAACCCTCTTCGCCTTGGTTATGTCAGGCCTCCTCCTCACCGGGTCATCCTTCGGAAGCGGCCCGAAGACAATCTTCGACCCTGTCCCCGCAAGCTTTTGAACAACCTTAGCAACCTCAAGAATCCCAAACTCCACAGGGCTTCCAAGATTAACAGGCCCCGTCTCCTCCGAGCCCATCATCCTCATCAGCCCATCAACTAGGTCATCAACATAACAAAAGCTTCTCGTCTGCTTTCCGTCCCCATAAACAGACAACGGCCTGCCGGTAAGGGCCTGCGTTATGAAATTCGGAACAACCCGCCCGTCGTCCTTCCTCATCCTTGGCCCATAGGTGTTGAAAATCCTGACCACCCCCGCATCTGTCCCAAGCTTCCTCTTGTGGGAAAAAATCAGCGCCTCCGCAAACCTCTTGCTCTCGTCATAGCAGCTCCTCACCCCGTTCGGGTTAACATGCCCCCAGTAACTCTCCTTCTGGGGATGCTCCTCAGGGTCGCCATAAACCTCAGATGTCGAGGCAAAAACCAGCCTCGCCCCCCTCTTCCTCGCCAGCTCCAGCATATTGAAAGTGCCTAAGGAGTTTGTCATAGCTATCTCGACAGGAAACCTCTCAAAATCCACAGGACTCGCCCTGCTTGCCAAATCAAATATCCACTCAACCTCAGTATTAAACGGCACCCTTATGTCGTGCTTCAGAAAGCGGAAGCCCTCCTCCCTCATCAGGCGCTTAACATTCCACTTCTTCCCGCTACCAAGATTGTCAACGCAGAGCACCGAATGGCCCTCCACCAATAACCGTTCGCAAAGATGACTCCCAATAAAACCAGCCCCGCCGGTAACAACACACTTCATACCCTCACCCTCTTGAAATAAGCCATATCCTTCACCTCAACCTTCAGTTTCTCCCTCTTGACATAATACTCAATTATCTCGTTGAAAATAAAGTCCAAATCCTTTGTCATCTTCCAATTGGGGTAGTCAGCCTTAAACCTTCCCATATCAGATATCCACCAGATATGGTCACTCTCCCTCTCAGCCGCCTCTGACCAATCCAGCTTCTTCCCGGTCTTCGCCTCAATCGCATCAATGGTTTCGAAAATCGAGACCGAGTTTATCCTTTCCCCGCCTAAATTGTAAGGCGTCCCGTAAAGCCCAATCTGGTTTTTCTTCGGCCTATCAACAAAGGAATAAATCACGCCAGCCACATCGCTTGAGTGAATCTGGTCCCTCACCCGGTAGCCGCCGCCATAAACATTGTAATGCTTCCCGGTCAGGCCACACCTGACAATATAGGGCAGGTAGCCATGCAGCTCAACCGCCCTTGAGTTCTTGCCCGTCAGGCAACCGCCCCTAAAGGTGGCTGTCTTCATCCCGTAATTAATACCATACTCCTGGGCATAAAGGTCGGCAGCAGCCTTCGAGCAACCAAACGGCGTGTGCCCGCACCTGTCTATCGGCAGGGTTTCGTCGAAGCTCTCAAACCCGACAGGCTCGTACCTCCTCCCAACAACCCTATAATTGAAGTAGTTCGGATAGTCCCCGTAAACCTTGTTTGTCGACATAAAGGCAAACGGAATGTCATGATTATGCTGCCGCGCAAGCTCAAGCAGCTGCAGCGTCCCCCACGCATTAATTTGAAAGTCCTCCAGCGGAATCTCAAGGCTTTTCGGGTGGCTTGGCTGCGCAGCAAGATGGACAATAGCATCAACCCTCTCAACAATCTCCTTCATCACCTTCTCGTCCCTGACATCAGCCTCAACCAATTCCACCCCATCCCGCGAAAACACATCATCTTCCTCAACATTCTGCCTGTTGCTTCCATCCTTCCCAAAAAGCACCCCTCTCGTGTTGTTGTCAACAGCGACAACTTCCCAGCCCTTGTCGGCAAAGTGCTTGCAGCATGCAGAACCAATAAGCCCTGTCCCGCCGGTTATCATCACTTTCATTTGAACCAACACTAAGCCTCCGCCACCCTATTTAAAATTAATCCAAATCCAACAACCTTTTAAAATCCATCCAAGGAAACACCCCATGAAGCCAAAAACCCTCCTCCTCGCCTTCCTCGCCATCTACACAGTAGTCCTCCTCTCCCAGGCCATCAGCCGCCCCCTTGAATGGGACGAGGGACAGAACCTGATAACGGCAGCCTTCCTCTCCGACTTCACCAAGTGGTGGCTTGAAAACCCCACCACCTCCCCAGATGAAATAATCTCCTTCGCCCTCGACTTCAACCTCCACAACAAAGGGGCCTACCTTTTCTTTTGCATCTCCCTCCTCCCGCGGCTCCTCACCCTGCCCTTCCTCCTCTTCCTCAACCCCACCTACCTAACCTACCGGCTCGCCCCAATCATCGCAGCCATCCTTGGGATAGTTGGCATGTTCCTCCTCTCAAAAAAACTAGGCCTCTCTGAAAAATCAGCAGCCTACACATCCCTCCTCCTCGCCCTCATCCCAATCTACTTCAACCAGAGCAGCAACAACCAAACCCACATCTTTGCCGCAGCCCTAATCATCTGGGCTGTCCTGTCCTACATCTCAAAAGACCACAAGAAATTCCTGCTCCTCTCCGTCCTTGCCTTCCACGCCCGCTACACAACAGGAATAATCTGGGCTGTAGTCCTTCTTGACACCGTCCTCCACGAGCGGAAGAGCCTGCCGGCGCGCCTGAAGGAATTCGGAATCTACCTCATCTTCACCCTTCCATGGTTTCTCATCATGCAGCTCCAGCCCTTCTCCCCAAAAATCCTGACATCTACGTACTTTGGAAAAATTTTCTTCCAACAGGTAAACCTCTCAACCTACTTCAGTTACCTACAGTTCCTCCCAATCTACGTCATGCCCCTCCTTCTCCTCCTCGCATTTTTTTCAATCAGGAAACCAACCCGCTGGACAAAGTTCATCCTCCTCTTTGCGGTTGGCAACGCCCTCCTCTACTCACTCATCGACCCCCAGCACGGCATTTCAATACACGCCTTCCACTACATGCTGCCATCACTCGTCTTCATCCCCCTCCTTGCCGAAATGACAATTTCAAGACTAAAAAATCCCAATGTGGCAAACTACATCCTGACAATTGCGTCAGCCGCCTTCCTCATCTCAACCTTAGCTCCAACGTCCCCTATCTCCCCCTCATCCTTAAGCTGGGGAGGGGTAGCCAATGCCGACAGGGAGCAAATCGCCTGGGCTGCCCTTAACTCAAACAACAATGGCATAATCATCTCCAATCCCTCCCAAACCCTTGCCTTCCGCTCCATAGGTGCAGCCCCCTACCTCTTCCAATACCCCTACGGACAGGACCTTGAAGAGTTCACCAGCGGAGGCTGGAAAGAAAAGTACCCAGACTACAACGTCCCCAACATCACCTTCACCTTCCTCCTCTGGGACAGGTGGCTGGACGGGAGCGTTGAGCTACCCGACGACAAGCCCATTTTTGAAAAACCAAACTACAAGGCCTACCTTCTTGGCCGGAACCCAAAGTAGCTCCTGAAAATCCCTGTCAGCATCTTGACCGAATGACTGAAACTCTTCATCTTCGACTTCCCAGCCACCCTCGCCTTGTAATGAATAGGAACCTCAACAATCCTCAGCCCCAGCTTCCTCGCCTGAATTATCAAGTCAAAATCAGGCCAGCTCCTCTCCACCATTTTCATATGGCGGTAATCGCCCCTCTTCAACGCCTTGAACCCGCAAAGCGTGTCGGTGAATTTTGTCCCAAGCATTAAATTGACAATCATGGCAAACATCCTATTGCCAAAGTTGTGCAACCCACTCATTGCCCCTTCCTCCATCCTGTAGGAAAACCTGCTTCCATTGACAAAATCAGCCGGCCCCTCAATAATCGGCATCACCACCTTGGGCAGCTCCTCCGGCGGGCTGGTCAAATCAGCGTCAAGAATGACCAGAACGTCCCCTGTCGCAGCCCTCATCCCGCGATGGCTGGCATAACCCTTCCCCTGATTCTTGGGATAGCTAACAATCCTCACCTTAACCCCTTTAGCCCTGGCCTTCGCCGCCCTCATAGCCTCAAGGGTCCTATCAACCGACCCGTCATTCACGAAAACCACCTCAATATCCTTCAAAAAACGCGGTATCCTAGGGACAATATCGGGAACATTCCCTTCCTCATTGTAGCAGGGGACAATAATTGAAACACTCCCCTCCGCCTTCTTCATAACCAAACAGCTCCCCGTCCATTTTTATAACTTCTCTCAAACCAAGCCTATAAAAACCTCCAGCAAGCCCTACTCCCACCATGAATCGCAAGCTTCTCTATCTCCTGATAATCCTCTCAATCATAGCAGCCTCCCCCTCCTTCAGCCACACCTACCCCGACTCCCAATTCTACATGGATTACTCCAAAGCCCTCGCCGGCCAAGGCTCCATCCCCC
>JAUXGB010000002.1 GCA_030622515.1 Candidatus Altarchaeota archaeon
AACCGGGCTGCAATACGCGCCTCCCATACCCAACCCTTCCCTTCTCCCCTTATAAACCTATTCTCTTCATTATGGCTTTTCAGGACAAAAAGGTTAACCATTATTGAATGTTAATCCACAACCAACCGCAAGAACCTTTTGTCGATTCGTGGAAATCAAGGGGGCGGCCAGACATAAACCTAAACTTACTACCAAGTAATAAGCCATATATACCCAATAACCTCTTTAGAGTGCAAAACCAACTATATAAATACCGACTATTTAAACCAGCCATGACCTCCATAGTCCTTAATTTCGAAATCCACCAGCCCATAAGGCTGGACTGGATGAGGGATGAGCACAAAATCAGCAACAACGGGGATTTTTTCAAAAGATACTTTGACATGGGCCTTAACGAGAAAATCTTCAGGCGGGTCGCCAAAAAGTGCTACTACCCAACCAACGACGCCATGCTGGAAACGATTGACGGGATGAAGAAGATTGGGAAGGATTTCAAGCTTTCCTACTCCCTGAGCGGCACCTTCATTGAGCAGGCCAAAATGTGGGAACCCGGACTGCTCGACTCCTTCAAGCGCCTTGCAGAAACAGGCAATGTCGAGTTCCTTGACGAGACCTACTACCACTCACTTTCCTCTCTTTTTGGGGAGAACAAGGATGAGTTTGTCGCCCAGTTGAGAATTCACCGGAAGGCTATGAAAGAGCTTTTTGGCCAGGAGCCAAAGGTTATGAGAAACACTGAGTTTCTCTACAACAACCTGATAGCCCGCACTGCCGAAAGGGCCGGATATCGAGGAATCTACACGGAAGGGATTGAATGGATTTTGAGGGGGTGGCGTTCTCCCAATTTCCTCTACCGGCCGATTGGCACAAAAAACATCTCCCTGTTGCTTCGCAACTACCGGCTTAGTGACGACATTGGCTACCGCTTCTCAGCACACGACTGGAACGAATGGCCCCTGACAGCCGACAAGTACGCTTCTTGGCTGGCATCAACCCCTGGCGACCTCATCAACATCTGCATGGACTACGAGACCTTTGGGGAGCACCAGTGGCAGGAAAGCGGCATCTTCTGGTTTCTAAAATCCCTGCCCTACCAGATAGCAAATCACGACAACCTTGAGTTTGCAACCCCGAGCGAGGTGATTGAAAAGCACAAGCCCAAGGGGGAAATCGACGTCTTTGACTTTTCAACAATCTCTTGGGCCGATATGGAGAGGGATGTCTCGGCCTGGTTGGGAAACAAGATGCAGCAGAAAGCCTTTGAACAGGTGAGGAAGCTCGAAAAGTCGGTTTTGAAGACGCAAAATCCCGAACTGCTCCACATATGGCGCCTCCTCCAGACAAGCGACCACTACTATTACCTTTGCATGAAGTGGTGGGGCGATGGCGACGTTCACCATTACTTTTCACACATGAAAAACCCTCACGAAGCCTATGCAAACTTCATGAACATCATCTACGACTTCAAGGACCATGTAAATGAGTACCTGAAGAAAAACAACATTAAAGCTTAAAAAGTGTGACGTGGTATGAACTATACAACGGAGGACAAAGGCCATGAAAATAGCCCACTTTAGCTGGGAATCGCTCCACTCCATAGCGATTGGAGGGGTAGCGGCAGCCGTAACAGAACTTGCTGCAGCCCAAGCCCGCAAGGGTCACGAGGTCCACGTCTTCACCCGACCTGCGCCAGGCCAGCCCTACTTTGAGGAAATCCACGGCGTCCGCTACCACAGGTGCCCCCACCAGCTCCACCCAAACCTGATTGATGAGATGGGAAACATGTCCCGCTCACTGGTCCACCACTTTTTCGAAACAGAAAAAATAATTGGCGGCTTTGACATCTGTCACTTTCACGACTGGCACGTTGTTGATGCCCTCCACGACATAAAGAACGCCGGCCGCCGCTGCGTCTTCACCCTCCACTCAACCGAGTACGGAAGATGCGGGAACAACCACTTCAACGGAAGAAGCGACATAATCAAGGGAAAAGAAGGCTATGGCGCCCACAAGGCAGACCGGGTAATTGCCTGCTCATTCGCGATGAAGGGGGAAATCGAATGGCTTTACGGGGTTCCCCACTGGAAGACCAAGATGGTTCGCAACGGAATTTCCGCCCACCAGTACAACGGCTGGCTTGACCCGGCAGAAATCAAGGCAAGGTACCAGATTGGTCCTCTTGACCCAACCGTCCTCTTTGTCGGGCGAATGTATTCCCAGAAAGGGCCTGACCTGCTTGTCGAAGCCATTCGCTCTGTCCTCAACGACAAAGGAAACGCCAAGTTTGTCTTCGCGGGAGACGGACCAATGAAAAACGACCTCCAGAACCGCGCCAACCAGCTCGGCGTTGGCCACGCCGCTAGGTTCCTTGGCTATGTTGACGAAGGAGTCAAGCGAGCCCTGCTCAAGTCGTGCGATTGCGTTGTGCTCCCTTCAAGAAATGAGCCATTCGGAATAGTCGCCCTCGAGGCATGGGCATCCGGCAAGCCAGTAGTCGCCCTCCACGGGACCGGCACAAGCGAACTAATCTGGGAAGGTGTCACCGGCCTGAAAGCCTACCATAATCCTGAATCAATTGCTTGGGCAGTAAAGAACCTCTTCCACGACCACGAACGTGCCCGCTGGATGGGACGAAACGGAAGGCATGGCGCAGAAACCGAATACTCCTGGGATAAAGTTGCCGGAGATATGCTTGGCGTCTATGGGGAACTATTCTAAAACTTCTGCCGCCGGGCGATGAACCAAGTGCCGGTACTGGTTTGTGCATGCAGGCCCACTAATGTCAACATCGAAATCAATCCTGTTTTTTTCAGCATATCTTTCAATTGGGTGTATTGAAGCCTTGAAGCAGTCTGCACTGTGGGTCGAGTCTGTCTCTATTTTCAAAGAATAGTTTCCTTCGCTGTTTTTCTGCAAGTTTGCATAAAATCCAAGCTTTCTTCCATTTTCTTTAGCTATCAACTTACCTTTAACTTCAAGTTTCTGGAAAATGTCAAAGCTTGGTGTGAATGATTCTGCAAACAGCGGTTCAAGCGACTCCTCAGCAAGGTTGGTTTTCTGAAGGGGTTTGTCTTCTTTACCATTGGAAGGCGTGTCCCCTTTAGGCTTAACATCGTAATCGGTAAAGAGTGAAATGTTTCTGTCGGCCCCTTCGAGCATAATGTCGCCTTCAAGCTTAGGGTAAGGGGGAGCTACCGTGACATTTGATTTTGTATGTCGCGGGTCAGCATAAACCGAAATCTCCTCAGCAACCATTTGAATTATCGTTTCTTCAGGAGTCACTGCGGGTTCTTTTGAAAGAATCAGGTTTGCAAAAGGAATGTTTTTCAAAATCACCTGGTAAGACCGTCCCACAACCTTTTCATCACTAATGTATTTTGCACGATTAGCGGCAGTTTCCTTAATCTCCTTTTCCCTTTGCCACTCGAGTCGGGGTTTTGCCGAAACATCAACTCCTTTGCGCCTCAAATTCATGGTTTTCAGTTGGTTTGAAGTTTTCTGGTTTTCAGTTGGAGCTTGAACTTCGTTAGTAAGTCCCGGAACAAGCTTGCGTCGTGCCTCATTGTATTTTTCAAGCGCGTTTGCATAGTCTTTATAATCGTCTATTGTTGGCGCCCAAGGAAGTTTCGGTTCCTCAAGAGAGCCAAGGATAGAACCATTTCTCTTCATACCATCCGTCCCTGCCATAGCCCGTGAATAGCTTTTCCGTATATAAAACTTTCTTTGATTGCCTACTAAAAAAGGGTTAATCATTCGGGGTTGTAGACCTCAGGATGGCTGTATTTCGGGTTAGGCTCCGGGGCTTTGCTGTGGGTGAAAACATAACTTGGCTGTTCCTTTTGGAGACGCTCTATCAGCGGCACGTAGTCGCCATGAACCCTCCAGTCGTCTTTTGTAAATATCATCCTTCAACACTCGCATAGATCGGGTCGCTTGTCCATGTAACATCATATCCAAGCGTTTCTCCGGCAGACTTAATCCCTTCCGCAATGTGACTGAAATCCCTCGAGCAGTTAAGCTCGCACTTCCTGCTTGACCTGACATATGCCGAAGCCGTCGGCTTGCCTGACACCTGGATTCCAATATCGACATCTTTTGCCTCATTTAGTCTTGCAAGAATATCATAACTGTCAATCCCTTCAGGGCCCATGACCGACTTCCCGTCGGTTTCAAGCTGGACCTGATTTTCTAGCCCAAGGCCTGCGCCAACCTGAACCTTGACAGGCTCATAAATCCTGTTGAACTGTTCAATGACAGACCTTGCCATCGGGTCGCCGTGATAGACCTTAAGCAAGTCAAAACTCATCCCTATCAGGTGGACCGGCTCCTCATTCCAGTTCTTAAGAAGCTCTGAAAGCCCTTCGCCCGGCGGAAGCTCAGCCGCATTGCCAAGAAGCTCGATAACCGCCGGATGAAATGTCAGCTCTTCCTTTCCCATTGAAACCCAATACTTCCCCACCTTTATAATACTTTAGAGTAATAGCTACTAAATAGAGGTTAAATCTTCCCCAATTCGGCTGCTGCAAGAAGGAACATTGAGTGGCTCCAGGCTAAAGGCAGGATTGAGATTGGCTTGCCGTTCTTGACCTGCTCGCTGAGGAAGCCTTGGTGGTTGGTCAGGCCGAGCTTCCACATCTTGTTTGCCTTCCTCCTGTCCCCAAGCAGCTTGTAGACTATTGCGGCTTCGAAGTTAAGCAGCGGCCAGGCGCCAGCCCCCTTCTTCCTATGGTGCCGATGAGCGATTTCTCCTTCGTAAGCGTCAAAAGGGTAGCGAAGCAGCCCGTCCTTTGTCACACAACCCTCTTCGATAGCTTTCAGCGTCTTTTTCCACCGCTTGTCTCCCGGCTTGACAAGGCCGAATGGCCAGACAAGGAAAAGCATTGAGGAATCAATTATCGGGTCGCTATAGTTCTTCCCGTGGCACCGTGCGAAAAACTTTCCGTTAAAGCTTGCCAAAGCTCTTGCCTTCAATTGCTTGGCAGTCTTTACCCAAGCCGCCTTGGGCTTTCTTCCAACAACCTTCCACAACTCAATCGTATCCAGAAGGCCTTTGGCGCATGCTGCTGCCGAGAATGTGAAGATTTCCTGGGCGTCGGCAAAGGCGTGCCTCTCCTCCCAAAGGTCTTCGCTTATCCCGCGGAAGCTTTTCCCGTCCCAGTGCTTAACAATGCCGTCCGCAAGAAGTTGCGCAAGTTTGAGGTTTGTCTTCTCGGTGTAGGCGAAGTGGAAAGCAATCGCCTGAAGGACCAGCCCGTTCTGGTCAGGCTGGAAAGCACCCTCAAAGTAGCGTCCGTTGGTTGAGTAGTTCTTCCTGAACACTCCGTACTCGCTCAGCCCTTCCACCCGCTCAAGGCACCAGTCAAAGAACGCTTCGGGAATTTTGTGAAGCCCTGCTACATTTGCAGCCATGCAGGAAAAGGCGGCATCCCGCGGCCAGACGTAACGATAGTCCTTAACCGTTGTTGGGTAAATGTTCAAATCGGTGTTCGAAGCGACAAGTGCCCCATTCTCAAGGGAGCACCTTCCAAGGACCTCGAGGCTTTTCTTGTAAACCTTCTTGAAAGTGGTGTCCATAAGCAATAGGCAAGCTTTTTAGCTATAAAACTTGTCTAAACAGCATGGATGCATCCTATGTTCCTTGGCTTCACATGCACCAGCCGATGGTCTGGCAGGGCGGCAAGCTTGTTTCCAACCTTGAAAAGATGCTGGATTCTCCCGACAGCCAGCAGTCTGGCGACGCAAAAAAGATGCTTCGCGCTTACAAGAACCCTGCAACCTACTGCTACCGATTATCGAAAGAGGGCTTTAGCCCGAAAATGATGCTTGACTTCTCAGGGCTCCTGCTTGAAACCCTGTCTTCCATGGGCGAACGCCTTGCAACAGTTGAGGTTGATGGGGAAAAAGTCGGTGACATCATTGCCGCCTACAAAAAAGTTTTCAAAGCCTACCCGAAAGCGATTGAGTTTGCAGGGACAGCCTACAGCCACTGCTACTTCCCGATAACCCCCAAGGTTGATTGGGAAATGCAAATCACCGAGTGGCGGAAAACCTTTTCCAAGCTGTTCGGCTCTTCGGCTCTTAAGCAGGTGCACGGCTTCTGGCTGCCTGAGCAGGGTGTTCCCGGAGGAAAGGATTTAGAGCGGCTGATTCACGAGGTGAAGAAAGCAGGCTACCATTGGCTCATTCTCCCGACAGAAGCGATTGAGGGGGAGAAGAAGTTCTCCTGGGAGAAGCGGGTCAGCTACTGCGTAAAGCCATGGATACTTAAGCAGGGAAAAGAAAAGATTCCTGTCATCTTCAGGATGAGGTACGACTTTATTGACCAGCAGGCAGGATGCGATGCGAAAGGGGTTTACGAAAAAGCACTTTCAATCCAGCACCATTCCGGCAAGGTGCCTGCCCTCGTTTGTCCTGCAAGTGACGGGGAGAACGGGAACGTAATGATGAACCAGTTTTTCAAAGACACCTTTGTCCCCTTCTTCACAAAGCTCGAGAGCAAGAAGGTGGGCTCGATGCTTGTCAGCCAGTTCCTTGAAAAGTACTATCCATACGGCCCGAAGGAAGAAGTCAAGTTGAAGGTTCAGGGAGGCTCCTGGACAGGCAGCCATTCCAACTGGACCCAAGGGGAGCGGCGGGAGCAGCTGAGGCAAAAGGTAGAAGCGCTTTCGAAGAGCTTTCACAGGAAAAAGCAGTCGGAAAAAGCCCTTCAGGCCCTGCTGCTGGCCGAGACATCATGCTACCTCTACTGGAATGTTGACTTCTGGTTTGACCAGGGGGAGATGATGGTCAACTACGCGAAGAGGCTTCAGAAGTAGCGGTCTATCGAAGGCTTGACCTCGTACCTGCCAACAGTGAAGGTTTTCTCGACCGGCTTGCACCCATCGACAAAGATGAGCGCCCTGTGCTTGCCAGTCTTTTCAGCAGGGTAAACTGCGTAGAACTTGCCTTTCTCCTCAACTATCGGCTGCATAGCATCCTGCCCCAGCTCATATGGGTCTTTGCCAAGCTTCCGAAGGCTTACATTTGGGAGGAAGATTCTGGCAGTTCCCGAAGGGGAGACAACCACCACGGCGAGCTTCCGGCGACGGCCAAAGTATCCTATTGCAAACCTGTTGTTCTCGAATTCAACAAAGGCTTCCACAGGCTGTCTAGCCAGCAGCCGCTTAATAACCTTACCCAAGACAAAACTTAAAAAGGGGCTCGAAGGCGAAAGCTCTATGGCTAAAGAAGAGAAGAAAAACAAATCCTCACCAAAGAAGGCTGAAAGTTACAAGATCGAGGGAAACAGGGTTGTCAGGCTCAAGAAATCATGCCCCCGCTGCGGTTCAGGCACCCTTATGGCAAAGCACAAGGGACGGCTCTACTGCGGTCGCTGCCACTACACAATCTTCGAGGAGAAGAAGGCCGCCAAGGAACCCAACAAGGATAAAAAGGGCAAGTAGTTTCTCTTTTCTATGATATCCCTCGGGATAGAGTCAACAGCGCATACTTTCGGGATAGGCATAGTCGGGCCCAAGGGAAAAATTTGTCTCAACCTTCGCGAAACCTACAAACCTCCCAAAGGCTCAGGCATAATCCCTGCCGAGGCAAAGGCGCATCATGAGGCTGTTGCCAGCAAGCTGCTTGCCAAGGCAAAAAACTCTTTTGATTTTTCAAAACTCAATTTAATCTCCTACAGTAAAGGACCGGGGCTGCCGCCCTGCCTAAAGGTGGGTCTCACTGCCGCAAGAAATCTTGCCAAGGAACTAAAGCTGCCGCTGCTGGGAGTCAACCACTGCGTCGCTCACATCGAGATTGGCAAGCTAGCTACCGGCACGAAAGACCCTGTCGTCCTCTACGTCTCGGGAGGCAACACTCAGGTGCTCGCCCTAGCTGGCGGCCGCTATCGCGTCTTCGGGGAAACCCTTGACATCCCAATCGGCAACGCGATGGATGTTCTTGCGAGAAGGATGGGCTATGGTTTTCCGGGCGGACCTGTAACTGCAAGGCTTGCAGAAAAAGCTGACAAGTTTATTGAAATGCCGTACAGTGTCAAGGGAACCGATCTCTCCTACTCAGGTCTCCTTACCCATGCCAGCAGACTGATTGGAAAAGAGTCAAACGAAAACATTTCCCACAGCTTCAGAGAGACAGGCTTTGCCATGCTGACCGAGGTTGTTGAACGAGCTTTAGCCCACACAGGCAAGAAGGAAGTGCTCCTCACCGGCGGCGTCGCGGCAAACGTTCGCCTTCAGGAGATGATGGCAAAGATGACCAAAGCCCGCAAGGCAAAAAGCTACGTTGTTCCGGAAAGCGTCAGCGGCGACAACGGCGCAATGATTGCTTGGACAGGGGTTTTGATGGCGCAGGCAGGCGTTTGCGAAGCAACCCACGACATCTCCCCCCGGCAGCGGACTGACGAAGTCAAAGTGGTTTGGTAAATTAGTTAAACCTCTGCCTTTTTCTCAACCCATGCTGAAGGAAAAGCTTGCGAAAGGGGAATTTGTCCGGGCCCTCGAGGTTATTCCGCCGAAGAATTCAGACATTTCCGGGGTTCTCAAGCACGCCGGGCTTATGGGAGATATCGACCTTATCACCGTTGTTGATTCGCCGCTCGGGCGCCCGCTAATGAATCCCATCCCTGTCGCCCATCTTATCGAGAAGAAAGTAAAGAGGGAAACCCTTGTCCACTTCACCTGCAGGGACAGGAACCTAAACGAGATTAAGGCAAGCCTGCTTGGCGCCCATGCGCTTGGCCTAAGGAACATCTTAGCCCTTACAGGGGATGCGACCCGGCTGGCAAAGCCGGTCTTTGAGCGCCACTCAATAACCCTGCTTGAGGAGATTGGGAAACTCAACCGTGAGGCAGGTTGTAGCCTCTTCCCCGGGGCAGGAGGCAACCCAAACGCAAACAACCTCGAGGCTGAGCTTAAGAAGATAGGGAGGAAAGTCAGCGCCGGGGCAAACTTCATTATGACCCAGCCTGTCTTCGACGCAAAAAAAGCCAAGGCCTACGCAAAGTCGGTCGATGTGCCTGTCATTTTCGGCATCCTGCTTTTTTCCAACAAAAAGTCTGTTGAGTTTTTCTCAAAAGTGCCGGGAATCACCCTTCCGAAGGAAGCGGCAGCCCTTGCAGGGAACAGGAAGAAGCTTGAGAAATTTTACAGGAAGCTGCTCAGCGAGCTGAAGGGGTTCGCCAGTGGCATAGCCTTCATGCCGATTGATGACGGGGCCTTCTCCTTAGAGCTCTAGCTTTTCAAAAACATCAACCAGCTCAACTTCAGTATCAACACAGCCGTCTTTCTTAAGCTTGACAACCTGAACAGCAAGCCCTGCTTTTTCAGCAACCGGAATCCCCAAACCCAGCTCTTTCGGGCAGGCAACGCCAATCACGGCCTTTGGCTTCGTCTTCTTGAAAACCTTGGGCACCATGCTTCCGCCGGGGAGGACGAAAGTCCCCAAGTATCCCAACTCTTTGGCCTTCTTTATTATCTTGTAAACCTGACAGCTCTTCGGGCTGCAGCTGGCGCAAACAAAACCTAAATCCGTCTTTTTGGCCTTGCATTTTCTCCTCCGCAAGCACTGCGGCAGCAGGACTATTCTCTTGTTTTTCGGGACCTTGACAAAGTTGTCAAGATGGATTTTGTTTTTCAAGTCAATGTAGGCTTCGTCAACCCGTTCCGACTCAACACCAATAGCCTGCACAGTTCTCTTTGCGGGGGAGTTTATGAAAAATGCAATTAGTTTTTGGAAGGCTTTCTTCATCAGTTTGGAACGGCGTCTGACATTTAAATAGTTACATGAAAACCCGCTGAAGCACGACAACGAAAACTAGGTTAACGACAGCCAAAGCAATAAGCTTGCTCACATCCCGCGTAATGTACTTGAACGCCTTGCCTCTGATTCCGTGTCTGGTAATTCCTGCCGACATTATCCCCCCAGCAATCCCTGCAATGTGGTAGGCAAGCAGCTCAGGCAAGATTAACAGGAGAAGTATCGGGCTATTTCCCGCAGGGTCAAGCGCGACCATGCCAAGAAGGACTCCTGCGACTGAAGCGTTCCAAGTGAGGACAAATGCAATGCCGCCGCCAAAGACAAGAGCCACGATGAAGGTTGAAACAAGAATCACGAGATTGCTTGCAAATGAAGTTATTGGATGGGCCTGTTCCAAAGCTGATAGCTCACTAATTCCCTCAAACTGAATTTCGAAGATGCTGTGAGCCGACGGAGGCAAGACAAAATAAAACATGGCGAAGACACAGACAATTGCAAAAAAGTAGGTAAGGAGAAACTGTATGGCCGGCTCGTGCTCTTCAAGGAAGCGACCTTCATATCCTTTTTTTGCGGCAAGGTAAGCCTTTTTTTCCTCCTTTCCAAGCACCTTTGTCAGCAAGGTGACAGTTGCAACACTTATCAGGGCAATTGCAAAAATGCTTGCACTCTTGTTGAAGAGGGTATGGCTCATTGTCAATGCGACACAGCCAATCAGGAATGCGAAGAAGAAATCCCTGAGAAAGTCTTTTTCTGCCCACTTAGCCGAAAGGCTTGCCTCAAGTACCATATGGGACATAATGGGCTGTTTGGCTATAATTGAGTTGCTAGAAGCATCAACCTTTAAAAACCCCCTCCTACCATTTAACCTCCCAATTATGATAAAAGGTGATTAAAAATGACTAAGAAACTACAAGGCCAGCAGCCTATGGTTATTATGGGCGACGAAGCCCAAAGGATTCTGGGACGAGATGCCCAGAGGATGAATATTCTTGCCGCACGAGCAGTCGGCGAGGTTGTTAAGACGACATTGGGTCCAAAAGGAATGGACAAAATGCTTGTCGACACGCTGGGTGACATTGTTGTCACAGGCGATGGTGTCACAATTCTGAAGGAAATGGAAATTGAGCACCCTGCAGCCAAGATGGTTGTGGAAGTCGCAAAGACACAGGAAGATATTGTCGGTGACGGGACAACAACAGCTGTCATCCTGACAGGCGAGCTGCTTCGCAGGGCCGAGGAACTGCTTAACCAGAATATCCACCCTTCCATAATTGTCAACGGCTACAGGATGGCTGCAGCCAAGGCCCAGGAGGTTTTGGAGAAAAACGCACGCGACATAAAGATAAGCGACAAGAAGATATTTGTGGACATCGCAGTAACCACCATGAAGGGCAGGGTAACTGAGGCCTCAAGCGACCACCTTGCAAAACTTGTCGTTGACGGCGTCTCAAAGATTGCCGAGACGGAAAATTCCAACCCGAAAGTCAATATAGACAACCTTAAGGTTGAGAAAAAGGCAGGCGGGAGCCTGGACGACAGCGAGCTGATTAGCGGGATAATTGTCGATAAGGAGCGGGTCCACTCAGGTATGCCAACTAGGGTGGAAAACGCAAAAATCGCCCTTGTCAACTCGGCTTTGGAGATTGAGAAGACTGAGACAGACGCCTCAATCAGGATAACTTCCCCTGAGCAGCTTGAAGCCTTCATGATGAAGGAAGAGGACATGCTTAAGAAAATGGTTGACAAGATTGCTGCAACAGGTGCGACCGTCCTCTTTGTCCAGAAGGGAATCGACGATTTGGCCCAGCACTATCTCTCGAAGAAGGGCATCCTTGCCGTCAGGCGGGTGAAGGAAAGTGATATGACGAAATTGTCCAGAGCTACAGGCGCAAAAATTGCCACAAGCCTAGACGACCTGTCGAAAAGCGACCTTGGCCACTCAAAGATTGTCAAGGAGGAGAAGCTTGCCGGGGACTCCATGATTTTTGTCAGGGAGTGCAGGAACCCGAAAGCCGTTACCATCCTTATCAGGGGCGGGACAGAGCACATTATTGACGAGGCTGAGAGAAGCATTTCCGATGCCATAAAGGTTGTTGGAAAGAGTTTCGAGGAGCATAAGATTGTTTCAGGCGGCGGAGCCCCTGAGATAGAAGTTGCCCTCGCCCTCAAGAAGTACGCTCCAAAGGTTGGCGGAAGGGAACAGCTTGCCATTGAGGCCTTTTCTGCAGCAATGGAAATCATCCCAAGGACCCTGGCTGAGAATGGCGGCCTTGACCCTATCGACATTCTTGTAAGCCTGAAGGCGGCCCATGAGAAAGGTCAAACTGAAGCTGGTGTCGATGTGCTTGAGGGAAAGATAGCCAATCTTGGCAAGAAAGGGATTATCGAACCGCTGCTTGTGAAGACTCAGGCCATTAAGTCAGCAAGCGAGACTGCAATGATGATTCTCAAGATAGATGATGTCATTGCCGCAGGCGAACTGAAAGGAGGCGGGCCACCGCCAGGAATGCCACCCGGAATGGGCGGAATGCCCGGAATGTAGGCAATTAACCTTTCCAGAGTGACAAACTTATTTAAAGCCCGAGTTCTCTCTAGAGCTTGGTGATGCCTCACCAATGAGGGGAAGAGCAAAAGTTTTAAGCCACAAACTTTCCCCCGCTCTCCCCCCACCCATTTTTTAAACAAAACTTAAAACCTCCAAGTGTTTAAACTAGGATATGGCAGAAGATTGGGAGTTTATCTCCGCAGAGAGGAAAGAGAAGCTTAAGCGAAAGAAAAAGCATAAGAAAGTTGCCGCCAAGCGCCCCCCTGGAGAGTATCTTGAAGACGTCTTTGACGAAAGCAACATAAAAGGAGACAAGAGCGATAAGCGCGACAACCTGGAAAGCTACAAACAGCTGGTCTTCTAGATTCAGAAACCCCTAAATACCCAACCTGCCTATTTTCACAGTATGCCATACTCTCCAAAAGTCAGGAAACTCCTCGGCAAGGCAAAAGAGGGCGACAAAATCCTTGTCAGTCGAAACGACAAGAGTTCCACCGGCATCCTAATGCCCTGCTCTGACTCATCTCCAGACACAATAGTCCTTAAGCTTGAAAATGGCTACAATATCTCGGTCAGAGCTTCCAACGCAAAGGTCAAGTTAACCAAAGCCGGCCAGCCAGTCAAGGCGAAAACCGCCAAAATCTCCCACAACCCCGAACTCCCCGGCGTCGCCGTCATTGGCACAGGCGGAACAGTTGCCTCCCGAGTAAATTACAAAACCGGCGGGGTCAGCGCTGCCTTTAGCCCAACAGACCTTGTCAATTCCTCCCCAAAAATCGTCGACTTTGCCAACATTAAGACAATTGACCTGATGAGTGTGATGAGCGAGGATTTGGAGCCAAGCGACTGGCAGAAAATCGCCAAAGCAACGGCAAAAGAGCTCGCCCACGGCGAAGGGGTCGTCCTTGCCCACGGCACCGACACTATGCACTATACAGCGGCTGCACTGTCCTTCATGCTTCAGAATCTAGGCAAGCCTGTCGTCCTGACCGGTTCCCAACGGTCGAGCGACCGCGGCTCTTCCGACACCATGCTCAACCTCTTGTGCTCAACCATTCTGGCGACCAGCGACATTGGCGAGGTAATGCTTTGCATGCACGGCACAAGCGAAGACACCTACTGCCTTGCCCATCGGGGCACCAAGGTTCGAAAAATGCACACTGAGAGAAGGGACGCCTTCCGCTCAATAAACGACACCCCTCTTGCAAAAGTCTGGCCCGACGGCAAGCTTGAGCTGCTGCGGCAGGATTTCAACCACTCCAGCTCGAGAAAGGTCAAACTGATGGACAAGCTTGAAAAGAAGGTCGCCTTGGTAAAGGTCTACCCCGGCCTAAACCCTTCCTACATTGACCACTTCATCTCCAAAAAGTACAAGGGTTTGGTCCTCGAGGGAACCGGCTTTGGCCACGTGCCAACCAAAGGGTTGGGCAGCATTCTCAAACCAATAAAGAAAGCCATCGACGCCGGCATCAAGGTCGTAGTGACCTCCCAATGCATCTACGGACGGACCAACGCCTATGTCTACTCCAACCTGAGGAAGGTCTCCTCCCTCGGCGCCATCTACGGAGAAGACATGCTGCCCGAGGTCGCCTATGTAAAATTAATGTGGGTCCTTGCCAACTATCCAAAAGATGTCGCAGCCAAGATGAAAACCAACATCGCAGGCGAGCTCACCCAAAAAACCGCCTTTAACACCTTCTTAATCTAAGACCTCTCTTAAGTGGTTAAACAACGGAAATCTTTATAAACATTCTACCTTTCAGAAACTCATGGCAATCGAACTGGCAAGAAAACCAACCAGAACAGTTCTCGAAAGCGAATTTTTCGGCAGACGGGAGCTTCCTGACGCTATGAAAGCGGCAATAAAGCACGCAAAGAAGGGGGGGCTTGTCGCACCAATGTACCTCTTGATGACACACTGGCCATACAAAGGGCTGCTGGCGGCCGGAACAGAAGAGCTTTCAGGAATCGACAAAGAAGGGGTATTCACAAATGCAGGCGAGCCTGTCGTAATAACACTCAACTACGGAAGAGACGGTAACGGCGTCCTCACTCCAAAAATCCTTAGGAAAGCACGCAAACTGCAAGAAAAAGGCCAAGGGGGCCTGAAGATAGACTATTTAGTCGACCTTGAACGCGTGTTCCCGAACCAAGACGTCATCACCAGTCTTCTTCAGGGCAAGATGCCCGACAAGACAGATATACCATTAAGTTCCTACAATAAGCTTTGCAAGGACGGACCTCCTGTGTATAACTTCGAGCGTCACGCAATTGTCACACCGCTCAAAACGAGACAGCAAACAACCTCGGGCTACTCTTCAATCACCGACCCCCTTGACGAGGAAGGACATATAACAGACCCGCAGGTAATACTCTACGCAGACGGAAAAAAACCAGCCGAAGCATTTATCAACAGGGCGAAAACAAACGATAGATGTCTTGGCCTTTGGCACATCTACAACGAAAAAAACTTCGACCTTGAAAAATCGCAGGGCTTTGTGACAAGCCTTGGCTGTCACCTTTACTCCAGCCTAGGCTGCGAGCACGGCATCTTCGGCACCGGGTTTATTGGAGTGGCGCAAGATGCGCTGGCTACGTGGGAGAACGCAAGGCCCGGATTGGCTGTCAAAGACATTCTCAAAGCCGTGACTTCGAAGACAGAAAAGTTCGTCCGTCCCAAAAATCGTGAGGCTTACAACGAAGTAGTCGAGTCAGCAATTAAGGCTTCCGTGCCCCAATCGGAAGGGCCATGGCGGGACTACGTGAATTTATATCAAGCCCAATAATCGAACCCCTTTGTTAAATGATTTAACAGAAAAGCTTAAAAATAACCTCCTTGTTAAATAGTTTAACATGGGCGAGGAAGAGCTGTTTGAAAACCTGATGGAGTTCTGGCAGAGCGGAGAAGGCCTATTTAAGGAAAGAAAGTTCAACTCCGCAGCAAGCCTCTACTTCAAGGCAATAGTCGCTGCCTGCGACCTGAGCATTTTCAAGAAGCAGACCCTTTTTGTCAAAAATCATGACCAACGGTTCAAAATCCTAAGGCTTAACTTCCCACAGGCCTATGAAATCGTAAGCGACCTCTTTTCAACATACACAAGGGGCTACCGCGCAAGGCTTGGGGAAGATGACGCAGTCAAGATGAGAGGTGGAGTTATTGAAGTTGCCAAGCTTTTCAAGATTGAGCTCAATAGCAAGGAAGATTAAAAATCCAAACATCAAGGACATCGTCCTCTTCGGCTCCTTTGCAAGGGGAAAGCTCCAGCCAAACGACATAGATGTCTGCCTGATTGTAGATGGAGATATTGACACAAGCAGGCTTGAAAAGAAATTCGGAGAAAAAGTCCACCTTTCCACTCTGAAGACGTCGTCCTTTCCAAAACGCACCTTGTGGACAACCCTTCTCAACGAGGGTATCAGCCTGAAGACCGGGAAAAAATTCGCCCAAACCTTAGGCTACACCCCTTCTGTCCTCTACTGGTACGACCTGAAAGGATTCACCCAGTCTGACAAAGTCCGGTTCTTCTACGCTCTCAAGGGAAGGAACAAAAATGTAGGAATCCTCAAGCAGGTCAAGGGGACAGCCCTTGCCAAAGGCGTCTTGTCAATCCCTCCGGAACACGACAGCGAGATGCAGCAGTTCTTCCTTGACTGGAAGCTCCCTTTCAACAGGCGACCCCTTCTCTTCGCCTAAGTTCAACACGTTTTTGATTTAGTTTTCAAAAAAATCCGCCGGAAGTATATACTGGAAAACATGGATAAGACTGAACGAATGAATATATACCCAAATATAGGGTAATTTAGTGAGTTAGCATCCGGTGGGCAAGTTAAGTTGGGCAACTTAATTTCCGGTTAGCTGAAATCTGTTGGGCAAACAGATTCGTATTTTTTGGGTTAAGATAGAAGTAGCTAGACTAGTATATAGCCATTGCTATAGCGAGAACTATACTTCTTTCTGAAAAATCTAACGATAAACCGATGGGGAAGGTAAAAAAAATGGACTTCATCATACAGAACACGGCAAATAAAGAAAGTTCTGGCTCTGACATGGATGTCGGGCAAGCCAGAATAGTTGTAATGGGATGCGGCGGTGCTGGCAACAACACAGCTGACAGACTATACCGACTTGGCGTAAAGGGAGCAACTGTCATCGCAATAAACACTGACAAGCTCCATCTTGACGCTAGGGAGGCAGACAAAAAGCTCTTGATTGGACGAGAGCTAACTAAAGGACTCGGAGCGGGAGGCTACCCTGAAATTGGGCGAGCAGCCACGGAAGAGTCCAGGAACGACATAAAGGACTTGCTTAGGAACGCAGACCTGACCTTTGTCACCGCAGGACTTGGTGGCGGGACAGGAACTGGCGCAGCTCCAATAGTTGCCCAGCTTGCAAAAGAGCAAGGCTCTATCGTCATTGGCGTAGTAACCATGCCGTTCAAGATGGAACGTGCAAGGATTTTCAAGGCCGAGGGCGGACTTTATGAGTTCAGGCAGATAGCTGACACAGTTATCGTCATCGACAACAACCGGCTGGTCGAAGTCGCCGGCAAATTGCCGATAGGCCAGGCCTTTGCAGTTGCAGACGAACTGATTGCAACCATGATAAAGGGAATTGTCGAGACAATTGCGGTACCGAGCTTAGTAAACCTAGACTATGCTGACGTGAAGGCGATTATGACCAATGGAGGCGTAGCAGTAATAGGAGTCGGTGAATCAACATCCGAAAACAAGGCGGAAGAGGCTGTAAGAAAAGCCCTAACCAACCCACTGTTGGATGTCTCCTACCAGGGAGCGACAGGCGCACTTATCCACATTGTTGGAGGCCCTGACATGACTCTGGAGGAAACTACCCAGATTGGTGAGATGGTAGCGAAAGACCTTGACAGCTCAGCCCAGGTTATCTGGGGAGCGAGAATTGACCCAGCCCTTGAGGGGACCATCCGTGTGATGACTATCATCACAGGGGTTAAGTCACCACACATCCTTGGGCCAGTCAATGCAAGGGAGTCTTCCATCGAGACCAAGAAGACAGCCAACACCTTGGGGATACCCCTGCTGGTTTAAACTCAACTTGGGCGGACGGAAGATTATTTTTAGGCCACCCCCCTAACTTACCCCCCTCCGTCTGCCCCAAGTCTTGAGCCAGCATTATGCTCAAGCCAGCCTACCCCATCGGATAGGAGGGCGCGAGATGGGCCACCACCCATACCAAACTGGTATACACCCCCGACCCACAAAAAGGTTGTCGAACCTTTAATTGGCGGACACCCTACTGACCCTAGGACTCCGCCAATCTTTTTATTTTTCAAAAGCCTTAAAAAGCCAGCACTTTTTAGTGGTCTATGGGAGGTCTTGTTAGACAGGTCTGGAACAGGCTTCGATACGGCAAACCATCCGAAAAAAGATGCCTTTCTCTGGACGACGCCATAGGGTGGGCTTTCCATGACGAAGAATCCGGAGATAGATACAGTGTCAAGGCGCGCATCTCCCACAAAACCCGAGTGTCTCGCGGTAAAGTACGCATTAACTCGACAGCACCAAAAGGACCAATGGAGAAAGAACTAAGGGATGCTGTCGCACTAACGGACCTAAGGGATGCCGCTGTCACTTATGAAGTTAGGCGAAATGGAAAAGATAGTTACTTTGAACTGTGCGGTCGGTCGTCCCCATCAGGCGAAAGATCAGAGTATGCTTGGGATGTCGACATCTCGATATACGCCCAACCTGCCGAAGCATAAACCCTTAAAAACCCGACCGGGAAGGCCTTGAGGAAGCAAGATGTACCTTAAGAAAAGACAAATCCACAGGACCTACATCAGCAAGGAAGCCAGAGCAGCGCTTGACAGCTACTACGAGACAGGATTTGTGGAAGACCTGAGAGATGCAGTTG
The DNA here is from genome assembly GCA_030622515.1 of Candidatus Altarchaeota archaeon. Classification (GTDB taxonomy): domain Archaea; phylum SpSt-1190; class SpSt-1190; order DYHY01; family DYHY01; genus JAUXGB01. Next base: position 18,189 of record JAUXGB010000002.1, read on the forward strand.
TCAAAGATATCGAGTTCAAAGGGTACAAGGTGAGGAAAGCTGTCCTAAATGTGGACGAGTACACCCCCTACAGCGACAGGGATTTCTTCAAGATGAGCGTTGATGCGGAAACGAGAGGACAGGCCGACAACTTCAGATATGATGTTGAATTCGAACTCACAGATTCAGGCCCAAAAGTGCTGAAGCTTGAGGAAGTCGCCGAAGCAACAACCTAAACCCTTAAAAAGCCCCCACTTCCTAATGGTATATGTTACATACAGACCCAGATTTAATTCAGAGCGCATATTTGACAGTAAACAACCACGTTGACCAAGAGGCCAAAAAACTTGGTTATGCTGGCGGCAGGATTCTCGGGAAAATAGGAAAAGGTTTCCATCTCAACCCCATCGGGCAGGAGAATGGCATGCAGCTTGCAGAAGCCGATTTCCAGTCAGTTTGCAAAATGTCTAACGGCGTTACAATCGTTGGCCCGAAAAAGCTAACTATCCAGTATGATGAAGCCAAGGTAACGATTTACCAACCGCCTGTTGAAGCAGCTCCAGAGAAGATGGAATAAATTAAAAACCCTTAAAAATCCCAAAGTCCCCACTCATCTATGGGGAGGCGTGTAAGCAAGCTTCTAGGCTATCTTTCCCGCCTTTTAGAGCTCCAGAAAGAAGCCTGCCGGGACTGGAGATACGGCGAAGGCCAGAAGCCTTTCGACAGCGCTGTCAAGGAACTCTGCCACGAGGACGAGCGGAGCCTTTTCCCTTGGAAGCACAAGATAACTGGCGAACTTCTTGGCGATGGTTGGAATTCCCACGTCCCTGTCCGAAGCGGCCGCGTCGAAGGCGAGCACAAAGCGGTCGAGGCGGCAAGAACGCTTGCCGATGTGATTGTCGGGCCGAAAGCAACAGACCACCTTTGCCATGTCGAATCAGGCGACGGGTACAGGGAGCTTTCCGGAACAGCAACAAGGGCCAACGGGACCCCAGTGAGCTACTTTCTCAAAGACACATTCCAAAAGTATTAGCCTGACAGACCATAGCAACCTATATAAATCATAACCCTTTCCAAGTAGCAATAAAGAGGGATGAATATGAATGGAATATGTCATTCAATGGAAGATGTAGACAACTATCTTAGCAAGGAAGACAGGAAGCAACTTGAGGGTGCTGTAAGCGAGTGCCTAATGGATATGAGTCCTTTTCACGAAGAAACAGCTGAAGAGATTAATGACCTAGAGATTGGGCTTCTCCGCCACGAAAGGCTGACAGACAAGGAAGGTTCCGAGTACGACCAGTTCAGTCTTCACGCCAGTGCAATGGTTAGGGCGGGAAAGACATGGTCAACCCGAGCGCAACCAATTCAGTATCGCCACGACCTTGGAAGACCGTTCAGCGCATTAGAATCCGATTCCAATGCGGGCTATTTCCTAGGTGTAGACAATCCTATGAGAAATGTTGTTCGTCTGCTTTCCAATCTAACCACACAGGCAGGAATCAAACTTCAGGAAATAAATCAGGTTAAACCTCTGGGCGGATGGGACAATTTCAACTACGGCTGCTCCCGTCAGGGAGAGAACGCCCCTCCAGGAAGTGCAACCATGATATACCACATAGAAGGCGTTGGAAAAAGGGAAGGTGACGAGCCTCTTTCTGTTGAGGGAACTGCCAAAGTCAGTGTCAGGAAGTTTGATGCAGCCCATCCACATGCCTGCTGCCTTGACCTAGAAATAACGGACTATGCCGAGCCAGGCAAGGTCATGCTTAACCAAGAAGCATAGGGCAGTAAGAATATAAGCTGCCTATCTTATATGAAAGCATGGACTGGGGCAAGCTTGGGCTAAAGGTTGGTCTGGAAGTTCACCAACAGCTGAAGAGCTCTAAGTTATTTTGCGCCTGCCCATCCCTCCTGCGGCAGGACCCGCCTGATTTGAAGCTTGAGCGGAAGCATCGTCCTGTCGCCAGTGAGGTCGGGACGCTTGACCCGGCTGCTTTGCACGAGTTCCTCAAGGGGAAGGCCTACCTCTACGAGGCCTACCGAGATACAACCTGCCTTGTTGAGCTGGACGAGGAGCCGCCGCACAAACTCAACCTTGAGGCATTGAAAATCGTTATCGAGGTTGCCAAGGGACTGGGAGCGCAGCCCTTCGGCGAGCTTCACATCATGAGGAAAGCCATAATTGATGGCTCATGCCCTTCAGGCTTCCAGCGGACCCTGCTTGTGGCAGGCGACGGCTCCCTGCCCTTTGGCGGGAAGCAAATCAGGATAGAGACTATCGCCCTTGAGGAAGACGCCGCAAGGATTATTTCAAAAAGCAACAAGATAACAGTCTTCCGGTTGGACAGGCTTGGCATCCCCCTTATCGAGATAACAACCTCGCCTGACATGGCTACGCCGGACGAGGCGAAAGCAGGCGCCGAGGCGATTGGCTTGCTTCTCCGCAGCACAGGCAAGGTTATGAGGGGGCTCGGGACCATTAGGCAGGACCTGAACGTGTCGATAAAGGGTGGCGAAAGGATTGAACTCAAGGGCGTCCAGCGACTTGATTTAATTCCGGATATGGTCCGAAACGAAGTCGCCCGTCAGCAGGCGCTAATCAGTCTTGCGAAGCAGCTGAAAGGGAAAGACAAGGATTTCGAAACCAGCATCAGGGACGTTACCGACATCTTCCAAAGCACAGCCTGCCGGATTCTCAAGCCTCCCATCTACGCAGTCAGAATTCCAAACTTTGCAGGCATACTAAAGCTTCCCCTGCACGCAGGAAGGCATTTTGGGAAGGAAGTGGCTGACTATGTAAGAGTCAAGGCCGGCGTTCGCGGCTTCTTCCACACAGACGAGATGCCGGCCTACGGGGTAAGCGCTGAGGAAGTAGGCCTGCTCCGCAGCAGGCTGGAGGCCGGTCCAAGAGACCTTGTCGCTTTTGTTTCAGCCTCAAAAGAGCAGGCGCGCACCGCCCTAGCTGTTGTTGTTGACAGGTGTAAAATGGCATTCAACGGCGTGCCAAAGGAAACCCGTCAGGCTCGCGAGGACGGCTCAAGCTCCTTCCTTCGGCCTCTTGGCGGCGCAGCAAGAATGTATCCTGAAACCGACCTCCTTCCCATTGTTCTTCCCGAACACTTTGTCAGCAAAATCAAGCCGCCCCAACCGGTTGAGAAGAAGCTCGAGAAGCTTGAGAGGCTTGGCCTTAACCGCACCCTTGCAAAGGCTATCCTTCTCTCAGAGCGAAGCAGGGTTTTCCACCACGCTGTCAAGGCTGGTGTGAGGCCGACCCTTGCCGCAAGTATTCTTGAGGAGACGCTGCCTTACCTTAGAAGGGAAGGCCTTGACATTGCGTCCATCAGCGACAGCAGCCTGAGGGAGATGTTTGAAATGCTTGCAAGGGGGAAGCTGACGAAGGAAGTTGTCCCTGACGCGATAGCCCTGCTTGCGAGGAACATGCCGCTCAACACTCTGGCTTCAGAGAAGCTGACCGAGGACGAGCTGCGCAGGGAGCTGAAAAAACTCATTGGCGAAAATGAGGGCTATATTGAGTCAAAGGGAAAGTACGCAATAAGCGGCCTCATGGGAATGGCCATGAAGAGGTTCAAAGGGAAGGCCGAAGGCCAGACAATCAGCAGACTTCTGAAGGAAGAGCTATCGCTCTAGAATGACGCCCCTTCTCATCACATCCTCGATTTTTCCAAGCCGCTTCTCCATCAACTCAACCTTCGTCTCAAGGCCTTTCAGCAGATTGACCTTGACCTGAAGGTCGTGAAGCGTCTGCTCCATATTCTGAATCCTGAAGGTAAGAACCCTTTCATTCAGCTCTTTCAGCTCCTCTTCGTCAAAACGCCTGTCCATCTCGTCCATAGGGAGTCAGGTGATGGGAAAGTAATAAATGTTTGTCTGCCTTAGTTGGGCTGATGGTCGGTTTATCCTTTTCTGCACCAACCCTTCTCCTAAATGCAGGCATAATCCTCGTTCTTGTATCGGCAATTTTAGGTGGCATAATCTACCAGCAACTTTCAAGGCAATGCACCTTTGACGAGAATTCGCTTAGCTGCGACTATGCCGGGTACCTGAAGTATGGCATACTTGGCTTTGGGTTTCTGGGCTTAGTCTTTGTTCTTGCCGGGTTCACCCTGAGTATAATAGGCGGGCTGGAAAACGAGCCCAGGAGGCTCGGGAAAAAATGAATGAAAAAACTTACATCGGTGTAATTGCGGTAACCTTCGGCCTCTGCTTCTTCATCGCCTCCCTTATGACAATCTTCCTCCCGGGATTTGGTGACCTTCACCTAGGTTTTCTTGGATGGCTTGCCATAACGATTGAAAACATCTTTCCTTCCCTGAAACACGTAGCCTTCCCCCTTGCAATGTTTCTTGACTGGATAATTGTCTTTGGCGTGGGATTTACAATTGGGGCCTTAATAGTTATTGAAATGAGGGCCAAGAACAAGGGCAAGTGGGACCAGTTCGCGGTAAAGCATTCAATAGAAACCGCCAACTCGTTCTGAAACAACACAAGAAGGAGGACATCCTACTCGGTCTTTACCCCGCCTAATCAGGAATGGGTTGTCCTTTCGGAACATCCTCTCAAGACTTGTCAATTACCCCCAAGTCTTTTTCACCTTCCAAATTGGCATGTGAGGCTGCCAATAAGTGAGAGGTGGCCGGGAGATAGGATGGATGCACTTTGGTGCAAATCCTATCGGCTTATGCACCCCCCGTGCAGCATTGAGCCAAAAGATTTGAGGCAACTTCCTTATGATTCCTGTCTCCAAGTTCCGTAAGGTTTGTTTGCCTGTAGGCCCTTGACTTCTACCCCCGCGGCCAAGAGTATATAGGCGGTTCGAGTATAAATAATTGCGTTACACCTGTTTGGTTTCTACAAAAACATCGCTTAGCGTCGATTAATCAGGGGTTACTTTGCCGTAATAAAGCACAAAACCAAGCAATCTTAATAAGACCCCTGCCCCTTAGTTGCTCATGGGTGGCTCCCTCGGCTTTGCAGTTCTCAGAATGCCTTCCGGAAAAAGAGTTGGCAAGGCGCCCTACGGAGAGATAGTCAGGACGAAGAAGGAGTTCTTTCCAATTTACAGGATTACGGAAATCCCGCCCCTGTCCGAAACCGACATCTTCCGCATCGAGAAGGTTCTGAAGATTTACGAGGAGAAGGCAGATTTCCAGTCGCTCGGTGACGAGAGGAAGAAAGACCTTCAAAACCTTGTCTCAAAATACTCTAGTGCGTTAGGCATCAAGGGGAAGAAACTGTCAGACAGGGAGAAGAAAGTGTATGCAGAGGTCTGCTACATTATGTCTGGCGAAGGCCTTGGGCCGCTCTCGCTCCTCCTGCCGGACGACGAGCTCGAGGAAATAATGGTCAATGGGCTCAACAAGCCAATCTACGTCTATCACAGGAAGTTTGGCATGTGCAAAACCAACCTAACATTTGACCGGCCAGACTACTTTGTTGAAAAGGTAAACCAAATCCTCTCGTCTATCGGACGACGGATAGACGAAACCCACCCGCGGGCACACGGCGTGCTGAAGAGTGGCGACAGGATTGCTGCACTCATGCCTCCCTATTCCCGGGACTATTCTCTTGACATAAGAAAGTTTTCAGTTCGTCCCCTGACCGTCCTTGACCTGATTAAAAAGAATATGCTAACCTACGAAGCTGCGGCCTTTCTCTGGATTATTTTCGAAGCAGGTTGCAACGTAGGAATTGTTGGCAACACCGGAGCCGGAAAAACAACCCTTCTCAATGCACTCTTCCGATTCGTTCCTTACCACCAAAGGGTCTTGTGCGTGGAGGAAACACCTGAAATCCAGATACCGCAGGAGCAGTATGTGAGAATGATTTCTGTTGAAAACCTCGACATAACCCTGCAGGATGCAATCCTTGACTCGCTCCGGTTACGGCCTGGCCGGGTGATAATAGGGGAGGTGAGGAGCCCGCAGGAAGTTGAAGCCCTAAAAGATTCCTGCCTTGCCGGACAAGCCCTCGGCACCTACTTCACTTACCATGCAGAAAATTCCAACTTTGCAATCCAAAGATTAAACGAACAAGGATTTTCCCCACGCGACCTGACGGCAATCAACCTTCTTGTGGTTTGCAAGAGGTATGAAAAAAAATCTGACTGCAGGACCCACCGAACGGTTACTGAGATAGTTGAGATAACAAAAAAGTTCAACGCTTTACCAAAACTCAAAACCCTTTTCTCTTACGACTTTGCCAAAGACCTGCTCAAAAAGAAAACACTAGACGCAGAGCTTGTGAAATCAATATCAAAACTTTACTTCTCCGGAAAAATATCCACCTTCATGAAGGAACTCAAGCGACGGGAGAGGATTCTGAAATCCCTCAAACCCTTAAGCGATAAAGACTTCTTCACAAAGATTCAGGGAGGCTAAGATGCTGAAAACAATTTCAGCAGGGTTTCTAAAGGCGTTGAAAGTCAAGAGACTCGAGAGCGAGCTCCCTTTCGCAACCCGCTACTTTGCCCAGCTGCTCTCCCTTGGCATCGGACCTGAAGAAGCCCTAAAGAAAATCTCCGAGATGAACTTTGGCGAGTTGTCTACAGCACTACTCGGCGTAATTCAACAGTTCAAAAAAGGAAGCTCCCTTGAAAAAGCATTTTCAATCAGCCAAAAGGAAATTGGCTCGAAAAACTATGACCGCTTTGTAAGCATTGTGCTTCAGACCTGCAGGATAGGTGTTACAGGGGAATCCTCCGAGCTTGCGTTAAGGCTCGCCCGCCACTTTATTGAGGAAAAGAAAAGCCAGTATCAGGAATTTGCCTCAAAATCATCCCTCCTCTCGATGCTTGTCGTGACCCTGACAGCCCTCCTGCCTGCCGTTTTAGCCTTCATCATCGCCTTTACAGGAACCTTCTCCCAGACCCCTGCCCTCATCTATGCAATTTTCCTCGTCCTGCTGCCCCTCCTCTCATTACTCATGTTTGCCAAAATGAAAACAATCCAGCCTGATTGAAATGACAGACTACCAGCTAGCACTTGCGAAGGGAAAGAAGGTTTCGCGGGCCGCAGCCTTCCTTCAGTTTCTCAAGCAACACAACATAAAGGACGAACAAACCTACCGCAAGGCAGCCATAACTGCATCACTTATCGCCTTCTTCATCATCTTCCTGCTCTCCAACCTTTGGATTTCACTCTTCACCTCTTTCTTCCTCTTCTCGCTCCTCTTCAACCTCCCTTCTTATCTGGCAAGTAAGTACCGGGAGGAGCTTGAATGCCACCTTGTTCCTGCCCTCTATGCGGCTGCAAGAATGCCAAAGGGCACACCGTCCTCAAAAGTGATTTCCCGGCTGGCCGAGATGAAAGAGTTCGGCCTGCTGAGCGAGCTCTTCGCCAGCATCAACGCTCACTATTCAAAGGCATCAGGCCGCCACTCCTATTCCCACATCTTCAGGAAATTTTCATCAACAATCGGAAGCAGCAAGCTGGAGAGAATGTTTGAAATCCTCAATCTAGGCCTCAAGCACAACAAGGACGCCAACAGCATCCTGCTGAAAAGTGCAGAAGACCTTGAGGACATCGAACTTCTTCTGAGGCAGCGCCGCAGCCAGTTGACCTCACAAAAACTAACCCTCCTCTTCAGCTCCGCCATCCTCCTGCCGGCAATCCTCTCGGCAACCTCGGAAATCCTATCCATCCTTGTTTCCTCAGGCGTTGGCAATTTCGCCAACCCACAAGTCCTCTTTAACTCCCTTCTGGGCTACACCCTTCTCGAAGCAATCTTCGCGGCAGTCTGGCTCTCCTATTCAATAGAACAGCGAAAAAGCGCCCTTGCCCTCTATCTTCCAACGTTAACTTTATTAGCAATGGCTGTTTTCACCATCGTAGGTGGCCTAATATGAGAGCTCTATCTTCCCTGGAATGGCTTGTAATCTTCATAATAGTCGTTGGCGCCCTCTCGGTAGTCATCGGCACCTTCTACGACGTCTGGAACCCTGTTCAGGCCAACGCAACGGCAGCCTCAGGCAACCTGCTGGACGCCCTTGGAAACCTTGGCTAATTAACCTCTTAAAAGTGAATAAAACTTATAAAGCCCTCCTGTAACTATGGTTCTGGTGACATTAATGAACGACAGGCAGAAGAAAATACTTGACGCTGCGAAACCAATTGTAAAACAACTCGCACAGGAACTTAAGCCGGCGTACAATGAAGAGCTTGTACCTTCTACAGAACAGATTCTTTCCGGCCTAACGCTCGAACGCGGACCCGACAGGAAGTTCGAAATCCCTTGCGGAGCTTCAGTCTACACGAAAGACAAAATGGGATGGATAGGACTGCCAGTTTTCCAAGCAGTTCTAAGTCACAAGGACGGAAGCTACCAATTCGAGATTGTGAAAAACCTGTCGGTTGACAGTGGCTTATCTAACCACTACATGGAACAGCTTAACAAAGTTGCAGCAGAAGCTTAACCTTTCTTCCGCTCAACAGCCGCCTTAATCAGCCCCATAAACAACGGAGCAGGCTTCAACGGACGCGATTTGAATTCAGGATGCGCTTGCGTTGCGACAAAGTAGGGGTGGTCTGTCCTTTCAATAAACTCCATAAGCCTTCTATCAGGAGATTGTCCTGAAAAGACCAAACCTCCCATCTCAATCTTCTCAATATACTTGGGGTTGACTTCCCACCTGTGCCTGTGGCGTTCAGTAACGTCTTTCTTGCCGTAGAGCTCAAAAACTTTTGTCCCCTCTTTCAGGGTCGCAGGATAAATCCCGAGCCTCATATTTCCCCCAAGCCCGTGAATCTTCTTCTGCTCAGGCATAACATCAATTACAGGGTGCTTGCACTCAGGCTCAACCTCGGTGGAGTTGGCCCCTTCAAGCCCAAGCACATTCCTTGCGTGCTCGATAACTGCCATTTGCAGGCCGTAGCAGATGCCGAGGAAGGGAATCTTGTTCTCCCTCACGTAACGGACGCATTCTATCTTTCCTTCAACACCGCGGGCCCCAAACCCGGGCGCAACTATCAGCCCGTCAATCCCTTTCAGGACCTCATCAACACTAATCGCTCCTTTTTCAATATCAGACGTCTCAATCCACTTGACCTTGACTTTTGCACCGCAATGGGCACCGGCGTGCTCCAGAGCCTTGAGTATGCTTGCATAAGAATCCGCAAGCCCGGTATACTTTCCAGCCATCCCTATTGTGACTGTCTTTCCGCCATTCATTATCTTGCTGACAAATTCTTCCCACTTGACAAACTTCTCCTTGGCAGCCTGCGGGTCAACCCTATCCTTCAACCCAAGCCTCTTAATGACAGCATCCCCAATCCCTTCCTTGTTCAAGAGGACAGGAACCATATAGATTGTCGGCACGTCATGCAGGCTAATCACCCTTTCAATCGGCACGTTCGAGAAGATGCTTATCTTCTCCCTGATTTTCTCACCGACCGGCTCGCCAGCCCGGCAGGCAATTATGTCTGGCATAATTCCCATTCCCATCAGGGCGCGGATGCCTAGCTGAGCCGCCTTGCTCTTTTGCTCACCAAGCGTTTTTGGATTGAGAATGTAAGTCAGGTTGACAAAGCAAACATTTTCATCTCCTTCCTCATAAGCCAGCTCCCTCATCGCCTCAATAAAGTAGCCGTTCTCAAGGTCGCCAACAGTCCCGCCAATCTCGATAAGGACGACATCGGCCTTTGCTTCCATGGAAAGCTTCCGAATAAACCTCTTAATCTCGCCGGTAACGTGGGGAATAATCTGGACATCCCGCCCAAGAAAGCCCCCCTTCCTTTCCCGCTCAAGAAGTGATTTGAAAAGCTTTCCGGCTGTCATGTAATTCGACTTGGTCAGGTCTTTATGTAGGAACCTTTCGTAGGTTCCAAGGTCCATATCGCACTCAGTCCCGTCGTTCAGAACAAAGACTTCCCCATGCCTGAACGGGTTCAGGGTGCCTGCATCCACGTTAAGATAGCCGTCAAACTTGATTGGCGAAACGCTTAAGCCGTGGTTCTCAAGAAGCAGCCCAAGGGCGGAGGCAAAGATGCCCTTCCCAAGACCTGAAATCACGCTGCCGGTCACGACAACATACTTTGTCTTTCCTTTTTCGTACCCTTTTGGCATAGGGGTGTAGAACTCGTGTTCATGGCTCCTCTTTGAAACAGAATTAAGAATATTTTTCCCACTATCCAAAAAATCCCCTCAAAATACAGAACATTTGTCGGTTGAGCACAGATTTTTTCATCCTGTGGGCTTAAAAGCTTTCCGATATCCTGTCTCCCCTGCTTGGCAGCAACGTAAATAAAGAAAAGAGCACCACTATACCCTATGGAGCTAAGAACGCCAAGAGGAATGAGGGATTTCCTCCCTGAGGAGATGCTCTTCAGGGAAAAGGTGATTGAGGTAATCAGAGCCACATTTGAGGCCTACGGCTTCCCCCCTCTTGAGACCCCAATACTCGAAAACCTTGAGGTCCTGACAGCCAAATCAGGCGAAGCTATCAAGAAGGAAATCTACGCCTTCAAGGACAAAGGCGACCGCGACGTTGGCCTAAGGTTCGACCTCACTGTCCCACTGGCAAGGGTCTTTGCCTCCAACCCCCAGCTTCCAAAGCCATTCAAGCGCTACGCAATCTCCCGCGTCTACCGCTACGACGAACCCCAAGCTGGCAGGTTTAGGGAATTTTGGACAGCAGATATAGACATTTTAGGAACAAACAATCCTCTTGCCGACGCCACCATTGTCGCGGCCGCGGTCGAAGCTCTCAAAAGATTAGGCTTCACAAACTTTAAGGTAAAGGTAAATGATAGGAAGATAATCAACTCAGCCGTTTTAAAGGCAGGCATAAGGGACGAAAAAACCAACAGTGTCATCCGGGCAATTGACAAGCTGGAAAAGATTGGAAAAGCAGGAGTCGGGAAAGAGCTTGAAACAGCAGGCATAACCCCAGACCAAAGCAAAAAACTATTTTCCGTGCTTGAACTCGGCGGCAACAATGTAGAAAAGCTTGAAAAAGCGGAAAAGCTTCTCGGCTCTGGGCCTTTCGCCGAGCTGAAGAAGTTCCTGACAGCAGTGGCAGGCTTTAATTTCCTCGACCTTTGCGAAGTTGACTTCACTCTTGCGCGAGGTTTTGACTACTACACCAGCTTGGTTTTCGAAATTGTTTCGAACGAGAAAAAAATAGGCAGCCTTGCGGGCGGCGGAAGGTTTGACAACATGATAGAGCAGTTCGGTGGAGGTAAGGTCCCCGCTGTCGGCATCGGCCTAGGCATCGAGCGAATCATTGAGTTGATGGACAAGAAAGACTCGCCCAAGACAAGGACAAGCGTCTTTTTCATCCCAATCGGCGAAACGACAGCGACAGCAATTGAGCTGGCAACCAAGCTGCGCAAGCGCGGAACCAACTGCGACATGGAGATGAGCGGGAGGAAGCTTGGCAAATCCTTGGCCTACGCAGGGAAACTCGGCATCGAGTGGGCCGTGATTGTCGGCGAAAAAGACCTGACAAAAGGCCAAATAACCTTAAGGAACCTCTACACAGGGAAGGAAGAACGGGTTCCAATCGACAAGCTGGTTGAGAGGTTCTGAACAGCTTAAAAATCCCTTTTAAACCCCCAGACCTAAACTCTTAAAGCCTCGAGGGTTTTTGGAAGCCTATGGCAGACGTAAATGAGGAAGTAACTGGTTCTTTGAGGGAATGCGCCATCTCGATGGCGCTGTTCAATTTGCACCCGGATGTTAATGTGAAGCTGGCGAACCTGCAGCACCTGAACAAGGCCTACAGCGCTCTCCAGCACAAGGTAGACAGCAAGAAAGTGCAGGTTGGGGAGATTGATACGGCCCTTGAGGATGCGAAAAAAGCCGTCGAAGATGCAGTTGAGAAGCTCGAACTCAAGCCTGACGTCCGCGAGCGGGTGTCACGGGTGGCGCCAAACACGCTGAACCAGATTGTTGACAATTTGAAAAAGAACAACGCAATCCAGATTAATTCAAAGGTAGTTTTCAGGCAGGAAGAAAAGCCAAACGTCGATTAAATCTGCTCAATCCGCCCTTCATCAACCTGTCTTTCAGAAGCCCTTTTGGCAGCTTTGTTTAGTGTTGAGATGTAGCCAGCGACCTGATTCCTAAGCCTCTTGCTAAGCTGAAGTTCTTTTATGGTCGCTTTGTTCTTGGAAAATTCCTCCGAAAACCTCTCAGGATAATCGGCTGCCAACTTTTTCCCGGCCCTTTTGACAAGGCGATTTTTTATTTTGCCCATTTAAGCACCTCTACCCTTTCAGAACTGCCGTCAGGGGAAGTTCGGACAACAATAAAAGGTATTCTCCCTTTTTCAAGCTCCTCGCTTGCAAGCCTGATGGGGTCTTTCTTATCGGATTTTATCAGAACAGGGGCCCCAAGCGCGATTTGGAGCGACCTCGCCCCTAGTATTCTTGCCAGCTCGTAGCGTGTGATTGAACTTGCCATCTAGGTCTTGGTTGGACAACCACCTTTTAAGCCTTTCTATCGCTAAATAGGCTCACTTACTGCTTTCGCCGAAAGAATTCTCGAATTTCCCCCGGGGTCTTCAAGGACAAGCGTGAAATTTGCTTCCTGCTTCAGCTGCCTGAGCTTTGACAAGGCGGCCGGCTCGCTTGCAAACACTTTCTCAAACCTTTCCAGAACCCCTTCAACATTTGTTATGTAGCCTTCCGCAATTTCGCCCGGCTTGATTGTCCCACCAATCTCAGGAATAGTTAGTGTTGCTGTGGACGATTTGACAACCCTGACCCCGAGCTCGTCCAGACTCTCCACCTTGAATGTGATTTTAGACGGCTTCCCTTTCTTCAGCGGATAGACGTCTGTCGCGGAGAAGCCGCAGGATTCGCACTTGTAGTGAATCTCAATTATCCCTTCGGGAAAAAACTGGGGCTCGTCAATTATGTGCTCACTGACCGACAGCCCATGCTTCTTGCAGACCGGACAAAACAAATGCTTGGCAAGCTTTTTCATTCTAGGTCTTTTCGATAGCAACCGACGGAGGAACAATAATTATCCAGTTGTCGTCAATTGCAGCCAAGTCCCCTCCGGTTGCGGCGCAGTGGGTCTTAAGCCTGTTTATTGACCTTTTTAATTCAGTCATGTCCTTTTCCCTGAGCGGGGAAATCTTTACCATAACAATCTTGTGCCCGCCCCTCAGCAGCTGGAGAACAGGCTCAGTGTCCTGGAATCTTTCAAGAACAGACATGTGGAGCGCCAGCTTTTTTGGCTCGCCACCTTCCTTCAAATCAACCTCAATTATATCGTCAGAAGGTCCAGTCACACCCCGTTTGGGGTTGAAAAGCTTCGAAGTAAACCTCTTTATGTGTTTCGTCACCATTCTATATCACCAATCACCTAAAAACCGCTCTTCTTTCTATTTAATGCTTTCCGCCACTACCCTCAAGAAGGCTCGCTATCTGCCACAACTTTGTTCTTGTGTGGACCGGAATGTTGGGGTCGTTGCTCATGTCGTCAAGGACGGAGATGGCTGCGTTCAGCCTGACCTGAATGCTCTGTTCCTTGTTGTTAAGCCTTTCAAGAATGTCCTGCGAGTGCTTCCTTATGTTTTTAGGAACAGAATTGTCCTGCGCAATGCTTTCAAGGGCAGAAATAGCATCTTCAAGCTTTCCCATAGGATTCACCGACGTTCTTAAGCTTGAATTATGCCTTTTATAATCTTTGCTGCCTCTTCAACGCCTTTTTTAGCTTCGCAGGTTAGGTTTGCTGAAGCTGCGCCACCATGGCCTCCGCCAGAACCGCCAAGCTTCTTCCCAAGCGGCTCAAACACCTGCTTGCCAAGGTGAATCTTGCTTTCCATCCTCCAGGCTGCCCGTCCGCTTATCCTGCAGCCGTCGCTCTTCTCAGCGCCAACAACAGCAATGTCGGCCCCTGCCCGGATAAGCGTGCCTGCAACAACAGCCTCAAAGCTGCCGGCTAGACTGCTTGCCAAAAGAAAATCGCCAAGCCTTTCCAGCTTGACATTCTTCATCGCCTTGAGGACCGCTATCTTCTCGGATACGTCTGGAGAAGTGCGAAGCAGCTGGACCGCTTCCTTTGTCTTCAGCTTGTATTTTGAAACTATCTCGGCAAGGGTTTTGAATGTATCAACATCACCAAGGGAGGTGTGCTGGGTATCTGCAAAGATTCCGGCCACCATGGCCTTTGCCGACTTCTCGCTAAGCTCTTTCCCGTCCTCCTTAAGCAGCTTGTAGATTACCTCGCAGCACGAAGGCCTTTCCTCCAAAAGGTAGTTTTTGGTTTTGTTGCTGAACTCCTTGCGGGAATAGTGGTGGTCAATGATGGCAATAACCTTCAGCTTGTCGAAATTGTAGGGAGAGACCTGATCAGGGCTTGGCACATCCAGCAGGACCACCCCGTCAAAATTGTCCGCATTAGGGTTGATTTCAACCGTGTATCCAAGCGCGGTTGCCATATTCCTCGCCGACCTGTTTATGCTTTCAGGGGCACCAATCGAAATCAAGGCGTCTTCCGAATAAGCCTCAGCAATCGCAATTGCGCAAGCGACCCCGTCAGCATCGCCATTGTGGTGCGTAAGTAACAGCACCTTCTTTCCTTTAATCAAAGAGGATAGTTTCATCCTGAAAGTCCCTGAAGGTGAGGCTTTAGCTTTTCGCCAAGGGCCTTTATCCTGTCACCCAGCCTCTTCTCCTGTGCCTCAATCGTCTTAAGCCTCAATCCAATCTTCTCCTTCGAGTCCTTGAGATATTTCTGAACATCATCTTTCTTCGACTTTACAAGAATCGGGCCAACCGCCCTGAAGACATCACCGGCAGAATCCTTCAACGCATCTTCAGCAGATTCCATCTCGAGGCTTTGTATCTCCAGCTGCTGGCGCTGAAGTGCCATTACCTGAGCCTGCTGCTGGTACTGCTGGATTTGCATCAGCAGGTGCTTTATTTCATCCTCTTTATTCTTGTCAACTTTCATCTATCTCGCCTTAACCGTCTTGACAGCCCCGCTTCTTTTTTTCATAAGGACCTTGTACCCGCAGAAGGGGCATCTTATCTTTTTGAAATCCTCATCAAGTTCAACATTTTTCCCGCATCTCATGCAAACATACATCTAGGCACTCTCCTTTTTCTTCATCTCTTCAGAGGCTGCAAAAATCTTGGCAACGCCGGCCTTTGGCTTGTAAGCGCCTCCGGCAAACTTGGCACCGCACTTTTTACAAAGCCAGATTCCGGAACCAACCCGCTTCACCCTTTGGTAGGTGCAGACCGGGCACGGGTGCTTTTTCTTCTGGACCTTCTCAATCTCGGCTACATTTTTCCTAATCCTAGTCCCGTATCTGGAGCCAAACCTGCCAGTAGAAAGCGATTTCTTGGTTGCCATGGCTAATGGCCGAAACCGCCCTTTTAAATACTTTTCACTTAAACACTAACGTACGAAACCATACTCTGATGAACAAAAACTATTTAACCTTTCATGACACTATATAGCATGGGAGGGGATAGCATGATTTTCAGGAAAAGAAGTGCAGAGCCGTACCTTGGGAGCAGCCCTTTCGACAGGGCACCGTCGCCAGAGCGGAGGAAGCCATACCTTCGCCCTGACATAGCCCTTATTCCCTACAGGCACGACTCGCCGTCAAGTTACGCAGAAATAGGGCTTGATTGATGTACCAAAATGTACCCCAAGTGACAAAAATTATTTAACTTAATAACTACCATATAGTAGTAGGAGTGTGTAAATCATGGAAAAAGGAAAAGGCTACCTAACACTATCTGACGGACATAAGGTGAAGGTTCCCGGGTCAAGGCTAACAGCATATGGACAGGGACAGGTTCCTTCAGGTCCTGAAAGCCCTTACGAACAGGATGCTAAAACGCCGTCAAGAGGCGCTGGCCATTATGGCGATATGGAGACCACTACATACCGTAGGGCCAAGGAAAAGTATGGCGACGGCAAAGATTTCGAAGGAAGGGAGTTCAAGCTCTGAGGTGAGAAAGATGACAGCAATCCTGCTTAAGCGAAAAGGAAAGATGCCAGTCAAGATGCCAACCGTTGTTCTCACAGGATATGGAACAGACCAGGTTCCTTCGCCTCCTGCAAGCCCTTACGATGAGGCCAAATTTGTCACAGGGTATGGCGAGCTTGGCGGCGGCCATGTGGTTAAAGACCCTCTCACAAAAGCTCCCAAGCACATTCCAAACATTATTACCAACTACTCCCGAATTGGCGCCAAGTTAGAGCCTGCAACCCCTTGGGCCCCTCGCGGCTATTCCGAACGACCTGTCCATCTAGACCCTGCCGACCTTATAGGCGGACACAATCCGGTCAGAAAGACAGCTTACAAAGAGAAAGAAGCCTGATTTTTGACAAAAGTATTACAAAGAAAACATTTATTACCTAGTAATACTCATAAAAGCTACTATGAAAGCAATAGTCCTAGCAGGAGGTTTTGGAAAAAGGCTTCACCCACTCACAAAACTAACCCCCAAGCCTCTTCTTCCAATTGTTGGCAAGCCGGTGATGGGCCACATAATTGACAGCCTCTACGCTGCAGGCGTCCGCGAAGTCATTGTCTCCGTGAACAAGGCTCATGAAAAGGAACTGAGAAACTTCCTTGGAGACGGCACCAAGTTCGGTGTCAAGGCAAGCTATGTCGTTGAAGACAGCACAAGCGACGAGGCCAAGCCGGGAGCAGTCGGCGCCCTCGGACAGCTGGCGCAGAAGCTTGACAAAGACAGCAATTACATTGTTGCAGGGGCTGACAACTTTGCCCCTGAATTCGACTTCGCCAGGCTTGCGGAGGCCCACAAAGCAGGCGGGGCAGTTGTCACCCTTGCCCTTAACAAGGTTACAGACAAGGGCGAGCTCAAGCACCTTGGCGTTGTCAAGACTGATGAAAATGGCAAGGTTGTCGCTTTTCAGGAAAAGCCAAATGTCGATGAGGCCATCTCCGACCTGGCTAACACAGCCTTCTTTGTCGCCAAGCCGGAATTTTTCCACAGGGTTACTGCGAAGTATGTCGCTGGCCAGAAAGCGGCCGGACGCAAGCCAGACAACCTTGGTGACATTTTCAAAAAGATGGTTGAATGGAACGACCATGTCCATTCCTACACCTTTGACGGGCTCTGGATTGATGTTGGAAACCCAAACGCCTACCTAAGGGCGACAAAATACCTTGTAAAGTCGGTATGCAACGGCAACGGCCCTGTGGTTGACTGGTCTGCCAGCTTCGACGCGGATGCGGCAGTTGTCGGCACCTCGATTATTGAGAAAAACGTCAAGGTCGGCCAGGGTTCCCTTGTAAAGGAAGGGTGCCACATTATGGAGAATGTCAAGATTGGCAAGGGCTGCATTGTTGAAGGCTCTGTGATTTTCCCAAATGCAGAAGTTGGTGACAACGCGAGGCTTCATAACTGCATTGTTACCGAGAATTCAATAGTGCCAAAAGGCCACATAAGCGAGAAGCCGAAAGTTCTTCACAACGGCTCTACAGCTCCCCAACCAGAAGGCCTGCAGTAAAGGCATCGCCAAGCCCCAAAGTTGTTTTCGCTCTGATTGGTTTGTTGAAGCAGATTGCAACCTGCCCGCGGACCTCGCATTCAATTTGCTTATCGGCCACGCGGGACACATCCTTCCATGTTGGCGTTCGTCCGCAGGAAGCTTTCGCCTTCGCCACAAGATTCCCAAGCGCAAGCGCCTTCAGTTCCTTCTTCGAAGAAAGCCTCGAGCCTTTTGAAACGACAGAAAACGAATGCTCCCTTGCATGCACCACCAGCCTCTCCAGCTTGGCCCTTGAGGCCAGCTTTCTTCCAGCCCTGACTTGCGCCTCCAACCCCTCAAGCCTTCCCTTTGAAAAAAGTTCCAGTTCTGTTTCATCCATCCCAACCCGGCCACAGAGCGGGAAAACCTCCTTTAGCAGATAATTCCCGACCCCCCTCTTTCTCATGTCGCCAAGTTCAAGGTGAATAGCAAGCTTCGGGTTGAATTTTTTCAGCTCGCCTATAACCTCTTTCGCCTTGAGAATGTCCTTGGTGTCCTCGGCAAGAGGAAATCCTGCCACCAGACAGGTGTTGGCGTGATGCGCCAGCTTATGAAGGGAGTGGGCAAAGTGCGGGTTCACCCTCATCCTTGAATTAATCCTGTCAAAAGTAGCGATAAACCTGTCGGTCTCCTTTGCAACCCTCTTCCCAAACCTCTGCCCCTTCCTGAAATTAAAAATCCAGTGGAACTCGCGCTCAGGACCGAAGGCAAGCTTACCTGCTGGAAGATACTTGATTCTTCCATTATGGTCAAGCCTTGGGAACAAGATTTTGCTGTTGAGCAACTTCCCTTTCAATTCCGACAGGGAATAGGAGTGGCAATATACCTTTTTTGCTTTCAGCGAAGCAAGCGTTTCACTAACTATCCCTGCCTGCCCCCCGACCTGAAACTTAGCCTTGAAGTTTTTTCCAATCCAGTCGCAGACTTCCTGCGAAGCAATAATAGATTCCCCGCCAGCCCCCTTCTCGACAAAGTAAGCAAGGGTCGACAGCAGCTGGTGTTGGTCATAAATCTCCCCGACCAGTTTCGGCTGCGGCAAGCTCATCCCCTTCGGCAGCTTCACAACCCCGTCAACGCAGGTGTTGAAGGCGCAGAGGAATCGGCCTTTGGCAGCCTGTTTTTTCCCAAAACGAATTATCTCAGAGGCCAGCATTTTACCCGCTCTCTATCTTGTGGATTTTCGCCTGCGCGACTGCAAGCCAGCTGGAAAGGCTTTCGTAGACCTTAGCGTACTTCTTTGTCGAAGGCCTGTAAAGGTAGCCTTTCTTTACCAGCTTGCCCATAAGGGTGCGAAGCCACTTGCGCTGCGCACTCTTCACGTTAAGCAGCCGCATGACATCCTCAAGCTTGAAGTGCTGGCCTGTCCTGAACTCCTTCTTGAGAACAGCGAGCGCAGCCGCGACCTTTGACCTGTCTGATTTGAAAGATGAAAGACTGAGGTGAGAAAGCATCTCTTCTTCGTCCATGGTTCTCAGGAAACAGGTTTCGAATAAATGTATATTGGTAAAAAGATATATGGACAATCGTTTATCTAGGGCTTATGGGAAATCTTGAGATAAAAATCTACTCATACAACAAGGACGAAGTCGGCAAGCTCTCAGTCGTTGACGGCGGAATCAAGCTTGAGCTAACAAGCTACGGACCCCTTGCCCTGCCTGCAGCAGCAGTCAGGTCAGCAACTTCCCTAAGGATAGGGAAGGTTGCCCAAAGCATCTATGCCCTGAGGGTTTTCCTCACCCTGCAGGAAGCGTTCAGGGTTAGGCAGCTGATGAAAGAGCTTAGGCTGGAGTTGCCAGACGGAAAACAGCTCAAGGGTTCGGCCATCTCAAACACCACGGGGGAATATGTCGAGTTCTTTGTCGACCCGGTTGATGTTCTTGGCTACGACCAGCGGGAAAAACCGAAAGTTAGGCAGATAATTGACACAATAAACGGGGTCGGAAAGTAGATTTATAAAGGCACCCTCTATCTACTCTCCGTGATAAAATGCTGCGCATACTTGGACACAAGAAAAGGGCAGTCGAAATCGATGTCAGGGAATTCGAGCCGCAGCGCGATATGAAATACTGGATTGACTGCCACGAACCAAAACCGGAAGAACTCCAGTTCATCGCCAAGACGACAAACATCCCTTTCTCAGTCATCAAGTCGACTCTTGACGAGGAAGAACGACCTCGGGTCGAAGGTGAGCGCGGCTACTCAATAACAATTTTCAAGGTTCCTTACGAGAGCGAGGATTGGGAAAGCTTCACCGTCCCCGTAATAATCATCCAGTCGGGAAACTATTTTGTAACAATTCAGCTGAGGAACACCGATTCCATTGACAAGATTTTCAAGAAAGCCGCCAGCGGCGCAATCGACATCTTTGAGGAAGGCTCCCACTACAAAATCTACAGGATTATCAAGCAGGCTGTCCGCGGCTTCTTCCTCTCCCTCGACACGATAGAGAAAAAAATAGACCTTATCGAGGACGCAATCCTGGCCAACACGAAAGAGAACCTTTCCGAGCAGATATTCAGGTCAAAGAAGAGGTTGATTTACTTCCACAAGGCACTGGTCGCCAACAGGGAGGTAATTATGACTATCGAGGGCGGCTTCCTCGGCAGGCTTCAACCAAAAGACCGCCAAAGGTATAGGGCAGTCTACAATGATATTGTCCAGCTAATCGATGTGGCAGGAACCCACAGGGACATCCTGACCGGCGCCCTTGACTTCTATCTCGCAAACGCCTCCAACAGGCTGAACGAAATCATGTACAAACTGACACTAATCGCCGCACTCTTCGTTATCCCAACCGTCGTTTCATCAATCTATGGCATGAACATCGATTTTCTTCCCTTTTCCAAAGGACCCCACAGCTTCACAATCCTCATGACAATAATGATTGTCTTTACCCTCACCGCCCTCGGCTTTTTCAGAATAAAGAAGTGGATATAGCTCGCAAAACCACCCGAGAAGGGCAAAAATTAAATAGCATACCTATTTTTCTAGACTATGGAAGAAGACCAGATGGAGCTTGAGGAGTTTCTCCAGCAGCTGGTCTCCCTGATTGACAAAAGGTTTGAAAAGCTCGAGAAGGAGATTTCAGGCTTCAAAGCCGACCTGTCCATGATAAAACATTCCTCCGGTTCCCTTCCTGACCTTCACAAGAGGCTTAACGAAGCTGAGAACCAAATCAAGGTGCTTCGCTCACGAAAAGAACCAAGCATAAGCACTGACCTGTTGAAGAGGCTTGAATGATGGAAGAATCCGAAAAACTGCTTGAACTTGTAGGCTTGTCCAGCGAGAACAAAGCCATAGCCGAGTCGCTCAAGTCAGAGCTTCGCGGCTTCTTTACAAAGCAGGAGGAGAAAATCAACCAGCTAAATTCAAAGCTCACCAAGCTTGAGAAGCTGATGGTTGACGACTATCCCGCTATCATTGCAAAAAGATTCCAGAACATGGAGTGGAAGGTTGTCAAGCTGTCCTCTTCCAGCAACGAATCTGTCGAGAGATTTTCCCAGCAGCTTCGCAACCTGCACCACAGGCTTGACGCTCTGGAAGAATTAGATAACGAGCGCTACATCAAGTCCCTGAAACTGCTTGCAGGAAAAGAGCCGGTGAAAATCAGTTCATCGCTCCTTGAGCAGTTCTATTAACCAGCGCTTCAACGTCCTCAACCGAGCGAAGCGGGGAAACGCGCCTTCTGAACTCTGCCCCGCCAACAAGCCCTTTGGAAAACCAGATTGCCTGCTTCTTAACTTCCCCAAGCCTCTCTTTCAAACTATGCTTCCTGTACAAACCAAGAAGCTTAAGAAACATCTCCAGCTTCTCCTTTCCTGACGGCAAAGCCAATTCCTCCCCCGTCCTGAAGTAGTGAAGAATCCTGTGAAAAATATCAGGGTCGCCAACAGCAGCCCTTCCAACCATAACCCCGTCACAGCCGGTTGCTTCGAGAAGCCTCTTGGCGTCAGCCCCCGTCCAGACATCACCATTCCCAATGACCGGCACCGACAAGGCATCCTTCACTTTCTTGATTTCCCCCCAGCGGGACTTAATCCCGTAACCTTCCCCAAAGAGCCGGGCGTGAACAGCAACAGCAGCTGCGCCATTCTTTTCGCAAGCCTTCCCAATCTCCACAGCATCAATCTTCTTCCAGCCCAGCCTAATCTTGGCTGTGACAGGCACCTTAACAGCTTCTGAAACGCTTTTTACAATCTCCCCAACCTTTCCAACATCCTTAAGCAGGGCAGCACCACGGCCTGTGTTGGTCGCGCTTCCGGCAGGGCACCCGAAGTTCAAATCAATGAGCTGGCAGCTTCGCTCCAGCTTCTTGGCAACAGCGCCAGCAAGCTTCGCATCAGGCGTCACCAGCTGGATAGACAGTGGAGCTTCCTCTTTCAAGAATTGGCCAAAAACTTCCGGCTTAGCAAGGAAGCCCTGCACATCAACCATTGCTGTCGAAACCAAACCAGCCCCGGCCTCGCGGCAAAGCAGCCGAAAAGGCAAACTATTCACGCCAGCCATCGGCGCAAGAACCAGCTCGTTTTTCAGCTTGACCTTGCCAATCTCCATCAGGATTTCACTTCTAGAAAGTACATTGGGGTACTTTTCCCGTAAGGCTGGTCTTTTGCTTCGAAGGTTTTCTGGATTTTGAAGAAATGTCTATACTCTGCCTCTTCTTCGTCCCTATACGCGTAGAAATAGACCTTTTTGACAAACCTTTTGCACCAAAAGTTCCAGACCTTGTCAAGCAGCTTGTTAAGTTTTTCACTTTCGAGGTTGAATCCTTTGTCGCCCCCAAGTTTTTCTAACATCTCCTTTGGTTTTGAAAAGGTTCCTTGGTGGTCTTTTGGGTCATAAGCAAGGATTTGCAGTTCAAGAACAAATTCAAGCGAAGCTCTGTTTGTCGGTTCTTTGTCAGAGAAGCCCTTTAGGAGCTCGTCAATGTTTGCGAAAGGTTTTTTTCTTGGAACGCAGAAAGCACGCGTGAGAAAGACACCGTTAGGCTTTAGAAACCTCTTGACTTCTGAGAGCAGACGCTCCCTTTCCCCCCACTTGACGTTTGGCAGCA
>JAUXGB010000032.1 GCA_030622515.1 Candidatus Altarchaeota archaeon
CGTCCTCCAGAGGGCTTACGAGATAGGGAAAGCCCAAGGGGAGGCGCGGCAGCTTGGCCCGGCAAAACAGAAGTTTGTTCCAATAGTGCCGCTTATCGAAGTAATTGCCTACACACTTGGCATCAAGTCAGTCAGCTCGCCCAAGGCCTTAACCCTCTACAAGGAGACGGTTGGGAAGAGCGGCAACGAGACAAAGTTGTGGTTCCTCAACGAGTCAAGCATTAGGAAAGCCAGCCTTGGCGAGGCCTTGACAGCCAACATTCTCCAAGTGAAAAACGGCAACTTCTCCTTCGACCCGCCGGGATATGACGGGGTCTATGGGAGTCTGAAGATTGGCAAGAAGATAGACTTTGAAAACGTCTCAATCATTTCCTAGGCCTGTAGATGTATTTCTGCCCACGGCCAAGCCTGGTTTTCACCTTGTGGATGACATGGTGGGCTGCCGCCTTCACCTTGTGGTGGACAGGTTCGTGCCCGTACTTGTAGACCCTAAGCCTTGGAAGCTTCACAATCCCAAGCAGCCTGATGAGGATTTTCCCAATAAGGTAGAGGACGAGGATGTAGAAGCAAAGCCATGTTACAAAGGCGAATGCAAAGTTCGATTCAACCCCGTGCCTGCCGCTGTTGCCTGCACCATCAGTTGCTATAAAGACAAGCTGGACACTGCCGCCTGCCTGAAGCTCGCTTGGCAGCTTCGCCTGCCAGACCTGACCGACTTTTTGAAGCTCAACCTGCTTTTCGCCAACCCTTGCAACAACTTTCTTCACGCCAGAGCCCCGGTCAGCAACCTTTGCAAAGATTGAGAGCCCTGTTGGATTCAGCAGCGGGTCATACCTGAGATAGGCAGTTTCAACAACCGGCGGGTTCTTGTCAACCTGCCATTCGACCACAACCGGCTCGGCAGGGTTTCCTGCCCTGTCGCTTGCCGAAACCCTTAGGGTGTGGAAGCCGTCGCCAAGGAAGCCCGACAGGGTAAAGATGCATTCATAGCTGGAACCATCAACTGACTTGCAGTACTTTTCCGGGAGAAACTGGGAAACCTTTGAGCCGTCGATTTCGACTTGAATAGAGTTTTGGAAAACCTTTCCTTCCCTGTCACTGACAGAGAAGATGATTGAGGTTTCGGAAAGGCTGTAGACGCCATTGTTGGCCGGGGAGGAAACTGAGATTATTGGGGGAATGTAGTCGGCTGTCGCACTTGAGGTTGCTGAGTTGGTGTTGCCAACCTTGTCTGAGGCAGTTACCCTGAAGGAAAAGGTGCCTCCAAGCCCTTCGATAGGGGTGAAGACCCACTCGCATCCCGTGCTTGTGCATCCGGTTGGTGACGCCTCGATGTCACCTTCCTTTTCAGTAAAGCTTGCAATGTCTGCGTAAACCGTTGATGTGTCGAAGCCGGAACCCTTATCGGAAATCTTGGCCACAATCTTTGCAGCCCTGCCAGGCCTGAAGTAGCCGGGGATTTTTGCCCCGCTGTCCATAAGGGAAACTGATGTTATCAGCGGTGCCTTGTTGTCAACCGAGAGGTTGAAACTGTCCGAGGCGGTGTTGCCTGCCTTGTCGTAAGCTTCAACATAGAGAGTGTGCAAACCCTCGCTCATGGTTGGCAGGATAAGGCTGCCTTGGCACTTGCCCCCGCTGTATGAAAGGTTGCCTACCGCTTTCAAATCTATCAGGACAAGGCACTTGTCTATTCCTGAGCCGCCAAGGTTGTCCTCCACTGAGAACTCAAACTCGGTATCATCCCTCTGCTTCAGCCAAGCAGCTGTCGGAAGAACCAGCTCAGGTTTTCCAGGGGCAACTGCGTCTATCCTGATTTCAAACTTGTAGTATTTTTCATCCACAGCTTTCGTCTTAACCCTCCACTCTACCAGCTTCTTGCTCTCGTCGACAGTTGCAAAGAAGTAGAAATCAAGCGTTTCGCCCGGGGCTATCTTGTTAGTGTCTGTTGCATAGGCGCACTGGGATTCCCCAAACGGCGAGGCCAAATCCCATCCTGCTGGAACGGCACCGCACCCGACCGAAAGGTTCATCGGGTTAATTAGGTGGACCTCCGAGATTGGGTCGCCTGAGGCAAGGGAATTCCTCACCGTGATGTAGAAGGTGTTTGTATCATAATCCCTTAGCCAAAGGGGTGAGAAAGTAACAGTTGCGGAATGGTCGGCAGCGGCCGGAATCAGCAGGAGAAAGATGGCCAAAAAAACGATTCTAGAGCTGTTCATAACCCTTTAAGTGAATCTTACCATAAATCCTTTTAGGGTTTGGCAAAGGTCCTGACAGGCAGGTCTGGATTTCCAAAGAAAGCCTGCTTGAAAACAAGACAGGTAGGGTAACTTACAACGTCGCATTCCTTCCCAGTTCTCTGGCAGAAGAATTTATCACCCTTGTCAACAACATAGGGACAAGCCATAGCTAGAGTTACCCAAACCTGCCATTTATCCTTGCCCCACGTCATTTGCCGAAGAAACTCCCCTTTTCAGGGAAAGATTGAAAAGCAAACCGCAACTAAACAGAAGTCAGCAGCTGCTTGGGGGGAAGAATTAGCTATGGGGTTGAAACTATGGAACTTGGCATTCAGATTGCCCTCTGGATTGGCTTCTGGTTAGCTGTCATATTCTTTGTAATCAAGAGGATGAACGTTAGGAAGTCTGACCTTCCGGAAAACCTCCCGGACGAGATAGAATACCGGCCAAGGCACGAGTCGTTCAAGGACGACGTCAAGAAGATTATCAAGCAGCAGCAGCCAGACCACAGTGAGGCCGGCGACGAGCAGGGCTAAAAAAAAGTTCTTCCTGAAAATTAGGTTGTCAGACTGGGGCGGCCACATCACGGCTTGCGCTCAGCTACCCTAGGTTCGTCATCATCCAAAACTGCTTGGGTCGGTTCGGTTTAAATTAGTTGGTGTCAAAAGCTTACTTATTCAAATACTCCGAAATCGGCGTAAGCGCAGTCCCTGCATCGTGCTCGCTGACAACCGCTCTTGTGCCGACAACTGCCCCTTCAGGCGCGGCTTCGCCAAGGAACATTCCTTCGGAAACTATTTTGAAAAACTCCCGCGGCGGCAGGAAAGCGAGCGGCAGGATGCGTCCAGCCTTCAGGCCTGAGATGTTGGTGACAATCTTGAGATGGCTTCCGCCATAGTAGGAATTATAGTCACCTGCGTCAACATTGCAGACGAAAAGGTTTTTCGACTTGGCGTGCTTCGTCACCGACTTGAGTTCACAGTAGCAGGTGTCGACCATTGAGAGGATGTCGCTGTAGGCAAGCCGCCTCTCAGTGCCGGAGAGGATGCGCGCATCAAATTTTAGGTTAAGGCCATCGAGATGGAAGAGTTTTAGAAAGGCGATTGCTGTTTCAGTAAACTTCTGCGTCTTGAGATAGTTTCTCAGCGACATAAGGTCAGGATAGTATTGGGCTGAGAAGAGGGGTTGGCGGACAATTTTGGCAGCTGAGATGAATTCTTCTTTCTTCACCTTCAGCTTGCCGCTGGCGAAGCCTTTCTCAATATGCTCAAGGGCTTTTTGGGCCATAAGAATTCTTTTGTCGTTCATGAACCCACCTTGGTATGCTTCTGCATGCGATCTTTTCTTTGGAAAGAAAAGCTACGCTTCCCAAAAGAAACCGGCTCTACTTCTCCCCACCTAAATTTCATTTTTCCACCTTTGTGTGTTTTTGCATTTTGAAAATCTGTTCCACCTCGTCAACTGTTGTGGCGTCCTCCGGCTTCTTGTCCCGAATCCAGCCGACCATCCTTGGGAACCTCAGGGCGAAACCTCCTGCAGTGTGGAGAGGGCTTTTTGTGATTTCGTCCGCCGTTACTTCAATGACGTATTTTGGCTCGACCCAGACATCGCAGTCGATAGAGGCGTCTAAGCGGGCCGGCTTGCTCTTTCTTTTAATCTCATCAAGAAGCGTTTTCAGCTTGCTCATTCCCTCCTCAGTCAGGCCTGAGCCAACCTTTGCAATGGTTTTGAACTTATCGCTGTGGTCATCGTAGACCGCTGCCAAAAGGCCTCCCAGCCCGAACTGGGTCCTCTTGCCGCGTCCATGGTAGTAGCCAACTATTACAACGTCAAGGGTGTCTGCAAGCTCGCCCTTGTAGGATTTCTTAAGTTTAATCCACGCGAACTTCCTCTTGCCTGCTGTGTAGGATGCCTTGAGGTCCTTGGCCACAATTCCTTCAAGGCCGCGGTCGAGTGCCTCTGAAAAGTAGCTGTCAATCCTGTCAGGCTCGTCCGTGACAATTTGGTCAGACGTCACAATGGTTTTTCCCTTTCCAATCATCTCCTCAAGGGCTTCGCGCCGCTCGCCGTAGGGTTTTCCTGTCCAGTCCTTTCCATCAGCATAGATTAAATCGAACGCGAAAATCTTGAGAGGGAACTCGCTTGCTGCCTCGGCAACGCCGTGCTTCCTCTTCCGCTGGATAGTTACCTGAAATGGCAGGAACTCCTTTTTTTTCTCATTGTAGGCCAGAGCTTCCGATTCGAAAATCGCCTGTTTCGCCTTAACCTGCTGCCTGACAGCTGAGACGACGTCGGGAAACATGTGGCTCATCCTCTCGAGGTGGCGCGAGAAGATTTCCACCTTGTCGCCGTCCTTGTGGACCTGTGCCCTAAACCCGTCATACTTTGCCTCAACTGCGCACTTGCCAATCTTTTCTATTATCTCTTCCGCGGAAGATAGCCTTTCGCAAAGGGCCGGCCTCACCGGGCTGCCTACCTTGATTTTAAACCTTGATAGGCCTTTGGCGCCTTTTGAAAAAAGAGTCTCGGCTACCAAACCCAAGTCGGAGCACTTGTTGTAGGCGCTTTCAATCTGGTCGCGCAGCGACTTGTCCCCTGCCTCCTTCTTGGAAAGGGCGTCAAGGATTGTCGGGTCCCCAACACCTAGCCGGAGCTTGCCAAGGGGGATTCTTGCGAGATAGCGTGCCTCAAGCGGCGTCGCAGACGTGAGCAGGTTGGCGAGGAGCTTCAGTTTGGTATCCTGGCTTCCAGTTCCTGAAACTGTTGAGAGTTTTTTAAAGGAGGAGAAAACTTTTCCAACCGTCAGCTCCTCTTTGGAAAGGACCATCTGCTTCTTGCCGCTCAGGACAGCCTCGGCCACCTTCCCCAAGTCGCCGCTCTTGATGTATTTCGCCTCAATTTGCTTCCTTGAGTAGCC
The DNA here is from genome assembly GCA_030622515.1 of Candidatus Altarchaeota archaeon. Lineage (GTDB taxonomy): Archaea > SpSt-1190 > SpSt-1190 > DYHY01 > DYHY01 > JAUXGB01. The sequence continues at coordinate 5,158 of JAUXGB010000032.1, forward strand.
GCTTGCCAGGGAAAGTGCACTCATTACCAGCTTGTCGCCAAGCCCGAAGTCGATTCCCTCAAACGGCGGGGCAACCTGCCCCTGAAGGAGGTAAACCGCCTCCTTAACCTCGCCGGCCTTGACCTTTGCGAAGAACTCGCCAAGAATGTCGACCATGTCGTTTCTAGAAGCTGTCTCCTCAAGTTTGGCCATCGCTTCTGCGAGGACTGTGAATTTCATGAAATAGACAGGAAGGGGCAGTTTAAAATGGTTTTAGTTCTTCACAAGCAGGAGAAGCCGGCTTTTGATTTGGCCATAAGGGGCCAAATCGGGTCAGGCATATATAGCTAAGGATGTCGGTAAAACACTACATTGAAGCAACTTTCCGCCCGGTGGAAGAGCCGCCAGCTAATGCTTGAGGAATCAGTCGAACGGTGGAAAGGGGGTGTGCGTGAACTCCTCAAGCTAAAATCGTTTGATCGTTCTAGGTATGGCTCTGCGATAGAAAAGGCAAAGGTGTTTTACAGGGAAAGGATGCCGCCCAACTGGACCGTCGACGAGCTTATGGAGACCTTTTGGGGACGGGAATTTGATATGGAGCTTAACCAGATGCTCAGGGACGAGCTGAGATTCGGCTTCAACCTCCTGATTGTCAAGCCAGTTGCCCATCATTACCTGTATAGGGAGCTTAAAGCGGCCAAAAACAGGGTTATTATAGCTCAGGCATAGTACTAGAAGCCTTTTTAAAGGGTCACTAGGATTTCTTATAACGAACACACCAAAGGTGTAAAAAATGGATGAAACAAACGAAAAAACAGAAAATGTGGAAGTGCAGCCAGAAGCTGCACCAGAAGCAGAAAAGAAAGTAGAAACTGTAAGGGATAGCCCTTCAGTAATTGACTTGACGCCAAAGAAGGTGGCCGATTTGGACACCAGCTCGAAGCGTCTGATAACAACCATAAAGGTTGTTGAGAAGAAAGAAGACAAGGAGGTACAGTCGAGGAACGATGGCTCGACCCACAGAGTTGCTGACTTTTTGGTTGGCGACGAAACTGGCGTCATAATTATGAGTCTTTGGGACGACAATGTCAACCAGGTAGAAGTCGGACAGACATACGTGATTGAAAACGCGCGTGTAACTGTTTTCCAGAGATCCATGAGACTCGCTCTTTCGAGAGAGGGCAAGATAACACTTGCTGCAGAGAATGTTGAGCCAAACATGGACAACAACGTCTCCGACAAAGAAGTCGAAAACCCACGACGCTTCTTCAGACGAGAGGGCGGCAGTGGCGGATTCGGCGGCGGTCGAGGCGGAGGATTCCGAGGCGGAAGAGGCGGCCGAGATGGCGGCTTCCGAGGCGGAAGACGAGGCGGAAGATTCTAAAACCTTCCTGGAAGGGTTCGCCCTTCCAATTTTTTATTTTTTATAAAATCTTATAACCGAAACATCTGAGTTATAGTGATGAAACTTGCCATTGCATTGGTCTTCCTCATCCTGACGCTTGCCGGAGCTGTCGATTTTGTCTCAGAGACTGAGCTCTACGTCGGCGGACGATTCCAGCCAAACTACTTCTCCGGAAGCGGGAACGTCAGCAGGCTGGCTGTCGAGATTGCGCAGGGGGCGACCAGCCCGCAGGAAGCTGCCTACCAGATTAACTCCTGGATAAAATTCAAAGGCAAGTATGATTTGGATGCCAAGTACTGGCCAAGCGACGCTGCTGTGCTGGAGAGCGGCCCGACAGGCGTCTGTTTGGATTTTGCAGGACTTGAGGTTGGCATGCTGCGCAGCCTAGGCATTCCAAGCCGGGTCATCTACGCCACCCTTGACCAGGTCGAGGGGCACGCTTGGGTAGAATTCTTCGACGGGGAAACGTGGGTCCAAAGCGACCCGACATATGGCACCTTTGACTCGGAAAGGTACTATTGCTATCTTGGATATGACATTTTGGAAATCTACACAGTGATTGACGGGGAGTTGGTAACCATGGACAAGCTGGGATATACAGATTGCGAGCAGAAAAGTGACTATCTTGACGTCCTCATCTGGGCGCCATTGAGTATTGTCATAATCATCTCAGCTGCGGCTTTAATCCAACGCCACATTAAGGAAAAGGAAGAAGCAGAGCTTGAGCAGGCAGAAAAAGAAGGCAAAGATTGGCTTTAGATTTCTACAGGATTGTAGATTTTTTCCAGACCTTCCATTGCATCACGATATCCTGCACCTTCGACAGGCATTTCTTTAAGAAGGTGTTCTGGAAGTTCTTCGAAAGGAACATTCTGAACTCCGAAGCCGCTCTTAAGAAGTTCCTGTCCTAGTCTCTCCAAATCGTTTTCACTTCGTTCTATCGAGAAGAGCCCTGACTGGTAAAAAACGTCAATCGTGTATACGTCTTCTCCTTTAGAGAACCTCAGGTAAGTGGCATCCCCATATTTTGGTGAGAAACCATCAATTCCTTTCTCTTTCAAGTGCTTAATCCCTTTTGCACACAAGCCTGTAGAGAATGGGAAAAGCACAAGTGTTGATTCTTTGCTTAAGTCATCAAGAACCCTATCCATACGTTGCTGATATTGTAATAGGAAATGGTCCCTAAACTTTTCAGCATCTGCAGTTACCCTAATCTTGCCAAGAAGATACAAACCGTATTCCTTACCCTTGTAGGACACATAAGAGTGAGGTTCTCTCGCACGTTCAGTTGCTCTAAAGTCAGGTTTAATTGAGGTAAGCGCCTCTTTGAAAACTTCATCTCCTGTGGCAAGAAGTCTTTCGGAAAGCAGTAGTTCTTGGTAAAGTTCCTCAAGATGAGGATTTCTATCTATTTTCTCAAGTCTCGCCTTTAAAATCCCTATGCCTAATGGGGATATTTCGTTATCTAGGGATTCTGATGAGATATGGCTTTTAAGATTGTGTATAGTTTCTTCACTGGGATTTCTCAAAGCTTCCCCAAGAGGGAAAATAATATCAAGGTTTCCTTGCCAACTAAGGTGTTGTTCAGCCTGTTCTTCCATGTTTCCTTCTTCAGAATTCCATGGGTCTTCTTCCCAAGCCTCCGAAGTCTTATTATAATCTCCATATTCTTTTCTAATCAAATCCGAAACTTCTTCAACTGTAAATCCATCTGCCATTCAGGTTGCCTCTGCAACAGAAAACATTTCGTTCATTTTGTCATTAATATATGACCAATCTTCTTTTTCAAGCTTTACCGATTCTATTTCTTCATCTTTCGTCTCGACATGGATGTTTTCCTTACGGCAAACTTTGACAATATCTTTATACATTCCAAGTGCTTGTTCGTGAATAGAATTGTCTGATCTAATGCGGTCTAGAGCTGTTTCAACATAGAAGAATCTTAGTTTGTAGCCCTCATCTCCCTTTGAAACTTTCATTAAAGCATTTCCATACTTTATCATGGATCCGCCAAAACCTTTTTCCTCAAGATACTTGTTCTCTTTGATCTGTATCCCTAGGTAAGGAGTTGACAGTCCGAGCATGTCAGAAAACCCGCATCCAATAATTTTTGTTGCAACCTCATTTACAGAATCAAGTGTAAGGTCTTTGAGAAATCCATAGAGAATCTCTTCATCATTTACAATCAAAGTCCTTCCATAATGAAGAGTCTTGTCGGCAAGCATTCCTGCTTCATCCCCTATAGGGGCGTCTTTAACAGGAGCAAGTTGGTCTTCCAGTTGATCAAGTGCGGATTTAAAGGTAGCTATAGGTGTTGCAAGAACCTTTTCCTGTAAGTCCAGAGTTTCAGCCACACCTTCAACACCTTTCGCCTCTTCTAACCTGTCCCTTAGTTCTACTATTGCAGCTGGCGAAAGCTCTCTGTCAACATTGTCTCCAAGGCTAGAAACTACAAGCTCAAGGTTTTCATCGGTTGGGTTTCTCAAATAGGTTCTCAAGGGAGCTGCTTTGCTTGCAGTAAGCTCATCGTAGTAGTACAGTTCCTCTGATTCGCAACCCTTAAGGTCAGGGATTTTATAGACTGCTTCTCTTGCTTTATCCCTGTTCTGGACATCCTTAACCACTCCACCAAACTTTTCCAAAAGCATTGCAGAAATTTCTTCAGCTGAAAACGGCTCTACTTCCCCACTCATGAATGCTACAATCCAGCTCAATTTTTAAGTCTTTGGGGTGAGGAGAGGGATTTGAACCAGCTAAAGTGTCCATATAAATCGAAAGATTTGCGGCATAAGGGCACCAAAAAATACAATTATCACCATTTTTGTTTAATGTGTGCCCGAATTGGGCGCAGCCGCCAGAGGCGGACTGGGTTTCTAAAGAAGGGATATGGGGTGATGGGGGAGGGATTCGAGAGGAAAATCCAGTATATAGGTAAGGTTTATATATTATACATATTATGTATAACGCATGATTAAACTGACTGAGAAGAGGCAAGGGGTAGTGCTCTGGATTCTGGAGAACAGGGAAAGGCAGTGGTCTATTCACGAGCTTTGCACCAAGTTTGGCGGTCTCACATACCCAAGCACTTATGACTTTGTCAACCAGCTACTGAAGGCAGGGTATTTGATGAAGACCAAAAGCAGGAGGTTCATGCTAACGAACGCCCACGCACTGGTGCAGCAGCTGGCATACACCTTCCCGCTGAGGTCCAAGGAAAAAGAGTGCTTCTTTGCGGGTGGGGATATGGCCGGCAAGATGAAGATGCTCAAAAGAACCGGATTGGACTACTCAGCTACTGCGTTTGCCGCCGGCGAGGTGATTCATCCCTACGTCAAAACGGAGAAAGTTCACGCCTATGTTCGAAAAGGGGAGTTAGGGAAGTGGAAGAAACAGCTGGTAAGGATGGGGGCTAGGCCGGCTTTCGAGGACGAGGCAAACCTGTTCCTGCTTCCGGTCGGGGAAGAATACTACTTCAGCTTGTCCAGGCAGGTTCATGGGCTGAGGCTGGCGCAGCGGGGTCTGGTCTTAGCTGACTTGGTCTCAATCGGCGGGCTTGGGGAGGAGCAGGCAAGGATGATTGAGGGGGCGGTGAAATGATAGATAAAACCATGGCACAATACTCAAACAAGTGCTTGGTGAGATTGTTCAAGCAGGTGAAACAAAAGGGTCACATCGGTCTCATGGGGGGCTGGGCAATCCATTACCTGTTGAAGGGGAAGGGAATTGAGCACATTGGCTCCAGAGACATAGACATTTTCTTCAACCCTCAGAAAGTCTCGCTCGGGAGGGTCAAGCGACTGATTGAAAGTGAGGGGTTTAAGCCGCACTCAACTTTCAGGTGGGCGAAGTTTATCCACAGGTCCACTGGTCGGGAGATGAGTAGTGCGGGGGCAGGCAAGGTCCCACAGTATGATTTGTGCGTTGTTTTTGTTGATGTTGCTGCGCCAAAGCATCCAGACAAGAGGGTCATGAACCAGCTGCTGTTGAGGAAAGTGTTCAGGGGGGAATCCAAGCGGATTAAACTTGACGGCGTTAGGGTCATGGTCCCAAGCGAGAAAGTGATGGCTGAGATGAAGCTGAGCTCTGCCGGGGAGCGCGGAGACAGGTTCAAGAAATCAAAAGACATTGCTGACCTGTTCATGCTTCTGTACAACAAGCCAAGATTACTGAAGGCCACTGACAAGAAGCTGAGGAAGGGGTTTAAGCTAAACCTTGAGGGTTTCAGGATTTCCGGTAACCTCGCCGACGCCTCCACCATGATAGGGGTTCCGACAACCGTGATACTGCGCACCTTGAACAAGCTCTAGGGAAGAAGATGTAGGAAGGATTGACTGGTGCAAACCCTTTGCAAAAGAAGGGACAGGGGGTGATGGGGGTCCGGGGGAAGAGGGGGCCCTAAAAAAAGTCATAATAGGCTTGGCTTGCCATGTAGCCGGCGGCGAGGACGCAGACTGCGACTAGTGTTCTTATGGCAAAGGCGACATTGGCAAGGGATGGGTTTGACGGGACAAAGAGGTAGGCGATTATCTCC
>JAUXGB010000012.1 GCA_030622515.1 Candidatus Altarchaeota archaeon
GGAGCGGCACTTTGTCTGGACCAAACGCAGGTAATACGGACGGACCGTGGCAGACCATAGGAAAAGCTAATCAGGACTTAGTTGCTGGCGACACTGTCTTGATTAGGGGCGGGGTTTATGAGGAAAGCATCTCCCCTTCAAGTTCAGGAACGTCTGGGAACCCAATCACTTACAGGGATTACAATGCTGAAACCGTAAACATCCAAAACGTTGCAACCTGCGTAGACCTCTCAAATAGAGAATACATCGTCATTGGTGGGTTCAACATTAATAACTGCCACACTTGGGTTTTGGTGAGCGATGCCAGCCACAACACAATCCAAAACTGCAGAATGAGAGAATGTAGTGGATGGTCTGGTTTATACCTTGAGAACGCGCACTTCAACAAAATCCTGAACAACGATATTGCAGGCGCAGATGATGCGCTACACTTGAGATTCCATTCGACACACAACCTTATTGAAGGGAATGACTTAGGCGATGCTGGCCACGGCTCACTAGATATAGTCGGGCCCGGGGGAAGCGTAGAGTTCGGAGAGTCTCCTAGCTACAATGTCATCAGAAACAACAACATGCACAATTTGCTTCACACTGCGTTCCAATTAGAAAGGAATTCCCACCACAACCTGGTAGAAAACAACCGCATACATATGAGCTCAAGGGATGAAAGTTATCCAGGAAATGGCTTGCAACTGGACGCTTCAGCCAACATAATACGCAAGAATCTCATATATGACAACGGACACAACGGGCTTGACGTAAGCGCTTACTGGCACTCAGGCACTTTCAAGCACTGCAATTATAACAAGATTTACAACAACATTATTCACGGAAACGGCTACGCACACTTCACTAACACAGGAGAATCACTGAACGAGAACATATTCAAGAACAATATCTATTCCAATAACGTTGAGGGAATCTCATTTTGGTCTGGAGGTGTAGTTGAAGACCATAACCCGCACTCCAACAACATTATATTCGGAGAGTCCCCAGGTGAAGAGGTCATCATATGGAAGGGTTCGTCACACACCTTAGCTTACATGGAAGAGAACCATCCGACAAACTTTTTCGACAATCTCGATTTAGACCCACTTTTCATAGACCCGGAGAATGGCGATTTTTCGTTGCAGGAGGGGAGCCCGGCGATAGACGCGGGCGACTGGCTGACAAAGGCTGTGAGTGGTGGAAGCGGAACACAGCTGACTGCAGAAGACGCAGGGTACTTCACTGGCGGTTTTGGTATCATCGAGGGGGACGAAATAAAGGTCGGCTCTAATCCGGTAGTAAAGATAATCGACATAAACTACGACACAAACACCCTCACCTTAAACCAAAGCATCTCCTGGAATTCAAACGACCCAGTAACTATAGCTTACTCAGGTTCAGCACCAGACATTGGAGCTTTCGAATTTGGTTCTGAACAACCAGCCCAACCAGTCTGCGGCAATGGCATCCTCGAAACAGGCGAAGAATGCGACAACGGTTCAAGCAACTCCGACACCCAACCAGACGCCTGCCGAACCACCTGCCTCCTCCCCTCCTGCGGCGACAATGTAATCGACACAGGTGAGGAATGCGACGATGGAGACACAATTCCCGGCGACGGCTGTTCATCAACCTGCACAATTGAAACTCCGACAGGACCTGTATACTATATCGACGTGACGAATGGTAACGATGCGTGGAGCGGCACTTTGTCTGGACCAAACGCAGGTAATACGGACGGACCGTGGCAGACCATAGGAAAAGCTAATCAGGACTTAGTTGCTGGCGACACTGTATACCTCCGAGAGGGGACCTACTCAGAATCAATAAGGCCGGCAAATGATGGCAATGCAGGACGACCCCTCACATACAGAGCATATCCCGGAGAAACACCCAACATAGACGGAATTGGAACTGGGATATCTTTGCGTGGAGATACTCAATATGTCACTATAGATGGCATAAGAGTAACTAATGTAGGCCGTTTCCTTAATAGCTACACTTCAGGAGATGAAACTGATTATGTGTATGAAATAATCATACAGAATTGCCACATGGAAAATGCAAGCGAATTCGGCGGATTTAGATTATGGGATGCAAAACACTCCAAAGTTTTGAACAACTACGCATACAACAGTGGCGGAGATGTGTTTTCGTTCTATCGCGGAGACTACCTCCTCATTGAGGGAAATACCATCATAGGCGGTCCAAGATGCGGCCACGCAGCCATGATCTTCAGACAAGGAATTACGGGGGAAGCTGAATACAACATAATAAGAAACAACTATCTCGAAGCTCCAGACAACATAAACGATGACGTCCTCGATGTCATCCATAGGGTGCGCCACACTGTTATAGAAAACAACACCTTTATCGGAGAAAGTGGAGGAATAAAATTCTGTGGAAATCAGCACAACATAATCAGAAGAAACAAGGTCGGCCCTGTTGAAGGCTATGGAATCGGTATATTCACCAATTACTGGCCAGGAGATTACGCTGCTTATGGCGAAGACAATGTCTTCTATCACAATTCCGTTTACGGAACCGAGGGAACCCTAGACGACACACCAAACAGCCTCTCGAGCGGAGGATTCAGGTTCTGGGTTGCAATAACACACGGTTCCCACGGGGGCCCAATTGCAGACAACATTATCAAAAACAACATCTTCTTCGAGAATGAACTGGATGAAATCTACGCAAACACAAGGACTACTGAACTAGAATACTTACTACACTCTAACTTGTGGGATAACAACATAGCCTACACAAGCGATTCTGAAACAGATGTAATTTACTACAAAGGAACAAGATACACGACAGAGGAAGCTGAGGCAGCTTTCCCGGACAAGTTCCAAGACAACATAGGTGAAGATCCTCTATTGCTCGACCCTGAAAACGGCGACTTTTATCTACACAGCGACAGCCCTGCAATTGACGCAGCAGACTGGCTTACAACTACACTAGGTTCAGGAAGCGGAACAACAATACAGCTTGAAGATGCAAGGTACTTCCACGATGGATTTGGCATAGTGGACGGAGACGACATAATAGTTGGCTCTAACGCAGCAGCCATGATAGTTAACATCAACTACGACACGAACGAAATTACCCTTGACAGGTCAATCTCATGGAACAACGGCGACCCGGTGAGCTTGCCTTACTTGGGTTCTGCCCCTGACATAGGCGCCTTCGAGTTTGATTCTTCAGCACCAACACCCCCCGTCTGCGGCAATGGCATCCTCGAAACAGGCGAAGAATGCGACAACGGTTCAAGCAACTCCGACACCACCCCAGACGCCTGCCGAACCAACTGCATCCTCCCATCATGTGGCGACGGAGTAACCGACACAGGGGAAGAGTGCGACGACGGAGACACAATCCCGAACGACGGATGCTCATCAACCTGCACAATCGAAGGGCTCCCGCCAACCCTCGACTCACTCAGCCTGTCATCAACCTCAGGCCAAAATCTAGCATCGGACAACCTGACAGCGACCGCTTCATCAGCAGACGCAACAACAGTCATATTCAACTGGCAAAAGAACAGCCAGCCATACGCAGTCCTCAACCTACCCTTCGACACAAACACAGCAAAAGACTATTCCGGCAACGACTACCACGGCCTCCTAGGCGGGACAAACACTTCAAGAGCCCCAACATGGATACCAAACGGAGCGGTCGGAGGGGCATTCGACTTCAACGGACCAAACAAGTACATAGACCTGGACGGCTACCCAAGCCTCAACGCCCTAACCTACCCCCTAACCTTCGAGTTCTGGGCAAGGATGGACGACCTCTCAGAAACCAGCGCAGGAATCCTCTGGTCATTCGACGCAGACGACCCCAACTCCGACATAGCACTAGGCTTCCACGGAAGAATCGACCGCCTCTATGCAGGGGTAGAATCCAACCCGGTCGGCTACGACGGCCTGACCGACCTCTTCACAGAAGGGCAATGGCAGCACTGGGCACTTGTCTTCACCTCCCCAAGCGACATAAAACTCTACCTTGACGGGGACGAAGCACCGATCTTCAACACAGGCTACCACTTCTCACCAGACGGAAACAGCCTCGGGGCCAGAGCCGACGGCGGCTCAAGAGTCTTCAAGGGAGCAATGGACGAAGTCCGCCTATACACAACCTCCCTCTCACCAGACCAAATCCACCAAAGATACCTTGAAACCAAGGACGGCTATTCCGGCTCAAACACCATCGTCTCCCAAGAGACCACAGTAGGCGACACCTGGTCTGTAACGGCAACGCCAAACAACGGAATCGACGGCACCCCACTCACCAGCGGAACAATGACAATAACAGAAACCCCCACCCAACCAGTCTGCGGAAATGGCGTCCTCGAAACAGGCGAGGAATGCGACGACGGCAACCTAATCGACGGCGACGGATGCTCATCGACCTGCATAATCGAGGGGGCGCCTGGCCCAGCAAACATCCCGCCAATAACGACCTCAGCCCGAATCTCACCCTCATCCCCATACGACTACGAAGACTTAACCGGCTACTGCACAGGAACAGACAGCGATGGAGACCAACTAACCTACGCCTACTCATGGTACCAAGACGGCACCCTCCACTCAACCGGAACCAGCAGCCCAGCCACACAGGGAACTGAAGTCATGGTTTCAACAATATCAAGCTCAGCTACCTCTGCAGATGAGCTCTGGACCCTCTCCTGCAGGGCAAACGACGGCGAAGCATCATCCTCAGCCGCCCAGGAAGACTCTGTAACCATCCTTGCCCAACCACCAGTCTGCGGCAACGGCGTCCTCGAATCAGGAGAACAATGCGACGACGGCAACACAGAGGATTATGATGGATGCGCTTCCAACTGTAGCGTAGAACAAGCCCCATACCGGGTTGGAACAAACGAAATCAATCTAGGCAGCGGAAACATAAGAATTTACACCGACGGAAATTTCCGTTATCTCTTATCAACAAGCGGAACCGAATCAGCAGACCTAACAGTCCGCCCCTACACGGGATGGCCAACCTTTGCTGACGATGAAGTAAGGCTTCAATGGATGGACATAGAGCTCCTCGCTTGGAATGACACCTCCAGGCGCTGGACCGAATCAGCCGACAGCATATCCAACACCTACCACATTGTCGGGGACCTCCAACCATCCACCTCCTATATCATACGCGTAGATGGGAGCGACTTTGGCTCAGTCCCGTCAGATTCAGGCGGAACAATAAACTTCACCTACACAGAAATCTACTCAACCCACACCTTTGAAGTTGTCGAGGGCACCGGCGAACCACCACCAGAACCAGCAGGACCGATGTGCGGAGATGAAGTTGTCGAAGGCGACGAGGAATGCGACGACGGGAATGTTGACAACGACGACGGCTGCGCATCAGACTGCACAATAGAAACACCAGTCTGCGGTAACAACCAGCTCGAAGGAACCGAACAATGCGACAACGGCGACGACAACAGCGACACCCAACCAGACGCCTGCCGAACTGACTGCACTTCGGCTAGATGCGGCGACAATGTAATCGACTCAGGCGAAACCTGCGACGACGGAAACACAGCCAACGGCGACGGATGCTCATCAACCTGCCAGATAGAAACAACAACCCCACCGCCCCCACCGCCGTCAGGCGGAGGAGGCAGTTCCGGAGGCTCAGGAACAATCACCCCGCCACCAACCGAGCCAGAGCCAAACGTGACGGAAGAGGTGAAAGAAGGAACACTCAAGTTTGAAATGCAGAAAGTCCGGGTCATGCGAAACTACGACTACATCATTGAGAAGGGAATCAAGACAAAGACCTACATCTACGAGCTTATAGAGTTCAAGGGAGACCTGAAGAATGTCATCTACAGGCCAATCATACCGAAGAAGTTCGCAAAGAGGCTGTCAGACATTGAAATAACAGGACCAAAACACACAGCTGACGAAGCAAACCGCCAGCTTACCTTCACCGTAGGAGGCACAACCAAAGGCTCCAAGCTCCTCATCCGCTACACCGTCGACGGGGAAATCGAGGAAGACGAGCTAAGGGAGATGACCCTTGGGATGGCAGGACCCCAGCTCGACTACGAGCTGCCAGAACTGGAAGCGGAAAGGCTTGCCTCCTGCGGAAACGGAATAGTCGAAGAGTGGGAAGAATGCGACGGCACCGCACCGCTCGGCTACATCTGCCTTGAGAACTGCAAGCTCAGCCCGCTCGAAATCAAGGTCGAAGCGGCAGCAGTTGTCCCATCCCTCTTTGTAGTAGCTGTCGGCCTCTTCCTTGTCATGATAGGAACCGGCCACTTCGCCTTCTCAAAGCACCTCGACAATATCATCTTCAAATCCCTCAGACAGGCAGGAAAAGCCAAGGTCGACAAGGAAAAAATCACCGACCAGCTCCGACCCCAGCAGCAGGTCCCCAAGGACGAGATAAGGAGAAACTAATTCTCTTAAAAGCAGCTCCCAAGTCGCAAGCGACTGGGCCCAGATGCCAAAGGCATCACGGGTTTAGAAAAACCTGCACCAAAAGCAGTTTTGGGGTTTACAAAGACCTTTTGTTAAAAGGGATTTGTGGCGCCAGGAAAGGGACTCGAACCCTTGCCTTCCAAAAGGAAGACCGGCTCTCAAGGCCGGCGCATTTGCCGCTCTGCCATCCTGGCATATTTACCAATTTCACAATCACCTTTATAAGCTATATCCTTTTGCCTATTGTTAATGGACGAGAAGATTATACTCAAGTTTGTCCTCCAGAACGCCATCTTCTACAATGGAAAGCCCAATCCTAAGGCGGTTGTAGGCAAGCTGCTTGGCGCTAATCCGAAATTCAGGAAAGATATCAAGGGGCTGATGAAAGAAATCGAGACCTTGGCGAGGCAGGTCTCCCAGATGTCGCTTGAGGCGCAGAAAAAGAAGCTGGCCGAGCTTGATTCATCCATGCTTGAGAAGAAGGCGAAGCCGGAAAGGGAAGGTCTCCCGCCGCTGAAAAATGTTGAAGGCGGTGTGGTGATGAGAATGGCACCGTTTCCTTCAGGCCCTCTCCACATAGGCAACGCGAGGATGGCAGTCCTTAACGACGAGTACTGCAAGACAAACAAAGGCAAGCTAATTCTCTTCTTTGATGACACAGCCGGAACGGCAAAAACCCAAACCAAGGCAGAAGGGACGGAGAAGCAGGCCTCAAGGAAAGACATTGTTGAGGAGGCCTACAAGCTGATTCCTGAAGGGCTCCGCTGGTTAGGAATCGATTGGGAAAAGGAGTATTTCAAGTCAGACCGGCTGGAAATCTTCTACGAATACTGCAAAAAACTGATTGAGATGGAGCGGGCTTACGTCTGCACCTGTCCTGCCGACACTTTTAGGAACGATTACAAGAATAAAGCGAAGGAATGCCCCTGCAGAAAGCGAAGCGTTGGGGACAATCGCCAGCTATGGCAAAAGATGCTTGACGGCAGCTTCAAGCCGGGCGAAGCAGTCGTTCGGCTGAAGAGCGGGATGGACTACAAGGACCCTGCAATCAGGGACCCGCCTATTATGCGGCTCACAGACAAGGTTCATCCAAGGGTCGGAACAAAATACAAGCTGTGGCCGCTTATGGAATTCTCCTGGGCAATTGATGACCGCCTAATTGGCGCTACCCACATCCTTCGCGGGAAAGATTTGGTAAAGGAAGATGTTATTGAGGGATGGATTTGGAGTTATTTCGGCTGGCCAAAAGCAGAGTTTCTCCACTATGGCAGGTTTTCAATAGACAAAGAGTATGGAACAATTTCCAAGACCAAGACGCGGGAGCTTGTGGAAAGCGGCCACTACACTGGTTGGGACGACCCAAGAAGCTGGAGCCTCCAGAGCCTAAAGAGGCGAGGCATCCGGCCTGAAGCCTTGAGGAAGTTCATCATCTCATTTGGCATGAGTCTGACCGACGTCAACTGCTCGCCGGAAAAACTTTACGCAATGAATCGGCAGATGGTTGACGCAGAAGCGAAAAGGTATTTTTTCATCCCCGCACCGCTCAAGTTCAAGCTCGAAGGGGCACCAGCAAAGGTTGCAAAGATACCGGTTCACCCCGACTTTCCGGAGAAAGGTTGTAGGGAATTCAAGATGGGCGAGAACCCCTGGCTCTTTATAGACGAGCTGGATATGGAGATTTTCAAAAAGAACCCGGTTGTAAGGCTAAAGGATTATTGCAACGTGTCGCTTGCTGAAGGAAAGCTTACCTACGCCAGCGACCAGAGCGAGGTTTACAAACTGCCGAAGGTCCACTGGCTGCCTGCCAAGGGAAACATCGGGGTCACAATTGTTATGCTTGACGGTAAGGTCCTCAGGGGGCTTGGCGAGCAATCCTTGGCTGGCGCGAAGCGTGACGAAATTCTCCAGCTCGAGAGGTTCGGCTTCTGCCGGGTTGACGATTTGACAGGCAAGGTTATTGACCTCTGGTTCAGCCACAAGTGAAAGTATTTATTCAAAAAGGCTGTCTTCCCTGTATGAAAACGCTCAAACTTAAACGAATCGAACCCCTCCATCTTGCAAAGTTCTCAGCCTATCTAGGTGCCAGCTTCAGCGCGCTGAAATGGATTCTTCCGGTTCTCGGCTCAATGATTTTTAGCTACTCCTTCGAGCCACTCCTTGTCGGGATAGCCGACATAATCGCTTCCTTTGTATTTGGCTATCTTGGGGGATACTTCTTGGCCGTTATCATGAATTTTGTGCTTAGGAAAGTGGGGCCGATTTTACTCACCTTTGAGCAAGGGAAACTTGGAGCGCTTAGAAAACTGACACTGAGGCGCATCGACCCAGCCTCCTTTGCAAAGTATGGTGCAGGGTACGCTGCGATAATATTCGGAACTATTGCCGTTTTCGTACTTGTCATATCAACCCTCTTTGGTTCATTCCTTGCGGCTTTTAAAGAAGGCTTCCCATCCGTTTCCACAATACTTGGCTATGGGATTCTCGGAGCATCGGTTTTCCTCGCACTAATCACTATCTGTGCTTACATTGTGAACTGGATTACTGCCGCCATCTCGAACTTTGCACTTGACAAGGTCGGCGGCGTGGAGTTCGGATTTACAAAGCAGACAGTTCTCAAGCATGTTGGAAAAAGAAGCTTTGCAAGGTTTCAGGCGGTGTTTCTTGCTTTTATCGGCATTCTGGCGGGGGGCCTCTTGCTGTTTTTCGCCGCCCTTTCCGGCACCTCGGCACTAGATGCCGCCATTGCGGCAGTAGCCCTCGTTGTGCTTCTCGCAGTTTTCGGCTACATCTTCGGCTGGCTCTATGCCCTGATTCTCAACTTTGTTTTCGAGATGTTCAGCGGGATAAAAGTGGAACTGAACTAACAGAAATCCTTATAAAGGGACTTCTGGACTTTGAAGCAGGTGATGAATTTGGCAAACCCAATGTATAAGAAATTTGATGTGCCAAAAGAGCTAGCTGAAAAGGCGTTAGACGCCTTGGAAAAGGCCAGGACAACTGGTAAGCTAAAGAAAGGAACAAACGAGTGCACAAAGATGATAGAGCGAGGGCAGGCCCTGCTTGTAGTTATTGCAGAGGATGTCCAACCTCCGGAAGTTGTTGCACACCTCCCGCCACTATGTGAAGAGAAGGGGATTCCGTACATTTACGTCCCAACTCGAAACGAACTAGGTGCTGCGGCAGGAATCGGCGTTCCTTCAGCTGCCGTTTGTATTGTCAAACCGGGCGATGCAAAAGCTATTGTTGAGGAAGTTGCAAGGAAGCTCAAGGCTTTGAAAAAGTAAGGTTGATTTTCAATGGGAGACGGAGCACCAGCAAAGGTAATTGAGGTAATTGGAAGGACTGGCACACGCGGAGAAGTCATTCAGATACGCTGTGAGGTTCTCGAAGGGCCAGACGCAGGAAAGGCGCTTGTTCGAAATGTCAAAGGCCCCGTAAAGATTGGCGATGTGCTCCAGCTTCTTGAAACTGTTATGCAGGCAAGGAAGCTTGACACGAGGAAGAGGTAAGGAAAATGATTCCGGAGAACTGTTCATTCTGCGGCAAAAACGTGCCAAAAGGACATGGCACACTTTTCGTAAAAAGTGACGGCACTATGTTTTTGTTCTGCTCGAAGAAGTGCGAAAAGAACCAGATGCAGCTTGGCCGCATCCCGAAGAATGTCGCTTGGACCAATGCCGGGCGAAAGGAACGGGGAAAAGGAGAGAAATAAACAATGGTGAAGACCAGACTGGTTTTCCTAGGACCTCCCGGCTCAGGCAAGGGAACTTATGCCCAACGGATTGGGCCCCGGCTTGGAATCCCGCACATTTCCACAGGTGAGCTCTTTCGTGAGAATATAGAGAAGGAAACAGAGCTTGGAAAAAAGGTTGCCGATTTGATTAAGGCAGGGAACCTTGTCCCCGACGAACTAACCATGGCTATGGTCGAAGAGCGTCTCGCAAAGGACGACGCCCAAAAAGGTTTCATTCTTGATGGTGTTCCGCGAACTATTCCTCAGGCGGAAATGCTGGACAAGATGACAGCTGTCGATGCCGCAGTCAATATGGACGTGTCTGACGACATAGTCATCACCCGACTATCGGCCAGAGAGTCGTGCAGGAAGTGTAGCAAAATTTACAATAAGCTGTTTCTCAAGCCAAAGGTCGAAGGCGTCTGTGACGTCTGCGGCGGGGAGCTTTACACAAGAAAGGACGATATGCCTGAGGTTATCAGGGACAGGCTTAAGGTCTACTACGAAAAGACGGCACCATTAATCAACTACTACAAGGCCAAGGGACTTTTAGTTAACATCCCGTGCGACAGGGCGGACGCACCAATACCTGAGATGGTTGGGAAGATTCTTAAGGTTATTCAGTAAGATTAGAGCCTGCTTATAAGACGGCGGGAACCAAACCCTGTCTTTCTCTTCCTTAATTTCCTCACCTTAGTCTTCAGTCCTGCCATTTTGCACAAGTTCTGCAGTTCCCGAAGGCCTGTCTGGTCAGGGCCAAGGAGGATGAAGTCAGGTTTTAGCTTGTAGACAATCTTGAAAAAATCGTTTTTGCTGCCGAGGACAGCTGTCTTGACAAGGAAGAGCGACTTGACCAGTTTCACCCTGTCCCCCTCCCTGACAACAAGCTTTTTTTTGGTGTTTGAATCACGAGCGACAACAACATAGACATCGCCAAGCTTTTTCGCCTGCTCAAGCAGGTAGAGGTGGCCCGGGTGAATTATCTGGAAAACACCGCCAACAAGCACTTTTTTCCGCTTCATTACCAAGCTTTAAACATTAGGTTTTAAAAGGGTACTGATTTCAGCTATAGTATGATTCGCCAGCCGATTGTCACAGTGATGGGTCATGTTGACCACGGGAAGACCATGCTGTTAGACCGGATTCGGGAGAGTGACATCTTGGGGGTTGAGGTTGGCGGAATAACCCAGCACATTGGGGCGACTGAGGTTCCTGTGGACCACATTAACAAGCAGTGCTCCCCCCTTTTGAAGAAATTTAAAATTGATTTGAAAATCCCCGGCCTTCTCTTCATCGACACGCCGGGCCATGCCGCCTTTACTAACCTGAGGAAGAGGGGCGGCGCGCTGGCAGACATTGCCGTCCTTGTCATTGATATCTCGGCAGGCGTCCAGCCCCAGACGCTGGAGTCGCTGAAGATTCTCAAGCACAACAAAACGCCATTTATCATCGCCCTGAACAAGATAGATATAATCTCCGGCTGGCGAGCTGCCAAAGGGGGATGCTTCCTTGACAACTTCGCCACACAGGAGGAACATGTCCTTCAGGAGCTTGACAAGAAGCTTTACCAGCTCGTTGTCCGGCTGGCACAGGAGGGGTTCGATTCCGAGCGTTATGACCGGATTGATGACTTTACAAAGCAGATTAGCATTATCCCGACAAGCGCGAAGACAGGTGAAGGGGTGAGCGACCTTCTCGCAATGCTGGCAGGATTGTCCCAGCGCTACCTTGAGGACAAGCTTGAGATACATGAAAGCCAGCCTGCCAAGGGAACCGTCCTTGAGGTTAAGAAACTCAAGGGCATAGGCACAACCGCTGACGTAATCATCTATGACGGAACCCTCAAGGTAGGGGACACATTTGCAACAATGGGTGTTGATGCGCCAATAGTGTCTAAGGTTCGAGCCCTCCAGAAGCCGCTGCCCCTTGGAGAAATCAGGGACCCGCGAAACAGGTTCGAGACTGTCAGGCAGGTGACAGCTGCCGCAGGCGTCAGGGTCATTGCCCCCGGGCTTGAGGAGGCCCTCTCCGGCTCTCCCTTTGTCGTTGGCGAAGGGGCTGCTGGGCAGGTTGCCGCCTATGTGGACGAAATAGAAATCCACACAGAAGGGGTTGGAATAATTCTTAAGGCTGATACCCTTGGTTCTCTAGAAGCTGTTGCCGCCCTCTTGAAGGAAGAAAAAATCCCCATAAACTCGGCCAACATAGGGCGGATAACAAAGAAAGATGTTGTTGCGTCCGAGGATATGCTCCAGAGGGACGAGATGAAGGCAGTTGTCATGGGTTTCAACACAAAAGCAGACGAGGCCGTGATGAGGTTTGCAGAAGAGAAGGGAATCAAAGTCATAACGGCTGATGTCATCTACCAGCTTTCCGAACAGTACAAGAAGTTTGTCGAGGAGAAGAAGGCGGAGAAAATCAAGAAAGAGCTGGAAAAGCTTATGCGGGCTGCAAAGTTCCAGATTCTTCCAGGATTTATCTTCCGGCAGAGCAAGCCTGCTGTTGTAGGCGTTGAGCTCCTGCTTGGCACTTTGCGGTCAGGCAGCGGCATTATGAACGAGAACGGGGACATTATTGCCCACCTGAAACAAATCCAGCAGGAGTCGAAAACAGTTAAGGAGCTGAAGAAAGGAAAGAGGGGGGCCCTCTCGCTCGTTGGGCCGACGGTCGGCCGCCAGATAGATGAAGGTGACATTCTTTACACTGTAGTCCCTGAAAAAGATTTCGTCAAGCTTAAAGAGCTAGAAAAGCTTTTAAACGAGGATGAGAAGGCTGCTTTAGAAGAAATAGCCAGAATCATGCGTAAAGCCAAGCGTTCTTGGGGCATGGTCTGGGGATAAGAAAGTGAGAATATGGTTGACTTTAGAATAAATGTCGGCGACCCGGCAAGTAGGAAGACATTCCAGAAAGTTTTGAAGCCTGAGGAAGCCTCAAGGCTCTATGGCCTCAAGATTGGCGAAGCCTTCAAGGGAGAGAAGATAGGGATGACTGGTTATGAATTTGAGGTAACCGGCGGTTCCGACGAGGACGGCTTCCCCCTTAGGGCTGACGCAACAGGCGTTGTTGCAAAGAAAGCGATACTTATGACAAAGGGTGTCGGCTTCCGCGGCGGCCGTGATGGCGAGCGAAGGAAGAAGACAGTTCACATTAACCATGTTGACAGGACAACCTCCCAGCTGAATGTCAAGGTCACAAAGACAGGCGCAAAGCCAATCGATGGATTTTTCGAGAAGAAAGAGAAAAAGAAAGAAGAAGACTAGGTGATGAAAGTAGCTGGAAGGAAGAGCGGGAAGAAGAAGGTCATTAAGAAGAGCAAGGGCTCCCCGAAAAAGCCTTCCAAGAAAGTCAAGGCAAAGAAGACGCTCAGGAGGGAAATTCTTGTCCCTGTGATAAACATAGGGACTGTCGGACAAATCGACCACGGGAAAACCACCCTGACGAAATGCATAACTGGCAGGTGGGCCGACGTTCATTCTGAAGAAATCAAGAGGGGGATGACAATTCGCCTCGGCTATGCGGACATTACCTTCCGCAAGTGCCCGAAATGCAAGTCACCCGCATGCTACACAACACTCAAGAAATGCATGTCGTGCGGAAAAGATACCGAGGTGCTCAGGACGGCTTCCTTTGTCGATGCTCCGGGCCATGAGGCTCTTATGTCCACCATGCTTAGCGGTGCAGGAATAATGGATGGCGCCATCATTGTCATTGCAGCAAATGAAAAATGCCCCCAGCCACAGACACGGGAGCACCTGACCGCTTTGAAAATCCTTGGCGTAAAAAACCTTATTGTTGTCCAGAACAAGGTGGATTTGGTCCCTGAGGCACAGGTTGAGAAGAACTACAAGGAGATAAGAAAGGTAATGACAGACTATGGTTTCCCTGACGACATCCCAATCATCCCTGCATCTGCCCAGCACGGGATAAACACTGATGTTGTCCTTGAGGCTGTGGACAAGTTCCTTCCAACGCCGAAGAGGGACGGAAGCAAGGACCCTCTGATGTTTATTGCACGGTCGTTCGACATAAACAAACCCGGGGAAGATATTTCCAAACTTAGGGGAGGCGTTCTTGGCGGCTCAATAAAGCAGGGCAGGCTGAAGCTTGGGGATGAGATTGAAATCCGGCCGGGAATAAAGGTCACCGAAGCCAACCAGACGCGCTGGCAGCCCCTGACAACAAGAATCAGCTCGATTTTCACAGGGGGAACCTCAGCGAAGGAGGCCAACCCTGGCGGAAGCGTGGGGATTGGGACAAGCCTTGACCCTTCCCTTGCAAAATCAGATGCCTTATCAGGCAGCGTGGCTGGCCGCGTCGGGAAACTGCCTCCCCTGCTAAACAAGCTTCTCATTGAAACTCATCTTCTAAAGAATGTTGTCGGAAGCGAGGAAACCAGTTCAGTTGAGCCAATAAAGATGAACGAGCCTCTGCTTTTAAATGTAAACGCGGGAATTACAAGCGGAATTGTAACATCCGCAAGGCCTGATTCAGCCGAAATCGTGCTTAAAATCCCTGCCTGCGTAAACAAGGGCGACAGGATAGCAATTTCAAGAAGGCTCGGCCAGAGATGGCGATTAATCGGGTACGGAATCATTTCCTAAGGGAACTCCGAGTTACTTTTAAGCGGTAATAACCTTTAAATAGTCTGGATATATCCTTTTCCTATATCGAAGGAGGACAGGGATGAAGCGAGCACTTATACTCTCGAGAGAGTTCAACCCCGGCGACTTTATTTCCGATTATAGCAAAGATATTGCCATCCACCTTGCCTCCAGCGGGATGGAGGTTCACATAATCTCCTTCGGGGAGCGCGACGAGGAACTCAAGCTTTCAGACAGGGTGACTGTCCACAAGGTCCACTTCATGCTTCACGCAGACAACTTCTTCAACTGGGTCATGCTTATGAACAATGAGCTGAAGCGAAAGGGACGGGAGCTTTTCGAAAAAGTCGGCTTTGACGGCGTCTATGCAAATGACTGGACAACAGCGCCGGCAGCAATCTCCCTTTCACAGCTTGAGAATGTCCCCCTCTGCGTAACCATCCACTCAACCGAGAGGGAGAGGGGTTTTAACATGCCCCACTCATCCATGATTGCTGACATGGAGTACGATTTGGCCACAAAGACAACCAAGGTTTTTGTCGAGAGTCAGCGAACGCTTGACTCGCTGGTGACTGACTACAAGATTCCAAAAGAAAAAATAGAGCTTATCCCTCGGGAAGGCCAGTGGCAGGAAAGAATTGCACAGGCGTGCGGGAGCGTGATGGAATGAAAGTGCTGATGACGACCTGGGAGTTCCCTCCCAACAAGATTGGGGGAATAGCGTCCCACTGCGAGGACTTGTCAAAAGCCCTTGCAAGAAGGGGTCACGAGCTCCATGTCCTGACCTACGGGGACAAGAGGGACACAACAAGGCCTTTCGAGGAATACGAGATAACGGTCCACCATGTTCCTGTTGGCTACGCCCCGGATACAATCTCCTGGAGCATGGCTCTCGGGCGGGCTATGGAGAAGAAAGCTATCGAGCTTCAGAAGGAGGAAAAGTTCGAGCTGGTCCATGCTCATGACTGGATGACTGTCCCTGCGGCAGTCGGCATCAAGAAAACAACCAAGCTGCCAATAGTCTTCACCCTCCACTCAACCGAGGACGGCCGAAGTGGCATCCATGACAAATACACCAAGATGATTAACGACCTTGAGTGGTACGGCACCTACGAGGCAACAGAAATAATCACAGTTGGGAAAGACTTCTCGGACGAGGTCAAGAGGCTGTTCAGCCCGCCGGATGAAAAACTCCACTACATCCCCAACGGTGTCGACATAACCAGATTCGAAAACCCGAAGTTCTTTGTTGACAGGAAGAACTACCTTGGCGACTGGGAAAAACTTGTCCTCTTTGTCGGGAGGCTCTCCCACCAGAAGGGCGTCAACTTCCTTATCGACGCCATGCCAAAAGTTCTTGAGCAGCATCCTGACTCTAAGTTCATCTTCACCGGGAGCGGTGCACTGGATTACTATCGGGGTCTTGTCAACGGGAAAGGGCTGGCCCACAAGGCCTACTTCACCGGCTTCCTTGACGAAAAGCTCCTCCCATCAATGTACCAGGCAGCAGACCTGGTTGTGGCTCCTTCGATATACGAGCCCTTCGGCATTGTCGCCCTTGAGGCCAATGCTGCTAGGACTCCTGTGGTCGGTTCATACACTGGCGGCCTGAAAGAGACAATTGTCCATGAATGGAGCGGCCTTCACCACTACAATGCCAATCCGAAGTCAATTGCAGACCAGATTAACCGCTCTTTGGACGACGAGAGCTGGAGACACTGGATGGGAGACAACGGCCGCAAGCGGGTTGAGAAAGACTTCACGTGGACCAAGATAGCAAACTGGACATCAGGCGTCTACGGCAAGGCCATTGGCCTCTGGTAATTCATTACTCTTTTAAATTCCAATCAATCAGGCAGGTTTAGGTGACAGAGATGAGGTGTCGAAACTGTGGCAACCCGGTAGATGGAAGGTGGGCATTCTGCCCCTTTTGCGGAGCTCCAATAGAGAAGCCAATGCTGCAATTTGGCAGGATATTTGAGCAGTTTGCAAAAGAGATGAACCGGATGCAGAAGATGATAGGCTCAACAACCCCGAGAACATTTGAAGCCTTTGACCTGAAACCTATGTTTGCCAAACCCAAGCCAAACCCGGGTCGCTCAGGATTTTCCATCAGCATAAAGCGGGCCCTTGGCAAGAAGCCTGAGGTAAATGTAAAGACCTACGGCAAGGTCAACCAGAAGGTTATTGAGGGCCAGCTTAAGTCACTCGGCGTCCAGCCCGGTTCAATAGTCAAGGTCGGCACAAAGGGACGAGCCATGAAACGGCCAAAGCCGCGAAGCCGGGAAATGCCTGAAGTAACTGAAGAGCCGCACACCAAGATTGAGAAGAAAGGGCGAACCATCCACGTTGAGATGAAGCTGCCCGGAGTAAAGTCAGAAAACGATATTGAAATCCAACGGCTGCCCCAGTCAATTGAGATTCGTGCCTACAGCGACAAGAAAGGATATTTCAAAATCCTCTCGGTAACGCCGACCTCCCGAATCAGGCGAACAGCGTTCAAGAAAGGCAGGCTAATCCTTGAGATTGAGGAGTAGGTGCCAGCGGCCGTTTCCGCCTCACTTTTTAAGAAAAGAAGTGTTAAAATTAACGAGTTGTTAAGCCCGAAGAACAAACAAGTGATTAATCATAAACAATTCCTTTTGTAACATCCATCATTTCCCTGCAATTTTTCATTAATTCTTCCATCTTCGTAACATCAACAGATATCTTAACGCCATACGTATATTTTTCCCTCATCTCAATTACCTTGTTCACGTCTCCCTTTTCAGCATCTCCCCCATACCTGAACATCTTGATAAATTTTGAATCGAGATCTATTTTACCCTCTTCTTTTAACCATTCCACTAAAGAAATTGTACAGGTCTGGTTTCCCGATTCGTATCCAAATTTGCTGGCTATTGCCAGAAAACAATGATATATGACATAAAATCCGATGTTAACTGCCCAATCATGGTATCCCTGTTCTTCATTAAACTTTAAAACTTTGAAGTCGTGCTCAGCCTTTTCAATATGCTCTTTCGCCTTATCAACATCCAGTTCAGTTTTCAATAAGCCCCTGTGTCTTAATCTTTTACCTTGTTTTTTACATTCTTCAAATTCTTTCTTTGCCTTATTAAGGCACCATTTAACGTGCTTAGAAGCTCGTGACATTTTTCATTATCTCCACATATCTGTCTTGACCATATAACACTACAGCATCTTTAATGATATCTATAATGTGTCCTTTTTTATTTTTAATATTGTCCAAAATATCCCTCTCAGTCGCTTCAATCGAATGAATTCTTTTAGGTAACAATTTCTGTCTTTCATTAATGATATTGCGCACTTCTTTATAGCCTTCTTTTTTAAGAACGATTAGTATGTCGATATCCCTGGCTTTTTTGTAATCTTTAAGTACAGAACCAAACAGCATTATTATTCTCTGCTTTTTATTTAATTCCTTAAAC
>JAUXGB010000058.1 GCA_030622515.1 Candidatus Altarchaeota archaeon
GGCGCGGGCTGCCTTTTTCATCGCAGGCTTTCTTGGCAAATTCGACAACCCTGACTTTGACGGAATAATCTCCAGCTTCATGAAGGAATTTGACTGGGAGAAAATCAGGGCCAACTGCAAAAGGTTCTACCTCTACCACTCAAAGGACGATCCGTACGTGCCTCTTGAGAAGGGCAGCTACATTGCGCTAATGCTGAAAAGCGATTTGAAGGTTTTTGAAAACGCCGGCCACTCCAACACCAAGGCAGGCTATGACAAGTTTCCTGAGCTTCTCGAAGACATCAAGAAGGAACTTGCCTAAGCTCTGTATTTTCCAATCGCACTCAGGATAAAGTATCCCCCGACAAGCTGGAGCAGCATTCCCGGTACTCCGAGAGTGACTTCGGATATTGCTTTCGCAACGCTTCCCATGTAGGCTGCCTGAAAGAGCGAGCCGACCAGCTGGTAGCCAATCACTACGACTGCAAGGTTGGCCAGTGTGAGCTTGTGTGTTTTTGAAGCAACAAAAGCCGCAAGAAACGCCATGGCGGTTCCCTTGACAAGGATGGACGGGAGCATAATCTCTGGCGGCATGCCTGTCAGCAAATGGTTTGCCAGTGGTGAGAGAACCGCTGTTGCAAGCCCGACTTTCCAGCCAAACTTGTAGGCGCCTATCAGGACAAAGAAGTAGATAGGAAGGAACATCAGTCCGCCCTGAGGAATCATGTGGAAAAACCACGGCAGGGCGAGGTTGCCGAACACGAAAAGCGAGGAGAAAAGATAGAACTCCTTGTTCTCGAAATCCATCTCCAACGGGAAGAAATTTTGATGCCTGTTTATGTTCATGACGCTATCCAATTTTCGAAATATAAAAGCCTTTATGAAGGCATCAAGAAAGAGCTATTGGCTTTCTAACTCAACCTCAATATTTCTTGAAAAGAAGTACTTACCACCCTCATTAAGCTCATCACAAACCTCTTTGTAACAATCGATAATTTCACCTACAGGGCCGATGATGTCTTTTATTTCTCCGGACAGTAGGGTTGCCTCCTTGTATTGATCATCAAGATCTGTCAAGAGGTGCACATCAGGCTGCACAGCGTGGCCATAAAGACTAGTCATATTAAAACCGGGTTCTCGTTTATCAGGATAAGTAAACCGGATCACTGAACCGTCGCTTGTCAAATCAAAAGACATTCTGAACCAATTTACAATCTCCATCGAATCAATTACATGATGTCTTGCTAATTTCATCTCAGCTTTATAATCCCCGCCCAACCGCTTTATGTTTTTTAGAAAGCCTTCATCAAGATAGTCGGCAAGGAAAACTTTTTCATCACCACCCTTACAAGAGTGGATAGGACCTTCTTGCACATATATGATTGGCAGCATCCACTTCTGAAATCTAGCTTTCTTGGCTTGCCCTAGATTACATATGTGGGCATCGGTTTTAAGCCACCTTGTTGAAAGGTCGACAATCTTTTCGGCAACTTCTTCGTTTACTTTTCCAGGTCTTTCAAAACATATTGAGCAACTTAGAATTCCGTATTGTAGCTGGTCGTCAATGTCGTAATGATGAACTTGCTTGGGGGAGAATGTTGGAACAAAACCACGCTCTTTGCCAACCTTAACAAGGTGGTATGCTTGGGTGTTCATTATGGCTTGCTCAACAATATTCCCTACATCAAACGGAGTTTCTATCAGATTTTCAAGAATGTTCATCTCTTCAGCAATCAAACTGCTCTCAGTTTGAAGGTTTTTCAGCGTGCTTTGGGTATCGTTGTGATAGTTCTGTTTTTCCTTCAACCATCCGAACAATGTGTCCACATCAAGGTTGCTCACATAAGAGTTGTTAAAGTTAAGTCTTAAGAAGGTTTCGATGGTGGGCCTGCTGAGATTCGAACTCAGGACCTCTGCCTTATCAGAGCAGCGCTATAGCCAGGCTAAGCTACAGGCCCGTGGGATGTCTAGCCTCTACCTCTTTTAAAAACCTTACCTAACAGCCTTGAGAATATCGGCCTTGGAGACTATGCCAACAGGCTTGCCGCCCTTGGTAATCAGGACGGCCGGGTTGCCATGGGCAAGCAGCTCGCTTACGAGGGCCAGCGGCGTATCTTCCGGAACGCTGGGAAAAGCCTCTTCCATAATCGCCCTAACCAGTTTCCTCGAGAGCTCCCCAACACTTTCACCCCTCTCGACAAGGTGAACGATTGTCCTCTCCGACAGGGAACCCACTATTGTTTGGCCTTTGAGAACAGGGAGCTGGGATATCTCCTTCCTCTTCATAATGGCGATAGCCTTGGCCACCTTGTCGCCCGAAGACACCCCAACTATCTTCCTGTTCATAACTGAGGCAACCTTGATTTTTTCAGCATGCTCTAACCTTTCAAGCACCTCGAAGACCCTCTTGATTTTGGAGTAGGCAGGGTCAAGGGAGCCTTGCTCAACCTTGGCAATAAAGGACTGGCTGACGCGGGCAAGAGAGGCAAGCTTGCTTTGCGTCAGGCCTAACGCTTTCCTTCGGCGGCCGATAAGGGCGAGTTCTGAAAGCATGGCAGAAGACTGGCGGCCCCCCTTTTATTCCTTTCGGAATAATTTAGTCAATAGATTATTTATATTGGAATAATCCCCCAACCCTATGGCAAAAATCCACTTTATTACATCCGAATCAGTGACTGAAGGTCACCCTGACAAGATTTGCGACCAGATATCTGACGCTGTTTTGGACGAAATGCTGAGGCAGGACCCGAACTCTCGCGTAGCAGTTGAGGCTTTGACAACGACAGGAACCGTAGTTGTTGCAGGGGAGGTAACGACTAATGCCTATGCCGATATCCAGAAGATTGTTCGCAAAACCTTGAAGGAAATCGGCTACACAGACCCAGGCTTCGGAATAGACTCCGAAGATGCCGGCGTGCTTGTCTCTATCCATGAGCAGTCGCCTGACATTGCGCAGGGGGTGGATGAGAAGAAAAACAAGGAGCAGGGGGCTGGCGATCAGGGATTAATGTACGGATTCGCCTGCAATGAGACACCTGAACTGATGCCGCTGCCAATCAGTCTGGCCCACAAGCTGGCGATGAAGCTTGCTGAAGTGAGGAAGAACGGAGCAGTAAAGCACCTCGGCCCTGACGGCAAATCCCAAGTGACGGTTGAATACCATGACGGGAAGCCGAAGCGGGTTGAAGCAATTGTCATAGCTGCCCAGCATAAAGACAATGCGTCTGAGGACGAGATTAAGAAAGACATACTGGAGCAGGTAATCAAACCAATCTGCGGAAAGTGGATGGACAGCGAGACAAAAGTCCATATCAACGCAACAGGTAAGTTCGTCATTGGCGGTCCCGAAGGGGACACCGGTTTGACAGGCAGGAAGATTATTGTTGACACCTACGGCGGCGTCGGCCGGCACGGTGGTGGATGCTTCTCAGGCAAGGATCCGTCAAAGGTGGACCGCTCTGCAACTTACTACGCCCGCTACATTGCAAAAAATTTGGTAGCAGCAGGTTTGGCTGACAAGTGCGAGGTCCAGCTCTCCTACGCAATCGGTGTCGCCGAGCCAATGGCAATCAACGTTGAAACGTTTGGAACTGGGAAAGTTCCCGAGGAGAAGCTTTCCGAGCTGGTGAGGAAGCATTTCGACATGAGGCCCAAGTCCATGATTGAGCAGCTGAAGCTTCGCAGGCCCATCTTCAAGAAGACTGCAGCCTATGGTCACTTTGGGAGAAACGACCCGGACTTCACCTGGGAAAAGACTGACAGGGCAGAAGCTTTGAAAAAGGCGGCCGGATTAAATTAAGTTTTAGCAGTGGCTCCTGATTTGATACTTGCAAGAACACAGTCTATCTCGTCATAGCTTGCCGACCGTTGACTCACCCTTCGCCTGATGTCTTTCAGTTTGTCTTCCATACCACAGATGCATGGCAGGATTTTTTCAATTTTCTCCTTAGGCAAAACATGAAATACGGAAAGACGATTGTGTCTTATCAGGCTTGAGAGGTGGCTCCAAACCGTCCCTTCTTTTATCTTCCGCCTTGAAGCAATTTCCTTGGCACTTAGGCCTCTTCTGAACAAGCACAAAGTTTTCTCAACACTGAACCTGAAACTATCCAGTTCAGCATCAGGAAACTCCCTTTCAAATCTGTCGAGCAGCCTCATCCTGTAATTGTAAGTATTGCCATGGGAAACATAAGCTATCCAACCTTCAAGCTTTTCAGCAACACTTTCCCTGCTTATTTTCCCTGCTTTGTAGAGCCGTTTCATCTTTTCGAAAGAAGTCTCAAACTTCCTGAGGCTCTTCTTCCTAACAAGCCTGTGATGATAAAACACCCTGAAGCCGAGAAACCCAACACCCCGCTCAAGTCTGCGCACCCGCGACTTGTCAGGATGCAACCCAAGCTTGAGCCTGTCTCGAAGAAATAAGCTTATTTTCTCCTTCCACCCCTCAAGCTTCTCCGCCGAGCTGTCAAGAATTACAAAATCATCAACATACCTGATATAGTGCTTAGCCTTCAGGACGTGCTTTACAAACTGGTCAAGTTCGTTCAGGTAAACATTTGCGAAGAACTGGGAAGTGAGGTTTCCAAGCGGCATGCCTTTGCCCTCTTCCGTGCTTTTGTGGTTTGACAAGATTTTTCCTGCGAGCCAAATTACCCTCCCATCCTTTACTTTCTTCCTGATAAGGGAAAGCAATATGTCGTGGTCAACAGTGTCGAAGTAATGCCTGATATCAGCCTTAAGCACAAAACAGGCCCTAGTATTGTTTCCCGACACTTTACGTTTGAAAACGTCAAACCGTTCCAGCGCCCTGAGCGGCCCCTTGCCTTTCCTGTTGGCGTAGGAGTCATAAATGAACCTTCTCTCAAAAATCGGCTCAATAACATTGCAAAGTGCGTGATGGACAACCCTGTCCCGAAAGTCAGAGCGGCTTATCTTCCGTGTCTTCGGGTCACGTAGGATGAAGCTTTGGAGAGGCCTTGGCCTGTAAGTGTGAAAAAGCAGCTCGGTTTGCAGTGTCTGCAGGTTTTCCTCCAGCCTGCTTTCAAACTCAATAACATAGGGCCTGAGCGTTTTCCCCTTTCTCGCCTTCCTGAAGGCAAATCTTAGGTTTTTAGGCGAACAAAGCCTATTGTAAAGCGTTTCTCCAACCATAACACAACTTCAAAGTAGCAAAAGACTTATAAACATAAGCCTTAGAAAACCAACAGGTGCCAACAATGAATGTAAAAGAATACAACGGACCAAACACTCGAGAAATGCCAAAACTCCTAAACGACGGCAGAAAGCCAATTACGCCAGACCAGTTCTTTGCAAGACGGCTTGATGAAGACCTTGACTGGAACAACTATGCTGATACAGGAGCACTCTGCCTAAGACACCCTGACGGAAGGCTGAAAACCTCAATTGACCCTTCGAAAGAAGTTCTCAGGCTAATCAATGAAGGTGCAACGCTCTCACGAGGTTTGCTTATAATCTCAGATGAAATCTACGACTCAATCGAAGGAACTGAGCTTGACAAAAAGAAAGTAGAAAAATGGGCAGACAAAGACCTGACCAAAAAGCAGGCCTCAAAAAGCCCAA
>JAUXGB010000057.1 GCA_030622515.1 Candidatus Altarchaeota archaeon
AAGCTCAAGATTTCGAAGAAGCTGTCCGCCGGGCCGAAGCTTCACCACACGGAGCACAAGAAACCTGTGCATCACGCGAAGAAAGAGAGGGAGCATAAGGAAGAAAAAATCAAGATGCCGGAAAAACTACCCCGCGGCGAACCCATCCCAAAAGTTCATCCTGTGGAGAGGGAAGAGCGTGAGGAAGAGCTCAAGATGCTGAAGCCGCTGAGAGAGGAACCGAAAGAGGAAGAGCGTGAAGAGGAAGAAAAAATTAAGATGCCGGAAAAACTACCCCGCGGCGAACCCATCCCGAAGGCTCATCACGAGCACAAGACGCCGCATGCGAAGATAAAGTTCAAGTCGAAAGTCAGCGAAAGCTATGAGATAGTGTCTGACCAGGTGCCTGCGCAAATCAGAATCGAGCCGGACCCGCAAGGATTTGTCAACAGGTATCTCGTCACCCTGCCAAAGATGGAGCCGGCGACTGCCGCACTTCTCCAGGACGTTGAGGTCTCCCTGATATCGTCCTCAGGGTTAAAGGTTGAGGAAACCCTTGACAAGAGGACGGTAGATGCCCTTAAGGTGAGCTTCAGGAAAAAATCCAACGAGCTGATAAAGGCGGAGCTGCCGCACCTTGACGAAACGGAGCTTAACATTCTTTCAGGCTTCCTTATCCACGACATGCTGGGTTTGGGCTCTATCGAAATCCTCCTGAATGACGACTCACTTGAAGAGGTAGTTATCAACACTGCGAACGAGCCTGCATGGGTTTACCACAGGAAGCACGGCTGGCTTAAGACAAACATACTCATCAGCAATGAGCAGCAGACAGAAAACTACGCCGGCCTGATTGGCAGGAGGGTAGGCCGCCAGATAACTGTCCTCACGCCGCTGATGGATGCCCACCTCCTTACGGGGGACCGGGTTAACGCAACCCTCTGCCCAATCTCCTCCAAAGGCAACACAATAACAATCAGGAAGTTCAGGAGAAATCCCTGGACAATAACAGACCTTATCGCGAACAAGACAATCTCCTACGAGGTTGCAAGTTTGCTCTGGACCGCGATTCAGTATGAGATGTCACTGCTTGTCTCTGGCGGAACCGGCTCAGGAAAGACAACCATGCTTAACCAGCTTATGACATTCATCCCGCCAACCCACAGGGTGATTTCAATAGAGGACACAAGGGAATTGAACCTTCCGGATTTCCTCCACTGGGTGCCGATGACGACAAGGGAACCGAATCAGGAAGGCAAGGGGGAAATCACCATGCTTGACCTGATGGTAAACTCCCTCCGTATGAGGCCTGACAGGATAGTCCTTGGTGAAATCCGAAGACAACGGGAGGCCGAGGTCCTCTTCGAGGCAATGATGACAGGTCACTCTGTCTATTCCACCCTTCACGCAAACACAGCAGACCAGACTATCAGGCGACTGACAACCCCGCCAATCAACCTGCCTGCAGCAATGCTTGAATCGCTTGACATAGTCCTTGTGATGTTCCGTGACAGGAGGCAGGGAATCAGGAGAACCTTCCAGCTGGCTGAGATTTTGCCTCCGGACGAATCGAAGGGCGGCGGAAACGTAAGGTCCCGCCTTCTCTACAAGTGGAAGCCAAGGACAGACACAATATCAACCTATGAATCGTCCGTTACCCTTTTCGACAAGCTCAGCCTCCACACAGGGCTGTCGCCTGAGGAAATAATCGATGACATGGCGGAGAAGCAGGACGTTCTCAAGTGGGCGACAAAGGAGGGGGTAAACACGGTTGACGGCGTGGGAAGGCTTGTCTCAAGCTACTATGCCAGTTCACGCAAGCTCCTGAAGCAGATAAGCGAGGGGCAATCAGTACAGGAACTCTTTCCTGACTTTTACAAGGGGATGCGATCGGAGGAAAGACTTTGAAGTTCAGTCCAGTTCTTTTGAAGCAGAGCAAAAAGCTGATTGGGGTAGCCGCCTCTATAGAGTAACTGTATCCCAACCTGAAGGTCGATATTGAGCAGGCAGAGCTTAAGATTTCCGCAAAGGAGTACATTGCCTACTATCTTCTCGCCGCAGTTTTCATGGGGGTGATGTCGGCTGTTGCGCTGGGGTTCCTCTTCGCTGTTGTCATCGGGCTGAACGAGAAAACATTTTCCATCCTCCTCCTTGTGATAGCAATAATCCCCGCCTTCCAGTTCCAGATGTCTCTTCTCCAGCCAAAGCTGGCGGTAATCAAAAAGGTCAAGGCCCTTGACAAGGACATGCTTTTTGCGCTTCGCCACCTGCTAATCAAGGTCAGGTCAGGGATAACGCTTTTTGACTCAATGAAGGACATTGCAAAGGGCTCCTATGGCCAAGTGTCGAAAGAGTTCGACAAGATAACCATCCAGATAACGGCTGGCAAGAACGAGGTGGAAGCCCTTGAGGGCGCAGCCTACAGGAACCCCTCGCCCTTTTTCCGAAGGGCAGTCTGGCAGATAGCATCTTCCATGCGGGCCGGTGCCGACATCGGGTCAACGCTGAAGAATATTGTCAGAAACCTGTCAGAGGAGCAGCGAATCCTTATCAGGAAGTACGGGGCCGAGCTTAATCCCTTTTCCCTCATGTACATGATGGTGACGGTCATTATGCCAACGCTTGGGATAGCCCTCCTGATTGTCCTCTCAAGCTTCACCGGCCTGCCAATAGGCCCGGAAGTTTTCATCGGCATCTATGTTGTGCTTCTAATTTTCCAGTACATGTTTATGGGGATGATAAAGACAAGGAGGCCTGCAATTGGCATCTAAGCGGAAAACGCACCCTTCCAAAGGTAAGCGGCGCCCGGCTCGCAAACATAATTTGCCTAAGGCAAAGGCCGGGGCCAGCTTGGAGCCGAAGAAGCCATCCGCCTCTAAGTTTCCTGAAAAGATTGGCGGAACTCGCGAGCCGATTGGAGGGATGAAGCGACGAATCCTGATAAGTTTTTCCTACATTTACCCGGGATTTTACAGGGACAAAATAGACGAGCTTATGAAGTTCACCGACCTGGATTTTGAAACAAAAACTTACCTTGGCGGCTCGATTGCCTACGGCTTCCTGGCATCGCTCTTCCTGTCAGTGGTCATCCCCCTGATTATGGGATATGAAAAAACCCTTGCCCTCCCAATCTTCATCGCCCTCTTAATCTTCTCACAGCTGGTTTCCTACGGGGTCATCTTCTTTGCTGCAGACAGGAAGGCGAGCTTTGCCGAGGAGATGCTGCCTGACGCGCTCCAGCTTACGGCAAGTCACATCAGGTCGGGGATAACGCCTGACCGGGCCCTCATGCTTGCGGCGCGGCCGGAGTTTGGCTCGCTTGAAAGGGAAATTAAGCAGGCTGCGCGGGAGGCCATGACTGGAAAGCCTCTTGACAAGGCCTTGGGAGGGATGGGGGAACGAATCCGCTCGTCCCTTATCTCGAAGACAATGATGCTGGTCTCCGAAGGCATTCGCTCGGGAGGCGAGCTAGCCACCCTGATGGAGGAAACTGCCGAGGACATAAGGAACGCGGCAACCCTGAGGAAAGAGGTCAAGGCAAACGTGATGATGTACATCATCCTCATCTTCATGGCATCAGCAATCGGGGCGCCTGTCCTTTTCGCAACAACAACCTTTTTGGTCGAAAGCATCTCAGATATGGGCAGCCTTGCCCCAGACAGTATGCCGTCCCAAGTCCAGACAAGTGCCCCGATAAAATTTGCGAAGTCCCAGATATCTGTCGAATTTATGATAGGTTTTGCAATAGCCACGATAATTACCTCAGGAATATTCGGTGGCCTGATTCTTGGGCTAATCGAGTCGGGAAGTACCAAAGAGGGGCTGAAATACATACCGTTAATCGTCATCATTGGCCTGATAATCTTCTCCGCTGTCCGCTCCCTCCTTGGCAGCATGTTTGCGGTCTTTTTCATCTGAAACCGCCAACACTTATATAGCAAGATGAGAAGAATTTATCTGGTGAATCTATGAGAAGAGGTCAAGGAGCTCTAGAGTATTTGATTACCTACGGCTGGGCCATCCTGATAATAGTAATTGTCGGAGGCGCCCTTTTTGCGTTGGGTATATTCAACCCATCGACGTGGGGAACCAACAAGCGGGCAACAGGCTTTAGCAGCCTTCAGATTGAGGACTGGAAGCTGGACTCAACAGGCAATCTTACCCTGATTGTCGGGAACAAGTTCGGAAGGGAGATAACGGTCTGGATAATAAATGCAACCAGGTCGGGAACAGCGGGAAACTGCGATGTAACAATCGGCTCACCCGGAACACTGCTCTCCCTCGACGCAACAGGGACCCAGCTTACCTCAACAGACGGGGACTGCCTGACAGGACTTGGCACAGGGGACGCCTACACACTTAGTGTGCAGGTAATTTTCTCTGCAGGAAGCCTGAACCACACAGACTCTGGAGTAATAACCGGAAAGATGGAGTAAATCTTGAGGAGGGCTGGCGTCCTCCCCAATTTTTTATTTTTCACTATAATGCTTATATACTAGGTTAGAGGGGACTTTTTAAGGTGAATCTATGAGAAGAGGTCAAGGAGCTCTAGAATACTTGATTACCTACGGCTGGGCCATCCTGATAATAGTCATTATCGGAGGGGCCTTGTTCGCGTTGGGTGTATTTAACCCATCCAACTGGGTAAGCAACAAACGAGCAACTGGATTCAGCAGTGTACAAGTGAAAGACTGGAGAGCAACCAGTTCAGGTGTGGACCTAATCCTGCAGAACAAGTTCGGTAGCGACATTAACCTGACAGTAATTGTCGCAACAAGAACATCAGGAAACTGCAGTTGGTACACACCAGACGGGCTTACCGTCCTTTCCCTCGACGGGGAGGAGCAGGTGCTTGCAGATACGCCAGCGAACTGCATAACCGGTCTCGACACTGGTGATACCTACACGATGGACCTACAGGTCAACTTTGTAGCAAACGGCATAGACCATGTTGATTCTGGCGTCCTTGTAGGAAAGCTCGAATAAATGCGGGAATTGCCCCCAAGAGGGGGCTTTTTTTCTCCCATCTTTCGAATAGACTTATATACCGTTTTGAAGTATTATCTCTTATCGGTGTTGAGTAATGGTTAGAAGGAAGTCTCAAGCAGCTCTTGAATACCTGATTACTTATGGCTGGGCAATTCTCCTAATTGTAATTGTCGGCGGGGCGCTCTTCTCTCTTGGCATCTTTAACCCAACAAACTGGCTTTCAAACAAGAGGGCAACCGGATTCTCGTCCTTCCACGTTGATGACTGGGCATTTTACCCGGGGCAGGGTCTTGGCACCCTGACAATGGTGGTTGGCAACAAGTTTGGCAGCAACATGAGGATTTACAACATAACTGTCGTAGGAACCTTTGCAACCGAGGGCCAGACCCTAAATGATACGGCAGGCGCGGCAGCCTATATCGATGTCTCCCCTGACGAGAGGGTCAAGCTCTACGTCATAGGCTTCAATAATGTCGACCCCGGCATTGGGACAGCCTACAAGATGGATGTTCATATCGACTTTGCGGCGCTTGAAACAGGGCTGAACCACACGGATTATGGTGCCCTTACAGGAAAAACTGAAGGGTAAGCCGGTTTTCAGCAAAGGATTTTAACCATAACGAGGTGTTACTGCTTATGCCAAAAGGCGATTCGATAGAGCGTTCATCTTCCGG
>JAUXGB010000003.1 GCA_030622515.1 Candidatus Altarchaeota archaeon
AGGCAGGGACATCGCTGGCGATAAAGTATTCGCCGTCGCCAACGCCAAGCACAAGGGGGGAGTCCTTTTTTATGGCAACCATCTCGTTCGAGTTCTCCATGACCGCGACTATTGCATAGGAGCCTTCAAGCTTGCCGACCGCCCTGGCGACTGCTTCGGGGAAGGTCTTGGCGTTTTTCAACTCTGCGTCTATCAGGTGGGCTATTATCTCTGAGTCGCACTGGGAAGAAAATTCGTAGCCTTTCCCTTCAAGCATTTTTCTGAGGGACTGGAAGTTCTCGATAATCCCGTTGTGGACAATTGCAACCCGCTTGCCTTTTGAAAAGTGGGGGTGGGCGTTTGCAGTGTCAACCTTGCCATGGGTTGCCCAGCGGGTGTGGGCAATTCCTGTATTGCTGTATGGCAGGGGAACCTGCTTGACAATGCCTATCTGGCCGACAGACTTGTAGATTTCAATAACAGGGTTGGCTACAAGGGCTATACCCCATGAGTCATATCCCCGATATTCCAGCTGCTTAAGGCCCTGAAGAAGGACCTGCCTTGCGTCTTTTTTCCCGACATAACCAACTATTCCGCACATGATTGCTACCAAGGGTTCAGAATCATCCCGGATATTAAAGTATTGCTCAGAACAGGTTCGAAGCGTTAAAAGGGGATTGAAACTGGTCATCTCTATTGGGGGCTGAATTGGGGTTTTTGGAGGAAAGTTTTATAAGTTTGTTGATACTGGTATTAAAATTGAATGACTAGGTTTAAAAAGGTGGAAGAGGTCTGGTAACTATGGCTTATCTCTTGGAAAGGAAGAAAGGGAAACTTGCTGCGGTTGAGGCCAAGATTTCCTCGCCGGAGAAACTTTTCGCAGTCCTCAACCCGGTCAGGTGGAAGCTCCTTAACGAGATTGCAAAAAAGGCAAGCTACCCTTCCGAGCTTGCTGAGAAACTGAAGCTTAACGAACAGAAGGTGTTCTACCATATCAACCAGCTGAGAAAAGCCGAGCTTATTGAGGTCGAGAGGAAGGAGGAGAAGAGGGGCGGGGTTGCAAAATATTACAAGGCGACCAGTCTGGCGTTTGGGCTTAAGCTGCCCGCTGCTTCTGACTTTGAATTCGAGCTTGACATGTCGAAGAAAAGGGTTGAGAGCTTCCTGAAAAATTTCATAACAAAGGGGAAGTTTGACATGATTATTGTCGTTGGTTCCCCTGACCCGCATGGTCCTGAGAAGGGAAGGGCGAGGGACGGGCACTATGCAGTGCAGGTCGGGATGTTTCTCGCGTCCATAGCCTCGTGCGAGGACGTGGCTGTCAAGACTGATACTGAGGTCAGGGATGAAGACAAGAAAGGAAACTTAATCCTCATCGGTGGACCGCTGGCAAACAGGATTGTTGGCGAGGTTAACAGCTACCTTCCCATCAGGCTTGAAAGGGAAAAGGGATGGGACATCTACTCTGGACTATCCGGGGAAATCTACGGCGATGAGAACGCAGGCCTGATTGTCGAGGTGGAAAACCCGTGGAATAGCAGGAAGAGGGTCCTGATACTTGCAGGAAAGCACGCTTCCGGGACAAAAGCGGCCGCCATAGCTTTCACGAAAGAGTTTGACAGGGTGAAGGAAGGAAATGTGAAGAAAAAGAAGGTTATTGCAAAGGTTGTTGAGGGGATTGATATTGACGGCGATGGCCTTGTTGACTCGGTTGAAATAAGGGAGTAGCTACTTGGGTTTCTTCTCAGTCTTTTTTTCAGTTTTCTTCTCTTTGGGTTTCTCAGCTTCCGGCTTTTCTTCTTCCGGCGGACGCGACCTCTCGTAGATGAATGCCCCGATTGTTGCGACGACATTTGTCAGGATTATGACAAGGAAGACGATGTCAGCAAATCCCTCAAGATGTATCCCCTGGGTGAAGGGAAGGGAAGCCAGAACCGCAGCTGCAAGGCCTCTTGGAAACATCGAGGTAAGTATGATTCGGGAGTCCTCAAGGCTCTTGTTAAGGTCTGTGAAGATTTTCACCCCGACATATCTTGCGAAGAGCAAGGCGGCGACTATCCCAAACGAAACAATGACGGTTGTGCTGTTCAGCGCGTCAAGATTGAAGATGAGGCCGAGGTAAACGAAAAAGAAGGTCTTAACGAAGAAGGAAACCTCGGTTTGGAAGGCCTTTATGCTCCTGTCAATCAGGAAGTCTCCCTGCATCCTAAGCATCTGGGCAATCTCACCGGCATTGCCAAGGATGACTCCGAAGACAAGGGCGGCGATAACGCCGTTACCTCCCACATACTCAACAAAGCCGTAGAGGAGGAAGACGACAGCAAGGGTTAGGAGATAGCCAAGGGATTTTCCGTAGAACTGCCTTAGCGCCCCTATCCAGACGAGGCCGAATATCATTGCAATTACTACTGCTATCGAGAAGTTGCTTGACAGGCCGTGTAGGGCTTCGGAAATGTTGAGTGCGTCTGAGGCGATTATCTGAAGAATTGTTATTGCACCGACAACGCAGAGGGCGTCGCTTATGACAGATTCAAGCTTAAGTATTGTCTTGGCCTCCTCGCTCGTGGTGAGTTGCTGCATTATTGGGAGGACTATTCCAGCGGACGAGCCCCCTATGACTACGCCAAGGAGGAGGCCGTGGATGAATTGCCACTCAAGGACTATTGTTGCAAAGGCTGCGGTCGCGAGGGTGGAAAGGGTGAAGATGAGAAGGGTGAAGATGGTAGCTTTCGAAAGCTCAGTCAGGACCTTGAAAAAGTTCAGGTTCAATCCGCCGTCAAATGTCAGGATGATAAGGGCTAGTGCGCCGATGAATGCCATCATAGGCACAAGCGGCTCTGCCTGGACCACTCCAAATACAGGGCCCATGAGGACACCTAGCAGGAGGAGAAGGATTACGTCAGGAATCTTAGTTTTCTGGAAAAACAGCTGGCTGAAAAAGCCTGCGACAATTATGCCACCAAGAATCAAAAAGGTTGTCTCGACGCCCATTACTTATTCCCTGCCAGCATTTGTTTTATTTCCTCCAGATTGGCGTGGATTGCGTCCTGCCTCTCCACAAGCTTGGCTTCTATCTTGGTCACTTCCTTCATGTAGCTTGTGACAGCCTTGAGGTACTTGGCCATCCTCTCGTCGCCTGAAGAACTTTGAATCATCTTCTCAAGGTCCTGAGTGTGCTTTTCCAGGTTTGATATGTGGCTTTCGAAATCCCTTGCATCAAATCTCGGGAAGCTCTTGGCCGCTTTTGACAAATAGGTTGCAACGTTCTTGTTGAGCGCCTCAAGGTCGGTTATTGTTGCCATTCTTTTTTCAATCATTTCAAGCTTCTCAAGGATTGGGTTGGCAATGTCTTTTGAGGGCTTTCTTCCGGCTTTGTGCTTCCTGACTTTTGCCTTTTTAGAGCGTTTTGACCTCTTCTTTGTCATCATGAAATAGAAAAACTTGGGATATATATTGCTTTACAGCTAGCCAAAGTATCTTGGGGGCGTGTCGAGCGGCTTAGGTGATATCGACTTCTGCGCAGGCTCTGCGGTTGGGCGCTGCCTTGACCGTCCCCCCTTCTTCCTCTGGTAGCTTTTGTATGCTTCCCAGACATCCTTCGCTGTCGAGCCGCGAAGAATCTTGATGACAAGGTGCCTTGGCAGGGGAAGGGGCCCCTTGACCTGCTGGGTGTAGTCTACAAGAACTATGTCGCCGCCCTTCACCTTGGGCGCAATCTTCTTTTCAATGTCGAATGTCAGCTGGTTCCCGTCCCACATCTCAAGAACAGCTTGGCTGGAAGTGTCAGAAGAAATAGTGTCCTTAGACCTGAACTTTATTACCGCCAAGACCTTTCCTGGATGATACATAAGACTCACTTCTCCCTGAGCTCAATTTCGATATTGATGCCTTCCGGCACGTGTATTCTCATTATCTGTCGCATGGCTCGTTCGTCAACGCCAAGGTCAACAACTCGCTTGTGGATTCGCATTTCCCAACGCTCCCACGTCATGGTGCCCTCGCCATCA
This sequence comes from Candidatus Altarchaeota archaeon, assembly GCA_030622515.1. Lineage (GTDB taxonomy): Archaea > SpSt-1190 > SpSt-1190 > DYHY01 > DYHY01 > JAUXGB01. Next base: position 3,987 of record JAUXGB010000003.1, read on the forward strand.
GGGGCCTTGCGCGTGGTGACTTTCAGTTTTTTTGTAGGCAAGGGTATTGGACCGGAAACTTTTACTCCTGTTCTTACGGCTATTTCTTTTATCTGCCGACTTATCTCGTCAAGGACCTTTTGATCGGTTCCTGACAACTTTATCCTTGCTCTTTGCATTTACTTCACCATATTTTGAAAGTGGGAACGGAAAGCCGTCTGGTTTTCGTCCCCAATCCCGTTGGGTGTGGTTTGCCTACTTGGAAGCAGGAACCACGTCAATAACCATGCCCGCAGCCACTGTCTGGCCCATGTCCCGGATAGCAAATCTTCCGAGCGGTGGGAACTCAGAGTGTTTCTCAACAACCAGTGGGTGGGTTGGCATTATCTTGACTATTGCAACGTCGCCTGTCTTGATAAAGTCAGGCTTCTCCTGCAATACCTGTCCTGTCTTCGGGTCAATCTTCTTCACGATTTCACTGAAGGTACAGGCCACCTGTGCTGTGTGCGCGTGGAACACTGGTGTGTATCCCTTCGCAATGACAGTTGGGTGGTTCAGAACGACAATCTGTGCGGTGAATTCCTTTGCAACTGTTGCAGGCGTGTTAGTGTGGGAAACTACTTCCCCTCTCCTGACCTGCTTCTTGTCAATTCCCTTCACGTTGAATCCAATGTTGTCGCCAGGTTCTGCTTTCTGAAGAGTCTCATGGTGCATCTCAATTGACTTTACCTCGCCAGTCTGGTTGGAAGGTGTGAAGAGGATGTTCTCCCCGACCTTGAGGACTCCTGTCTCAACCCGTCCTACCGGCACTGTGCCAATTCCCTTGATTGTGTAAACTTCCTGAATTGGAATCCTGAGCGGCTTGTCAGTTGGCTTGGCTGGAGGTGTGAACGAATCCATGACCTCGAGCAGCGTCGGCCCATTGTACCACTTGAGGTTGTCTGACTTCTTGTAAACATTGTCTCCCTTCAGAGCTGAAATTGGGACAAACTGAACTGTGTCTGGCTTAACCCCAATACCCAAGAGAAGCTTTGAGACTGCTTCCTTTGTGTCCTTGAACTTCTTCTCGTCGAAGTTCACCCTGTCAAGCTTGTTGACAGCGACTGCCATCTGCTTGATTCCCAGCGTTCGTGCAAGGAAAATGTGCTCCTTTGTCTGGGCCTGCGGACCCTCGACACCTGAGACGACAATAATTGCCGCGTCTGCCTGAGACACCCCTGTAATCATGTTTTTTACAAAGTCCCTGTGGCCTGGGGCGTCGATAATGGTATAGTAGTATTTCTTGGACTCAAACTTCCTGTGTGCAACGTCGATTGTCATTCCTCGCTGCTGCTCCTCTTTCAGGTGGTCCATGGTGTATGCGAGCTCGCACCCTTCCATGCCGTACTCCTTGGCCTTCTCCTTGAGCTTGTCCATCTCCTGTCTGGAGAGAGCCCCTGTATCTACCAAAAGTCTTCCAACTGCGGTACTCTTTCCATGGTCTACGTGACCTATGAATACCAGGTTCATATGCGGTTTTTCTGCCATATTTTTTCACCTATCATTATATTGTATTGAGACGAAGGGGGATGGGTTTAAAAGCCTTTCTAATGGGCTTTTAGACGTAGCCTTCCTCAACTTTCTTAAGGCCTTTCCTGTCCCTAATCTTTCTGATAACATCAAGCTGCTCGTTCTTTGGGCATGGCTTAAACTGGGAATCAATCAGGCTCCAGAATCCCTTGCCCTCTGTTGCCGAGCGGAGGTCGTTGGTGAAGCCGAACATGTTGGAAACAGGGATGTCTGCTATTATGACGGTTCCTCCCCTGTCCTCTTTCATCTCGACAATCTTTCCACGGCGGCCCTGAACGAGGGATGTGCCTGCTGCTATGGAAGTCTGTGGTACGTCGATTCGGATTCGCTGGATAGGTTCCAGGATGATTGCCTCGCCGGAGACCATAGCCTGCTTGATGCCGTCCCTCATGGCAGGGATGACCTGAGCCGGCCCTCTGTGAATGCCGTCCTCGTGCAAAGTGCAGTCAGTAAGCTTAAGCTTAAGTCCTGAGCATTTCTCCTTTGCCAAAGGCCCCTGGTCCATGACTATCCTGAAGCCGTCAACAACAGTGTCGATTACCTCAGGCAGGTGGACCTGCCCCTTTGTCAGGTTGATAAACATATTTTCCTGATAGACATCAACGACGCCGCGTGCCTCAGCCTTTTCAAGGCCGAACTTCTGGAACATCTCGATAAGCTGTATGTCCTTCTTCTTTTTCACCCTCATCTCAGGTATTTCTCCAGATGCAACTGCCTTGTAAAGTTCGGGCGCCATTGGCTCAACAATAAGATAGAACTTGTTGTGCTTGTTTGGAGACTTTCCCTCAACCTCGGGCGACTCTTTCTTAACAGATTCCCTGTAGACGACGATTGGGTCTGAGACGTTTGCGTCAACTTTCCAGTCCCGCTTCAGTCGCGTCAGCCAGATGTCAAGATGAAGTTCTCCTAATCCGGAGATTAGGTACTCGCCTGTCTCCTCGTCAATGTGGACCTTGATGGTTGCGTCTTCCCTTGCAATATCCCGAAGAGCCTCAATAAGTTTTGGCAGGTCTTTCGGCTGGCTCGGCTCAATAGCTTTTGTGACGACCGGGTCGAAGACATGCTTTATTGCCTCGAATGGTTCGATTTTCTCCGAAGCGATTGTTTCTCCAGAGGTTGCTTCCTTCATCCCAACTATTGAAATTATGTTTCCTGCCGGGATGTCGTCCGCTTTCAGCCTGAAAGGTCCCTTGTAGATTCCAACCTGCTGGACAGCCCTCTTGTATTTTCCTGAAATCATGTAAAGCTCCTGCCCGGCGTGGAGCGTTCCTGAATAGAGCCTGACAGCAGAAACAACCCCTGCGTGCGGGTCGTTGATTACTTTTGTTACGCAGCCGACAAGAGGTCCGTTTGGGTCGCAAGTGACGAGCGATTTTCCAACAGGACTGTCAAGGTCTCCGTGCCACAGCCTTGGAATCCTGTACTTTTGCGCCTCGATTGGGTTTGGAAGATGATGGACTGCCATTCCGAGAACGACATCAGAGAGGGGAATCTTTTTGTGAAGTTCGTCATGCTTGCCTGCTTCCACTTTCTCAATGATTTCCTTGAAGCCTATCCCTTTCCCCTTCATTATCTTGAAGTCGATTGCCCACTTCTGGTAGGCAGAGCCGAGGCCAACACTCCCGTCCTCAATCTTGACTTTCCACTTTTCCTTGAATTCCTCCGGCGCATAGGTGTAGATGATTTCATTTACGCCGGCAATGATTTTGATAATCTGCTTCTGCATTGCTTCCGGAGTCAGTTTCATCTCCTTGATGAACCGGTCGACCTTGTTGATGAAAAGAACCGGTTTGACCCGCTCCTTCAGCGCAGAGCGCAAGACCGTCTCGGTCTGGGGCATAACCCCTTCGACTGCGTCGGTGACGACAAGGCATCCGTCAACTGCCCTCAAGGCCCGTGTGACATCGCCTCCAAAATCAACATGCCCCGGCGTGTCGACAAGGTTAATCAGGTAGTCCTTTCCGTCGACGTCGTGAACCAGTGAGACATTGGCTGACTTGATGGTGATTCCCCTGTCCTGCTCAATCTGGTCATAATCTGTCCATGTCTGGTCGCCTGCAAGCTCGTCTGAAATAATTCCGGCTGCTGCAAGCAGGTTGTCGCAAAGGGTTGTTTTCCCGTGGTCAACGTGAGCAACGATTCCGAGGTTCCTGATTTGCTCCTGCTTCTTCATAAGCTTGAGTACTCTGTCCGTCATGCTGATTTTCGCCATAGCTATCGGGATTGGCCATTCGGAAGGGTATAAAATAGTTTGTATGGATTCGGCCCCTGCGACCGTTTTTGATTTATAATTAAACGTCCTCGTTTACCCCATGAAGGCTTGGGCGGCATTCTTCGTGGTTTTTTGCCTGCTCTCGGCGGCCTGCGCCGACGGCGCATACTTTGACCAATCAATGCAGGGGTTAGAAGAGCCCAGACAGGGAGCTATCGTGATTTGGGACGGCGAGACCGAGACTATTCTCCTTTCTTCGGCGGTTAGTTGGGAGGAGGAGCCGAGCAGCCTAGTTTGGCTTGTTCCTGTGGTTTCAAGCACCAAACCAGACGTAACGTCCGGCGACATCGACGTCTTTAAAATCCTTGTAAGCTATCTTGCTGAGGAAACTCGGATTTCAGCGCACTGGGAAGAGGTTTCAGAATTGCAAGACGTATACCTTTATGACATAAAAACGCTGAAAGCTGAGGATTCGCATACGCTTTTGGACTGGCTTAACAGTGAAGGCTACACTGTTCCCGAATCTATTCGGTCTTTTTTCGACGAATACACCTCCAAAGGTAATGTCTATTTTATCGGCAACAATCTTGACTTAGCAAAGAGGTACGGCTGGAACTACACGGACAGCCTCGTTAGGAAAATAGAGGAAAGGAGAAAGTCGTTCAACAAGACATATCTTCCTCTTGAGCGGAGTGAAGTGACATCCACATCAGTGAAATGGGCTGCCGACCACATCACGAGCAGCATAATTGAGGGCCGTCCTTTCCCGAGCGACATTGTCAATGGCATCTGGAGGTGTGACGGCGTTGGTTTTGTTGGTACTGGGAGCAATCAACTCATATCTAGGGAGGACTATGAGAGATTGCTGTCAGAAGGGTCTTTGGTCGATAACCAAAACCTGAGCTGCATAACCCACCGAGCATGTCGGATTCTCAGCGGCGTTGGAAGGGGCCTGATTGAAGGCCCGGTCTTGTTATACTGTGAGGACAGCCAAACGGGGACATACTTTGGTTTGTGCGACGGAGAAACAAAAACCGAGAGGGAGGTCAGAAGTACTCCCTATATCTCGGAGATGGGTTATTGCATCTCTTTTGTCCAAAAAGCGGGGAGTCTTGAAGCTGCCAGGTCGGCCCTCAGAGACTTGTGTTCGGCTGATAAGGTCAAGGAGAAATACGACCAGATAGGGCCGCAGGTTGAAAAAATAATCAAAGAAGAGGTCATGGGGGGAGGAAACTTATCACAGTTCGAAAGGGTGGACGAGGAGACCAAGAATATGAGGGAGGTCAGAGCGGCACTTCGGAAGGGGCTTACAAAACCCCTCAGGATAGAATTCAAACCGACCACGCCGTTCTATCCTTTAGAGATTTCAAGTCTTGGAAAAGGCCATAGTCGAATTGAGGTCTATGTAATTGCTCCTTGGCCTGTTTATGACAACAACGGAATGCTTGATGCAAAGAAATCAAAGAAAGTTAGCACCCAGCTCAAGTCAGAGCTGGCAGAAAAAAATGTGACAGGTGAAGGGTTGAACTACGTAACAAAGTTTTCTTATAATGGTCCCTTGTCGAAGCTGAGAGCTGACGCGGAGTTTGAGAAAACTGACGATTTAAAGAGGATTGGGGAAGAACTAAAACAAGCTTCTGTCTCCGCAATAGACTCATTGAGAAACGTAGTTTTTAGTGGTCTTGTTTCCTTGATGCGGCTCTTTGACTGGCGTTAGCGCTTTATATTGGCTGCACGATTCAGCCTGTGCCCCAGCTTCGGCAAAATCCTCGTCAACACAAGGTTGGCGGGTTTTTAGCCCCAATAGCCCTTTTATAGCGGAAAGTGCCCCCATAGAGTATGAAAGGTCTCGGGTTTGCCTTGATTACTGTATTTTTGGCAAGTCTTTACTCGATTTTTGCAAAGTATCTTGTTAACAGTCTTGAGCCGCTGGCCATACAAACTATGAGGTATGTTCTTGCGTCTGTTGTTCTCTTGGTTTTCATCTATTATAAGAGAAGACTTGAAAATTTAAAAGCTGTCTCGGCAAGGCATGTACTTTTCATTGCAGCAATTTCGTTTTTCTCTGCATTTGCAGGGCCTTTGCTATACCTGTATGGGCTTAAGTTTACAAGCGTAATCAACTCCGTCCTTGTTTTCAAAATGGAGGTCGTAATAACTTCCCTCCTTGCAGTCGTCATGGTTAAGGAAAGGGTTACAAAACACCAGATAATGGGTGCAGCCATAATGTTTCTTGGTGTTCTTGTGACAATTTCCAACGGCAACTTTAGCAATTTCAGTCTTAATTGGGGTGATGTCCTTGTGTTTTTCTCTGTGCTGGCTTTCTCGACAGGAACTGTGTTTTTCAAAAAGTTTGTTCATCGGGTTCCTGCAGAAGATGTGGTTATGCTTCGAAATATCTTTGGAGCCTTGTTTTTCGTTCTTGCTTCCGCCTTTGCAATCGACTACATGGAAGTTATTCCTCAAATGAGCCTTGACCTAGTTGCAGTTCTTCTTGCAATGGTTATCCTGCCAACAACTATTGGAGTTTATTGTTTCTATAGGGCCCTTCAGGTGTCAAAAGCAAGTGAACTTGCGACGGTGGCCCTTCTGACCCCTATATTTACATCAATTCTTGCTGTCGCTTTTCTTGGCGAGACTCTGTCTATTTGGCAATTGATTGGCGGTGTTTTGATTATTGGCGGACTCGTCTTCCTTGAGGTTCACTTCAGAAAGGTCAGGCCAAGGCATAAGAGAAGAAGAAACCTCAAGCTTAAGCACTGGCACCATTAGTTTTCGGAAAGGGATAAAGGGCAGCTAAAAAAATTACCTTGAGGCTTCTGCCTGTCGCTCAATCATGTCTTTCTTGTTGACGGCGAAGGACTTGGGGTCGCCTGTTGATGCCGCGATGAGCTCGTCAGCCAGACAAGCTTCGAGCCTCAGCCTTGACTTGAGCGACTTGCTCATTGAGCCTTTTGTAATCATTCCAAGGGCAAGGTCGAGTCGCCTCTGCGGCGACACATCTACCGAGACAGGGTGCTTTATCCCACCGTACTCGACAGTTGTTGTCTCGCCCCGAGGGGCAGAGTGCTCTATCGCCTTTACAAGAATCTGAATCGGGTTCTTACTTGTTTTCTTCTCGATTATCTGAAAGGCCTTCTTGGCAACAAGGTACATCTTCTGCTTCTTTCCTGTGTTTCGTCCCGACGTGAAGACGTGCTTTTTGCTGCACTTTACATGACCAGTTACCATCATCTTGGTAATCATCCTTTCAACCACATTGTTCTTTTTCTTCCAGAACCTCTTCTTCGTGTGCTTTGCACCTGTGTGGGGGACCATGATCGGGTCAAGGTTGATGTAATCCTTAAGCCCGAGGTCGTGGACCTCTACCTTGGATGTATCCCATATGTTGAACAGTTTCATGTCGACCATAATAATTACCTTTTCTTTTTCTCAATCCTTCCGCGTCGCACCATCTCGAGAGAGGTGTTGTTTACCTTGACAACGGCCCATCTTACACCCGGGATATCTCCCATAGCTCGTCCCATTGCTCCGCCGATTCCCTGAACAGTTACTTCATCGTGCTCGTCAATGTGGTTGATAGCTCCGTCGCCCGGGGCAAAGGCGGTTATTTGCTTGCCGTTCTTGATTAACTGGATCCTGACGCACTTCCTTATGCCGGAGTTTGGCTGTTTTGCCTCGATGCCAACCTTTTCAAGGACGATGCCGCGTGCCTGTGGCGCTTTCTTCAAAGGATCCGACTGGAGACGGGTTTCGTAGAAGCTTCGCCTGAAGGATTTCTGGAGCTTTCTGAACCTCTTCCTCTTCTTTTCCAGCGTTGCAGCCGCGAACAGCCCCTTTGTCTTTCTTGCCATTTATTCAGCACTTCCGCATTCCATTTATAAATTTGTCTATTTTACCTCAATATCGTCCACAATGTGGTGCCTTTTGACGTAATCCTTGAGTTCGTTAAACCTTTTCTTCCTGCTTGAGAGCAGAATCTTCTTGTCTCTTGATTCGACCATGACGTTGATTACCTTTGAGCCGTCGCTCTTTTGTGACATGTAGATGTTTTTCGGTTTTATGGGGTGGATAATGTTTTTCACAAACTGGACAGCGTCCTTTGAGTACTCTATCAGGTCGACTTTCTTATTGATTGAGCTCTCGACCTTCTTGACATTGATTCCGCCTTTTCCTATGGCAAGCCCCATATCTCCGCCTTTGACGACGAAGGTCACCCTGTCGCCCTTAACTATGCAGTCTCTTACGCTGGCCCCCGTGACAGCTTCAAACAGGCCAATGTATCTGAACTCGTTAGCGTTGATTTTGATAACTTTTACTCCACCCATCTATTTAGACACCTGTTTGACAATTGTTAGTGATGAAACCCTGAATGTTTTTCTGCACAGCTCGCCAAGTTCAAGGTTGTTTTGCTTGCATTCGAAAACTCCGGTCCCGGCTTTGCCGGCAAGCCGCTTCACTTCTTCCTTCTCTGGGCAGTTGCTTGCAATCGCGACAAGGGCGGCATTTCCCTTGCGAAGAATCTTGAGCGTTCGCTCGAGCCCTACGACTAGTTTCTTCTCATCAATCGCTACCGAGAGCTGCTTTCTGAGTTCCTTTTCATCCATTTCTTTCACTTCGCTTTTGGTTTCACCAGAAGCTTGACCATTCCTGTTCCAACATTCACAGGCTGGCCGACCATAACGTTCTCTACAACGCTTGAAAGGTCGTCAACCTCGCCATGTATAGCTGCTGCGAGGAGATGCTTTAAAGGCGTTTCGAAAGATGCACGGGCAAGAACGGAACTTTTCTGTCCTGATATGCCGTATCGTCCTATGGCCCGGATTACACCATCCGATGTCATGGCATCAGCGACAAGCATAAGATGCCTTATGTCAACATTGGACACCCCTGCCTGTTCCATAGTGTTTTTCATCTCCCTGATTATGCCGTTTCGCGCGGCCTCGATTCCGAGCACCTTCGCTATCTCATGAATGTCATTTGTCATTATCCTTGAGAAGTCGATATCCTTCAGCTTGAGTATCCTCTTGAGGTTCGAGCCCTCGGTGTAGATGACGTATTCGTTGTTTTCTTTTCTAATCAGGGCATGCTTTATGCCGTCAATGCCGCGCACCTTGGTCTTGAGGACCTTTGACTTTATCCTGTAAAGGTAGCGGGCGCCCGCGGTTCGCTTCTTTGGGTAGAACTTTATTTTTCTCCCGTCAAGAACGACTTTCACGCCTCTGGCGTTCTTCTTGAGAACCTTAACCACTTCATCTAGTTTCAGGTCAAGGTTGAGGAGAGACTCATCGTGCAGATGTGCTGTCATGCAAAGCTCCGCAAGGTCTGTTTCCATCCTGCTAACTATTGACTTGAGCTTGATTTCCTGAATCCTCGCTGCCAAGGCTCGCGCCTTCTTCTCGTCAGCTGTAAACTTCTTCTTGAGGAAGACTGTCATCATAGGGGTTGAAGGACTCCTCCTCGCATCAACAATCTCAATTAATCTCGGGAGACCGAGGGTTACATTTACTTCCAAGACACCTGCATAGTGATACGTCCTCATAGTCAGCTGCGTTCCCGGCTCGCCCATTGACTGGGCGGTCACAACGCCGATAGCCTCGCCCGGGTCGATAAGCATCTTTTCATATCTCTTTGCTACAGCCTTCTCAAATTTTGGCTTTTGTTTTGACTGGATAAACTTCTTTTCAACTGCCTTATCGATTAGCTTCTTTACCTTTGGCGGAATTTTAATCATTTTCGATCTCCTCCCTCACTCTCACAAAAGAAATCTTTCCCCTGTCGGATTTTGCGGCATCTATGCCGTCCTCCCCGTAGAGGAACTGGATTATTCTCCCACGATTGTCCCTTACGCTCCTGTCATAAGTTGCGTAAAGGTCCTGTAATGCGTTCGAAAGCCTTCGGTACATGTATCCGCTCTTTGGCGTTCTCATCGAGGTGTCGGTCAGACCTTCTCGTCCCGCCATAGCCACCCAGAAGAACTCGAACGGGTCAAGGCCTGCGCCATACGAACTTCGGATGAATCCTTTTGAGCGGGCGCCAATGTCACCTCGCGTGAAGTGAGGCAAGCTTCTTTCAAAGTAGCCTCGCCTGACCCGGCCGCCACCAATAGCTTGCTGGCCAAGGCACGCTGCCATCTGGGCAACATTGAGGATTTTTCCCCTTGCCCCGCAGGTTGCCATAACTATTGCAGGGTTTTCGATATCGACATCGTCCCTGACTATCTCGACCGCACGGTCTCGCGCCCTGTTGAGTGAGCCCATGATTTCCATCTCGAGGGTCTGTCGCTTTGTCATTCCCGGCCAGGCCTCAAGCTTCCCTATCTTGAAGTTTTCTATATGTCTCAACGCCTCGCTCTCACCCTCGTCAAGGACATGGGAAACTGCTGCCTGTGCTGATTTGGAAATTTCAAAGTCATCTATACCGACTGAGAACCCGCGTGACCTCAGGTAGGCAAGTCCAAGCCTTGTAAACTCGTCTATGAATTTTTTGCCGGCCTCATCGCCATACTTCCTGTAGATTAGGTCGATTAACTTTCCTCCGCCAGTTCCTATTGCTGCGGCATCAATCACGCCCTGAAGAATTTTTCCTTTCTTGATTACAACAACCGACTCCTTCTTGTCATCCTTGTCGCCAGCCATAAGCACCTTTGCTGACCTGCTCTTGAACTTTGTTGTAACGCTTGGAAGTATCAGGCTGAACAATTCCTTTCCGGAGAGCTTGTCCTTTGAAATGCTGACGTCAATTCCGGCTTCAAAAAGAATCTGGGCTCCGGCCTCCTTTGTCAGCTCAACCCCTTCCTTTGTGAGGAGGTAAAGACCTGTGACATGGTCCTGATGGCCGCCAACAATTGGCCCGCCATATCTTGGACTGATAATGTTCTTCTGCACCTGCATCAGGACTTCAGCTTCAACCCTCGCCTCATGGGTCTGAGGAATGTGAAGGTTCATCTCGTCCCCGTCAAAGTCGGCGTTGTAAGGTGGACAGACTGCAGGGTTCATCCTGAAGCTGTGGTACGGGAGAATCCTAACCCTGTGTGCCATGATTGACAGGCGGTGAAGTGATGGCTGCCTGTTGAAAAGGGCCATGTCGCCGTCCCGGAGATGCCGTTCAACAATTACTCCCGGCTTAAGGTCTTCCGCAATGACCTCTTTGACGTCTTCGGTCACCCTCTTCCTCCTTCCGTCAGGCATGATGACATAGTTGGCCCCCTCAATTCCGTCGCTGCCTTTCATCACAAGGGCTTTCAGGGTCTCGGCATTTCCCTCGGTGAGTATCTCAGGGATTGTGAGCTCCTTTGCCACCTCGATAGGGATTCCAACCTCGTCAACGTCGAGACTTGCGTCAGGGGAGATGACAGTCCGGGCTGAGAAGTTGACTCTCTTTCCCGCAAGGTTGTACCTGAACCTCCCTTCCTTGCTCTTTATCCTCTGGGCAATTCCTTTCAGGACCCGGCCTGCCCGGTGGCGGGATGGGGGAATTCCTGTTATCTCGTTGTCCATAAAGGTTGTTACGTGATACTGGAGCAGCTCCCATAAGTCCTCAATAATGACTGCCGGCGCGCCTGCACCCATGTTCTCCTTAAGCCTCATATTGATTCTCATTATGTCGACAAGCTTGTGGGTCAAGTCATCTTCCGCCCGTTCTCCTGTCTCAAGCGTAATGGACGGCCTAACTGTTACCGGTGGTACGGCGAACGCTGTGATTATCATCCACTCGGGTCTTGCAACCTCGGCAGTTATCCCTAGGAAGATAAGGTCCTCGTTTGGAATCTTCTCGAACCAGTCCCTGATGTCAATTGGTGTCATCCTCTCCTTGTCCTGATAGTAAGTTGTCGGCTTCTCATACTTTATTTCCGGGGCCTTGGTTCCACAGTAAGGGCAGGCTTTTATCTTCGAAGCCACCTTGAAAACTTCTCTGATGTGTTTCCACTTTTCAAGATCGCCCCTCTCGTCAGCCACCCGATTGAAATCCCTTACGTATTTCTTCATGACCTCATCGTCAAGCTTTACTCTCCCACACTCGTGGCAGGTTGAGTTAAGAATCTTGTAAATTATCTCGGCAAACTTGACATGGATGACAGGCCTTGCAAGCTCAACAAAACCAAAGTGTCCCGGGCAGTTACCTATTCTTGAGGCGCATGTCCTGCACCTAAGCCCCGGGTCGACTATTCCCATCTTCGGGTCCATCAACCCGCCCTCCACAGGGAAACCGTCCTGGTCATAAAGCTCGGAAACTGTTACCTCCATTGCCGCAATTTTCCTTATTGCCTGTGGTGAAAGCAAACTAAACTCAATTCCGCCGATTTTTTTCTTCACTATCATCATTCTCACCTATCCCTTGTCCTCCAGCCTTAGTTTTGGGAGTATGCCAAGTGACATCAACTCCTCAAGAAGAATGTGGAATGCATAAGACATTTCCACAAACTCCACCCGGTTCCCTTCTCCACACATCGGGCAGTATGCTTTTTCCTTCTGGCTGTCATAGACTGCGTGTACCCTGCATCTTTCACAGACAGCGATTGTTGTCTTGTCCGAGTCGAAGCGCTCCTTCAGCAGCAGTGCGGCGCCGTGGGCCACAAGGCAGTCCTTTTCCATTTCTCCCATCCTCAGACCGCCCTTCTTACTTCGTCCTTCTGTTGGCTGTCTTGTAAGAATCTGAACGGGGCCTCTGGCTCTTGCGTGAAGCTTGTTAAGCACCATGTGCCTCAGCTTGTGGTAATAGATTATCCCGGTGTAGATTTCCGCCTCGAATGCCTTTCCTGTTCTTCCGTCATAGAATCTTTCCTTTCCGGAACTCTTGAAGCCGTGCTTTTCGAGAATCGTTTTCATTTCCTTTTCCGGGTTTTCTGCGAAGGCGGTTCCGTCAATTAGTTTGCCTTCGAGCGCGCCAGCCTTTCCCGCAAGGAACTCCAGCAACTGGGAAACCGTCATTCGTGACGGGATACCGTGTGGGTTGGTTATCATGTCAGGAATAAGCCCACTTTCAGAGAAAGGCAGGTCTTCCTCAGGAACTATCATGCCGACAACCCCTTTCTGCCCGTGACGTGAAGAGAATTTGTCTCCAAGCTCGGGAACCCTGTCATCCCTCATCCTCACCTTGACCATCTTGTGGCCCTCAGTGTCTTCCGTTATTGCGACAAGGTCTGCGACCCCTCTTTCGCCATGCCTTATTGAGATTGATGTCTCTCGCCTGTTCTCGACCCCGCGCCGGAAGACGTCAACTGCACCCAAGAATCGCGGCGGTGATGTTCTTCCAATTATCACGTCCTCGCTCTTCAGTGGAGATTCAAGTTCGACAATTCCGTCGGAACCGAGGTTCCTGTAGAGGCTTTCTACCCGGTAGCCAATGACATCTTTTTCAGGGGCTTCTATCCTGTCTTCCTGCCCGCCAGGGTAGCGCTTCTCGGAGGTCTTGTACGGCCTGTAGAATGTACTTCTGCCAAGTCCCCGCTCGATGGATGACTTGTTAATAACCACTGCGTCCTCCATGTTGTAGCCTTCCCATGTGCAAAGGGCGACAACAAAGTTCTGCCCGGCCGGATGGGTATCAAAGCCGACAATGTCAGTTAGCTTCGAGCGCACGACAGGCGTCTGGGGGTAGTGGAGGATGTTAGAATAGGTGTCAAACCTAAGCAGGTAGTTTGTTGAATAGATCCCAAGTGCCTGCTTCACCCCTTTGGAAGCCCCGTAGTTTACCCTGTCACCCCGTGAGAAGTTGGCAAAGGGCACCAGCGAAGCCGGCAGTCCAAGAATCGTTATAGGGTCTATCTCAAGATGGGTGTGGTCAGGAGTAACATCTTTTGGCCTGAGCGCGATGAAAAGATTTTCCTCTTCCTCGGCATCGACGAATTCCACTTTTCCCTGCGCAAGCAAGTCATCCCACTTTAGGCTTCCTTTCTTCACTTTTGTTATGTCGGCAGGTGTGAGTTTCGGCTTTCCGCCCTCTACAACTATCAGCGGCCTCAAGACTCTCCCCGCATCTGTGAAAATCCTCACCTCGTCGGATTCCTCCAGATAGGATACTGAAACCTGCGGGTCAACTTTCCCACTTCTCCTCTGGACCCTGAACTTTTCGACAAGGGCCTTCGGGTCGCTGTGTGTTCCAACCATTCTTCCGTTAAGTATTATGTCTGCCATCATTACTCACCCCATTTCTCCACGCCAAGCAGAAGGAGATTTTTCCTTATGCTCTCGGCCTCGGCGCCTTCTGTAACCTTGCCAAGCAAGGCTAGGTTTTTTCTCAAGCCAATGTTCTGACCCTCAGGGGTTTCGGAGGCGCAAAGTTTTCCCCAGTGGGTTGGATGAAGCTCCCTCGCCTCAAAGTGGGGCTGTGATGTCGTCAGCGGCGACAGGACTCGCCTCAAGTGAGAGAGGGTGTCCATGTAGTTCAGCCTTTGCAAGTGCTGGGAAACTCCTGTTCGCCCGCCAACCCAGTAGCCGGTGGCAAGGGCGGATTCGAGCCGCCTTGTGAGCAGCTGCTCACGAACAACAGTCTCCAGAGGAGGCTCCCGCCCCCGCTTGGTTATCCTTTCGAAAGAATATTTCATGTCGTTCAGCAGCGCCTTGAAGGAGGCACGGAAGAGTTGTTCCATAAGCTCGCCTGCGAGCTTAAGCCTCTTGTTTGCATAATGGTCCTTGTCGTCCTCACTGACATAGTTGTAGTGAAGCTTGATTAGTTTTTCGCAGCACTTTCCAAGATAGCGGGCTTTTTCCATCTTGTCTGAATGCCTTCTCCCAATGTGGGGGAAGAGGTACTGGTCGAGGAGCTGGGAAACCCTCTCTACCCTGTACTCCTGGCCCTGACCTATCTTCATCTGCCGTCCAATCCAGTCAAGCGCATCCTCGGTTGTGTGGATGTCGCCTGTGGTTTCAAGGTTAATCATTATGTCCTCGAAAAGCCTTTCGTCCTGCGAAACAACTTTCATTATGTCCTCATCTCTTTCGAGACCGAGGGCCATCATCAGGACAACCAGTGGGATGCGAAGCACCCTTGCAAAAGATATCCGGATAGAACCGTCGTTCAGCCTCTCGAAAAGGTGAGGCACTCTGAAACCGGGAGCCTCAGAGAACAGCCTTGCGATTTCTGTCGCAGACCCGCTTTTCTTCCTCTCAATGAGTGGCAGGTTTGGCCGCAAATCCTCAATCGCAATCAGGACTCTCTCTGTCCCGTTAATTATGAAATATCCTCCCGGGTCGCCGGGGTCTTCGCCAACATCGATTAACTCCTTTCTGGAAAGCTTGGAAAGCAGGCAGGGTTTTGACCTCAGCATGATTGGCATCTTGCCGACTTCTGCTTTGATTGGCTCGTTCCTTATCCCGTCCCGTTCAACAATAAGTTCGAGGATGATTGGAGAGCCGTAGGTGATTTCCCTAATCCTTGCTTCAGACGGAAGGAGTTCGTTCTGGGAGCCGTCGGCTTCCTTGACGACTGGCTTCTTCAGGTAAATCTTCCCGAACTTAATCTTGTACTCGCTTGACCCTGCGGGAATAACTGCCGGGACAAGCTCGCCAACCTCGTTGACGACGTTCTGCATTCCCTCTAAAATAAACCTGTTGTACGAATCAATGTGGTGACGTACCATTCCGTACCTGTCAAAAAATCCCCTGATAATGTGTTCGAAACCTTCCATTAGAATACAACCTCCAAAGGTGAGAATGAATCAATGACCTGACGGGAAATCCTCGATGTCCCAAGAGAAAACTGCTTGACATTTTTGATAGGTGATGGTGGGCCCAGTGGGACAAGCCTTTTTCCAAAAGCCTTGAGGGAAAACCGCGTGTCAAGACACGCACAAGAATTTTTCTTGGGGTGACCCTTAGACCTTCTTTTGCTAAAAGAAGGGATAGGTGATGGTGGGCCCAGTGGGATTCGAACCCACGACCCTCTGCTAGCTTCACGACCAAAGGTTTCTTCAGCAGTGTAAAAGGCAGATGCTCTGCCATGCTGAGCTATGGGCCCGCGTTTGTGAGGCGCCCCGACTGGGATTCGAACCCAGGTCACAGCCGTGACAGGGCTGTATTCTAGTCCACTATACCATCGGGGCATTAGTGCGAGATACTTCTCCTTAATCCTGCCGAGGTTTTTTGAAATTTTTGGTATTTGGGGGTGCAATCTGTTGAAAATGTCCAGATTCCCGTCAATGCTGTTCGAACGGGATATATCTACCTGTCTGGGGGTTTCTGACCTCAAGAAATTACCTCACTCCAGCCTCACAGGATTGGCGGAAAAGTTCCCTTTAAATAGTTTTCGCTACCGGTGGGAGTGGAAAAAACACGGCTTCCAGCCCTCCCCCAGAGTAGGTTAAATCGGGCTTTTTCACTACCTTAGACGGGTAACATAGCCGACATCTTTATAAGGCTATGATGGGGATAGAGGGTATTATGGTAGTATCTGGAGCTGACTTCGTGTCCGAGGTTTGTGAAGTGAAAGCTTTGGAATTTCACCCGGCACATGATATCCAACCTATAGACAGGTATACACAGAATCATTCTTCAGATGTTACTGCGCTTTATGTTCCGATTGCAGAACATAACGGTAATGGCTACGGCTTAAGCGTAGGGACTCTCAAGTTTATTGGTAACATTCATGATATTGGTAAAGTTACAATTCCTCCAGAAGTCTTAAACCGAAGCAATAAGGGAGAATTTATATCTGGGGATATGGAAGCTATGAGGCCGCATGTTATTGGGACTTATGATACGCTCAAAAGAATCTCTGAAGATCCAGATTTTGTGTCTTACCCCGCCAAAAGGGAACTATTGGACATTGCAATGGATGTTTCATCTGGACATCACAGATATGAAAAAGAAAATCCTTATCCCGAAAGAATGCCAAAGAGACGCAGTAACATTCCAAGAGGCGACATGAAAGGACTTAGGGAAGATTTGGCCATTGCTGATTGTTTGAGTGGTTTTAAGAGAAAAAATGGCAGAATCAAGAAAGGTACAGATGTTATTGAGACCCTTATAGAATACAGGCCTAAACTAAAGAGAAAAATTGAGAAGATGGTAAGTGATGGATTCCTACAAGGCCTTGTTAATGAGCACTTTGAAGGCGGAGTTATTGGTTAATTTCTAAATATGATTGGTCCCCTCAGCTGGCACCTTTTAGAAAAAGCTGCACCAAAAGAAGCCCTTGATGTTTCCAACATCTGGGCCCAATTTGTCAAAGACAATTTGGGTTTTGGGGTTTCAAAAGACCTCCCAAGTTGCTGAAAGCAACTGGGCCCAGTCGTTTCGACTTGGGTTTGTGAAAAAGGGATTTTGGTCCCCTCAGCTGGCAGCCTTTTCCAAAAAGCCTGCAGGGAAAATAGTCCGTCCTAGGGGACGGACAAGGGGCCCCTCGCTGTCTCTAACGGCGAGGCCCAGTACCGGCCGAAGGCTGGTTCTTGACGAACTTGGTTCGTCCAGATGGCAGAGCCAACTTGGTTTTCTTTGGTGATCTCTAAGCTTTCTTTTAGGAAAAGAAAGATTGAGGTCCCCTCGGTGGGATTCGAGCCCACAGCATGCCGGTGTCTGAGTGATTGCTAACCAAGTAAAGCTTGACAGCTAAACTCTACAGCCGACCACTCTACCAGATTGAGTTACGAGGGGGTATTAAGAATCTCCTGAACGGGCTTAAATAGATTTTCTATACCTGGCCGCACTCGACCGGGTTGGAGCGGATTCCCTGCTTCTTGCCTTCGGCTGTGAACCTGATGAGGGCGGGCGGCAGGTCGATTAACCCTACAATCCCGAAGTCGGTCTTTATCTTGTAGGTGATGAACCTTTCCTCGTTTGGCGCAAGCTCGGTGAAGTCCCACTCAAGGACTGTTCCCTTCCTGTCTTTCTTCACATGCTTTGGCTTTGAGGTGCCATAGCTAAGCGGCTGTGCAAGGGGAGGCACGCGGTCGACAAGGGCAACATTTCCCACAGGCATGTTGGTTAGATTTTTGAAGTGGAGTCCTATTGTCGCTTCAAGCATGTTTTTCGATATCCTCTGCTTCAGGACTTCCTTCTTTATCGTCACATTTTTTGTGCTTTGCCAGAGGGTCAGGAGAAGGAGCAGGAGGAGGGCAGCGCCAAGGTAGACTGGAAGATAGGAAATTGAGTAGGTGAACTCATCGCTCTTTCCGCCAGCCTCAAGCCCTTCGTAGACCCAAACCAAGTCAAGGTCTCCGTCTTCCCTTTGCTGGATTACCGGGTTTGGGTTTGCTGTAAGAAGATATCTCTCGTAACTCTTGATGGTTTCCCGAACTTCCCCGTCGACTCTTGTATTTCCGAGGTTCTGTATGTAGATTGATGCCTTTGTTCCGAAGATGTTTGTCTCAACATCCCTTCTCATCTCAGGCTTCTCGTTTGAGACCACAGTAATCTCCTTCGAGACTTTCCCCACATGTCCTGTCTCTGCAACAAGTTCAGCTGATATTGTGTAGGTCCCCGGCGGGGTCCTTTCGCTGATGGGTATATCGTGAATCAAGACTATTGGTTCGACCTGCGAGGTTACTGGAAGAAGGTAGCCGTAGACCGGGTTGCCGTCTTCGTCGTACATTTTCAGGTCTGCTCTGGGATTTACGAAAACCTGCTTAAGGTCTGTCACCTTTACGACAACCTTGACCTTTTCTCCCGGAAGGAAATTGTGTTTCTCAGTGTAGATTTCAATCGTTGCCTTTCCAATAAATCTCTCATCTTCGCCGATTACGTCAATGGTGAAGCTCCGGGTCGGAAGGGTGAGCTGCTGGCCATCCATTACGACATTTCCCTGAACACTGAACCCGTACTGGTTCGATTTTGTTCCCTGTGTCGGCCCAATCTTAATAGGGATGATTTCCTCGCTGTTTGGCTCGATGTCAAAGGTGTACTTATAGGACTGAATCCACGCAGGGTAGAGGCCTGTGACAAAAATCCTGCCGCTCATCTCCATGTCCTCATTGTTTGTTATGATTATGTTGTATTCCGCGTTTTCTCCCGGCTTTACGCGGCTCTTGAGCTCCTCGATCGTCAGGTCAATGTCTGCAACAATTGCATAGGCTGAGAAAAGGCAGAGGAAAACCACTGCAAGGGCCAAAATCGTCTTTTTCATGTTTCAACTTCCCCCTTATTAAAATATAGGGAAGAAGGCAGCGTATAAATGGTTTCCTCCAGATTCTGCCCAAGTAAGCTTATAAATGTAACAAACTTCGACTTTGAATATGCTTGGAAAAAATTTGGTTTTATTCTGCG
This sequence comes from Candidatus Altarchaeota archaeon, assembly GCA_030622515.1. Lineage (GTDB taxonomy): Archaea > SpSt-1190 > SpSt-1190 > DYHY01 > DYHY01 > JAUXGB01. The sequence goes on from JAUXGB010000003.1 coordinate 22,947, forward strand.
TAACCGATTTTTGTAATGCCAAGTGCAAATTCTGCTCCTTCTGGAAGACCAAAAGGCCGACTTTCCCGAAAAAGGAAGAGCTTGAAGAAATTGTCATCAGCATTAAGAAAAAGCTGGGTTGCCGTATCCTGCAGATAACCGGCGGGGAGCCTCTGACTTACCCTTATCTCTTTGATTTGATAGAAATTGCAAATAGACACAGGATTATAACTCAGCTTATGACTAACGGAAGTCTGTTGAGCAAAGAAAAAGTGATGGGGCTTAAGAATGCAGGTTTGAATTTCATCACAATTTCACTTGACCACTACGATGCCAAAGTTATTGAGGAGAATAGGGGAATTCCTAACCTTTTGGAAAAAATAAAGCAGAGCGTCAAGCATCTTAAAAAAACAAAGATGGGGGTCTCGGCAGACATCACTATTGCCAAACACAATGTGAATGATTTAGAGAAAATCGCCGAATATGCCGTGAGTCTCGGGTTTGACGAGGTTAACTTTTGCTTTCCGGTTCAGAGTACAGATTCAACTTTCCAGTTGGGGGACAACGACCCTGACGTAATCAACATTTCAAATGAAGAGCTGGTAAAAATAATTGATAGGCTCATGAAACTAAAGGAAAAGCTTGGGAGCAAGATGTTCAATGAAAAATCATTCCTTCAGGATATGCGGAGATACTACCTTGGCAGAGCACAAAAGTTTCCTTGCAAAGGAGGAGAAAATATCTTCTATCTGGACAATAACTTGAACGTGTACCGGTGCATGATGAAGGGCGGAAAATTGGGAAGTATAAAGGGAAAGGTGAAGCTACTTAAAAACTCAAGATGCTATGATTGCCCACTCCAGTGCTTCAGAGAGCCCTCAATCTACTATGGCGGCATACGATCAATCCACCCCATACTAAGCATGATAAAATCGTCTTGGAAATACTTGAGACCTCTCACAAACAAAAGGAGAGAGAAATAAATCTAATTTGATTGTTTCTTCTTAAGCACACTGAGATATACTTCAATGACTTTGGAGGCAAAAGTCTCAGGTGAATAGGTCTTTGCAACGAGCGCTGCATTTTTTTCCATTCTTTTCCTCAAATCTTTATGCGTGAGAATCTTATTTACATATGAGGAGAACTGCCGTGAATTCTTGGCAATAAAACCGTTCTTCCCGTGATCCACCATCTCCGCTGTTGCTGAATCGAAAACTACTGCCGGGGTCCCACATGCCATTGATTCTATTACTGTCATTCCTTGTGTTTCGCATAGTGAGGGCATTGCGAAAACTGAGGCAGCACTGTAGCAAGCCGCGATTTCTCTGTCCTCTAGATAGCCAAGGAACTTTATCTTCGTCGCGATTTTTTTCTTCTTTATGTACTTTTTCAGTCTGTCTTCGTCAGGCCCTATTCCGCACAAGACAAGTTTTGCCTTCATCTTCCCCGCCGTTCTTACGAGGAAATCTATATTCTTTTCACGACTTATTCTTCCTAGGTAGAGGACGAAAGGCTCACTACCGAGGTCATATTTTTTTCTGAATTCTTTCGTCTTCTTGCTCGGCCGAAACTTCCTTAAGTCTATGCCGTTGGGGACAACATGTGGAGTGTTTATTCCTGCCCGCTTCATATGCCTCCTTGTCTCGTTTGATGGTGTTATGAGGACGTCACATTTGTTATGGAACCATTTATTGTATTGCGTCAAAACAATTTTTAGGAAGTCGCCTAAAGCTTCAGAAGCGCGGTTCCCTCTGGTCCACCATGTTATGAACTTTTCATGATTGGCGTGATATGTAGCAACTAAGGTAATTTTGTATTTTCTCGCTATTCTAAGACCATTCAATCCCATTGAGTACGGAGTGTGGCAGTGTATTATGTCAAATTTCTTCTTCTGGAAAACCCTGTTTATGGCTATTAGATAGGGAGGAACAACATGAAAAGTTGTAAGTTTACTCGATAGGTTACTTACCGGTGCTAGTTCAACACCTTCATAGTAATGTTCCTTCACCCCTTTGTTTGTTCTCTGCTTGGTCTTAGCCCCCACAGTAAAAACATGAACCTCATGCCCCATCTTAACGAGGGCACCATTCAAATTCAAGAGGGAGCTTGTAACCCCCCCGACCTGAGGCAAGTAGTTATCTGAGAAGTGTGCGATTCTCATACGATAAAATAGGCGTCTCACCTATATATTATGGTATAGAAAAGTCAGGGGGTGATGGAAGGGGAGTCACCTGACGGCGTGATACTTCTTGTACTTCAGAGGTGACTTTTTCTTGCGAAGGACCGGGAAGTATGTTGAAAAAATAATCTGAATGTAGTAAAAGAGAGCTCCAACGGGCCCGTGTTTCTCAAGCCGTCTGGAAGATGTAGTGACGCTGGTCGCGTTTGAGTAGATAATCCGGCCATATTTCCTCGCCCTGTCCCCGTAAACCCAGTCTTCTACAGGTACATTGGGGAAGCCGCCAACTTTTTTGAAAATCTTTTTCCTAGTGCATAGGTTAATTCCAATAGGCTTCCCCCTTCCAACCAGGGAACGGATACTATAGTACAGGTTGGAGAAAAACGCCCCCGCCTTCAAAATCAGGGTTTTTTTCGAAAACCTTAAGGAAAAAGTGACTGCAGCAATTTCCCTGTTCTTTAAAACAGAGTAAGCCGTCTCCAGATAATCGGGAGGTAAGATTGTATCTGCATCTATGAAGACGAGGAGCTTTCCTTTCGCTACGGAGGCCCCCTTGTTCCTGCCAAATGCGATTCCCTTCCTCTTCTCCAGAACAACCTTATCGGCGTATTTTCTGGCTATCTTCCTTGTCTTATCTTTGCTGTATCCATCAGAAACAATTATCTCATACTTCAGTTTCGTCTTCTGATTCTTTATCGCCTTGAGGCATCCCGCTATGTGTTTCTCTTCGTTGAGAGTTGGGACGATTACTGAAACATCCATAGACAAAACCAGTTTAAGCCCCCTTTTATTCTTAACTATAAAGGAAAAGGGATTTTGTGGGGGGGACCGAGATTTGAACTCGGGTCGCAAGCTCCCAAAGCTCGCAGCCTAACCAGACTAGCCTATCCCCCCGTTGGGTGGAGCCACTACCGGGAATTGAACCCGGGGCCTCGTCCTTACCAAGGACGCGCTCTACCGCTGAGCTATAGTGGCGGCAGGTAAGAGCTTCCGATTTGGTTTAAAATAGTTTTCTAAGAAAGGCGGATTGTCTCGAGGTTCCTTGGGGCAAGCGTCTCTATCCTGAACGCCCGGTGGATTGACTTGGCAAGGTCAAGGCATTTCGAGTTTTCGCCATGGCCGACAACAACTGTGTTTGGCAGGTTCCTCATCTGTCCCACAAAGTTCATCAGCTCGTTCCTGTCGGCGTGGGCTGAGAACCCCTCGACTGTGTGGATTTCAAGTTCTGCCCTTGCGACTTCCTTCCTCCCGTTCTTGAAGGCGATTGGAACCTCTTTCCATCCCTTCTGCAGCCTCTTGCCAAGGGAACCCTCGCCCTGATAGTTTATGAAGATTAGCGAGTTGCGCTTGTCGTCGCAGAGCCGTTTGAGGTATTCGACTGATGGCCCGCCTACAAGCATGCCTGATGTGGCCATGATAACGCAGGGTGGACCGTTGATTATCTCTTCACGCTCGCGCCTGCTGCCAACCCTCTTGAACATTGGCGCCAAAAGGGGGTTTTGGTCACGTGAGAAAATCATCTTCTTCACCCTGTTGGAGAGAAACTCGGGGTAGGTTGTGTGGACGGCTGTCGCATCCCACAGCATCCCGTCGAGGTAGAGGGAAATTTCAGGCAGCAGCTTTCTCCTTGTGAGGTCCTCGAGGATTAACATCAGCTCTTGTGAGCGGCCAACGCCAAGGACGGGGACGAGGACCTTGCCACCCCGTTCAATCGTCTTCTTGATTATCTCGACAATCTGGGTTTCCGCCTTGCTTCTCTTCGGCTGGATGTCTCCTGCGAGGCCGTAGGTCGCCTCAAGGAAAAGTGTCTCACAGCGCGGGTAGTGGTTGTTGGCAGGTTCGAGCAGTCTTGAGGGGGCGTACTTTATGTCGCCTGAATAGACAATGTTGTGGAGTCCTTCCCCGACATGGAGGTGGACTGACGCTGAGCCGATTATGTGTCCTGCGTTGTAAAGGGTAATCCTGATGTCAGGCGTTATGTCGGTTACTTCCTCATAGTTTAGGGTGACTGTGTGGAGGATTGCGTTCCTGATGTCCTTGCTTGAGTATGGTGCTTTCTTCCCGTTTCCCGTGACAACGTCGATATAGTCTAGCTGGAGCAGGGCCATAAGTGCCCGTGTCGGTGTTGTGCAGTAGACAGGTCCTGTGTAACCGTACTTGAAGAGGAGGGGAAGCAGCCCTGAGTGGTCAAGGTGTGCGTGGGTTATGACAACTGCGTCAAGCTTGCTTATGTCAAACTCAGGGGCTTCAAGAAATGGGAATGCGTGTTCCTCGTTTGCGATGTTGACTCCGCAGTCAAGGAGGATTCTGCTTTCAGGCGTCTGGACAAAAAGACATGAGCGGCCGACCTCGCGGAAACCGCCAAGGGCTGTGACACGAATCCAGCTGGGCGGCTTGGACTCGTCATAGACCCTTTTCCCAAGCTTGTCAAGGAAGATTGCCCTTTCCTTCGACTGCTTGATTAAGGTGTGGCGGATTGTCTCGATGATTTCGGATTTCATTGGCGGGGTTCGGAAGATTTCAGGGCTCCATAATGTTTCCTTCTTGATTTGCGCGAGCGTGGACCCGCCCTTTCCAATGACAAGACCCGGCCGGTCGGCCTCGATAAGGACCTTGCATGCGTGGGTCTCGAAGGAAAGGTTTGCAATAGTCACCTCTTTCGGGATTATTGACTTAATCTTTTCCTTGGCCTCCTCTGGAGGGAGAAGAACTGAGGGGTCGGAACGTACGTCAATCCTCTTCTTGAATTTCTTCGCAATCAGCTTTACAATGTCGCTTGAGGCTGTGAAGAACTTCTTGTTCTTTGTGAAAAGGACAACACTGGCTCCCTCAAATTTGCTGTCAGTTATCTGGGCATCTTTTGGAAGCTCAGATTTTATTCCATTTATTAAATCTGTTTCTTTGCTCATCGGCAGTTCACTTCGAAAGTTTCTTTGCTGTTTAGTTAAGTTTGTCAAGCTCTTCGGAAGAATAAATCTTACAGCCCTTGTCGTTTATGACGGCTGCATTAAATCCCATCCCTCCGGTGTAGGGGTCCCTTTCCCGCGCATTCTTTAGCGCCTTTATGGCGAGCTTCAGGCCGTCTTGCGTCGACAGCCCTTCCTGATAGTGTGATTGGAGAACACCAAGGGCAATTGGCCCGCCTGAACCTGTTGTGAAGATTTTTTCGCCTTCAGTAGCTCCCCCCATTGCGTCTACAGAGTAGACAGCATAGCCGTTATCATTCTTTCCTGCAACAAGGAGGCCAACCATGTAGGGATAGTAGCGGCTGCCCTGAAGGATGTTGGAGAGGAGGGTGGCGACTGACTTTGCAGTCATCTTCTTGCTCCTGATTTCCTGAAGGGTCGCCTCGACCTTGAGAAGGCGTGTGAGATACTGGAGGTCGCCGACCATTCCTGCGGTTGTTATCGCGACGTTTTCATTGATTTTGAAAACCTTTGTCTCATACCTGTTTTCGATATAGGCGGCTGTAGCTTTTCGGTCCGCTGCCAAGACTACTCCGTCCTTGCAAACAACCCCAACGGTTGTTGTGCCTTTTCTTACCTGTTCCATAACTTTACTCATGTTATCTACTGCGCCCATCTTAAGCACCTTAGAATTTCCAGTTATCGCCCACCATACAGGCTATTTAAATGTTTCCCCCTGATGTAAAAGCGTTTATAAGTGGGGTTAAAGGGCTTAATTTATGGTGGCTTTGCAGGAAATTGCGGCCTATCTTGACCGGTTGCTGGGGGCAAAGGCCTATAGTGAGCGCTTTCCCGAATCAAACGGGCTGAAAATCACTGTCAACGACGAAGTGAAAAAAGTTGGGGTTGCTGTCTGCTTATCTAACGAGGTCATTGGGAAGGCTGTCGCAGCCGGGGTCGACCTTCTGCTGACGCACCACGCGTCGTGGGAAAGGATTGAGTTTTCCCTCAAGTTCAAGAAGCATCTCGAGCTGGAGAAGAATGCGATTAACCTCTATGTTGCTCACGAATGCTTGGATGCGCACAGTGAGCCGAGCCCCAGTGTGCTGCTTGCGAAGCAGCTCGGGGTTGAGGTCGAGGGAACCCTTGCTGACGACTATGGGGTTTATGGAAATTGTGGGAAGAGTTTTGGGCAGCTGAAGGAAGGGTTAGGTAAATTGCAGGGCGCCAAACTTGAAACGTGGAACAACTCGGAAGATATTGGCAAAGTGGCAGTTGTCGCAGGAGGGGGCGGCAGGGACACAAGCTGGCTGAACGAAGCCTTTCGGCTCGGTTGCAAAACTTATGTCACAGGAGAGGCACTGATGTTCACAAAATTGTTTGCGAAGGAGAGCGGGATGAACCTGCTGCTGGCCGGTCACTTGGCGACGGAAAGGTTATCTATGGAGAGGCTGGTAAAAATTCTTGAGCAGGAGCTCAAGGTCAAGGCCAAGTTTATTGAGGAGGAGGCTGTCGGATGATGGAGGAGAAGCCAAAGTCGATTGGAATCACAGTCAAGAAGGAAGAGAATTTTTCAGAATGGTATACTGAGGTTGTTACCAAGTCGGAAATTGCTGACTATTCCCCTGTCTCAGGCTGCATTATTTTCAGGCCGACAGCTATGGGTGCCTGGGAAAGAATGAGGGATTATTTTGATGCGAAGATAAAAAAATTGGGCCATCAGAACGCTTACTTCCCGCTCTTCATTCCGGAGAGGCTGCTGAGGAAGGAGCAGGAACACTTCGAGGGGTTTGTGCCGGAGGTTGCCTGGGTAACCAAGGGCGGCAATAAAGAGCTGGACGAGCCGCTGGCGATTCGGCCGACAAGTGAAACCATTATCTACGATATGTACAAGAAGTGGATTAGGAGCCACCGGGACCTTCCGCTGCTTCTGAACCAGTGGGCAAATGTTGTCCGTTGGGAAACAAAAGCTGTCAAACCTTTTTTGAGAACGAAAGAGTTCCTCTGGCAGGAGGGCCACACTGCGCATGCCACAAAGGAGGAAGCCGAGAAAGAGGTCATGACTATTCTCGACATTTATGAGAAGATGGTGGAACATCTTTTGGCGATTCCTGTCATTAAGGGGATTAAGACGGACAGGGAGAAGTTTGCAGGGGCAGTCTATACCACCTGCATTGAGATGCTTATGCCGGACGGGAAGGCGCTGCAGGGGGGAACAAGCCACATGCTTGGGACAAACTTTTCAGAACCGTTAGGCATCCGGTTCCTTGGGGAGGATGGCGAGAAGCATTTTGTCCAGCAGACATCGTGGGGATTCTCAACCCGTCTCCTTGGAGCCATGGTTATGATGCACGGGGACAACAAGGGGCTGGTGCTGCCGCCGCAGGTAGCTCCGACGCAGGTTGTTATTGTCCCTATCTTTTTTGGAGACAAGGACACTATCCTGAACAAGTGTCTTGAGGTTGGGGAGCGGCTGGAAGCTGAGGGGGTGCGGGTTCATGTTGATGACAGAGACAATTACACACCGGGCTGGAAGTTTAATGACTGGGAGCTTAAGGGGGTCCCGCTGAGAATTGAAATCGGGCCCAAGGATATTGCAGCCGGCCAGGTGGTTGCTGTCAGGCGGGACAGCAGGGAGAAGACAAGTGTTAAGGATGAAGAGGTCGGGGCTTTTGTGAAGAAGACGCTGGAAGGCGTTCAGGCCGCCCTCTTTGACAGGGCGAAGAAGTTCATGCTTGAAAATATCAGGTCGGTAAGCAGCTACGATGAGTTCAAAAAGGTTCTCGAAGCCAAGCGCGGCTTTATCAGGGCGTGCTGGTGCGGGAATCCTGAGTGCGAGGGAAAGGTCAAGGACGAGACTGGCGCTGATATCAGGTTGATTAGGTTTTCCGAAGAACCCTGCTTCGCCCCGTGCCTAGTTTGTGGGACTCCCGCGAACAAGGTTGCCTACTTTGCCAAGGCATACTAATTTAACTATATATAGAGTGTAGTATTGTTGTTAGCGATGAGAATTGGGATTATAGGGGATACCCATTTTGGATTTGGCCACGGGAGTGAGAGGGAAGATGATTCTTTTGCCAACGCCAAGGAAGCCTTTGAGAAGGTTATTGCGGAGAAGCCCGATTTCATAATCCTGACAGGTGATATTTTTGACAAGTCAATCCCCAAGCCGGAGGTTCTTTCGAAAGCCGCTGACATCCTCACCCTTCCGCTGCTGGCCAAACGGTCAAAGGCCAGGCTGGCCGGGACGATAAGGAGGAAAGAGCCGGTAAAGGTGCTTGCCTTCCACGGGATTCCTGTGGTTGCGATTCACGGGACTCACGAGAGGCGGCCAAAAGGCTATCCAAACCCGGTTGAGATTCTTGAGAAGATGGGACTTCTTGTCTATCTTCACGGGAACGGGATTGCCCTCAGGTGCGAGGGCCAGATGGCCGGCATACAGGGGCTCGGCGGGGTTCCTGACCAGTACTTCAAAAACGTCCTTAAGGCGTGGTCACCTGTGCCGGAGAGAAACGTCTTTAACGTTCTTGTTTTCCACCAGACGATTAAGCCTCTTATCTATACGCAGGTTGATGTTCCTGAGATTGCTGACCTGCCGCCGGGTTTCGACCTCTACATTGACGGGCATATTCACAACCCGACAATAAAGAGCCACCCTAAGGGGGGCGCTGTCATCTTCACAGGCTCGACAATAGTTACGCAGATGAAGGAGAATGAGGTTGAGAAGAAGAGGGCGTGGATAGTTGATGTTGGGTTTGATAAGACGAGGATAAAGCCGATAGAGCTGGACGGTGTCAGGCAGTTCAAGTACCTCAAGGTTGAGTGCGGGGAAGCAGGCCCGAAGGAAATTGTTGAAAAAACCAAGAAAGAGGTTGGGAAGGCGATTGGTGAGGCGAAAGGCAAACCCTTGATGAAGGTTAAGGTCTATGGAAAGCTGCCTGCAGGAATTTCGCCAAGCGATGTGGACCTTGCTCCGCTTGTTTCCCACTTCAGCGAAAAGGCGATTGTTTCTATTGACAAGGAACTTGAGGCGGCGACACTTGACAAGGTTGAGGCTGCTATTGAGGAAAGGGTTTCCCTTGAGGAGACTACCATAAGGATACTTTCGGACATTCTTGAGAAGAAGAAGGTGCCGCCGGGACTCAACATTGAGTCACTTTACACCCTGCTCTCTGAAAAGAGGGAGACTGAAGTTTACGACCTGCTGCTTGCGTGGTCAAAAGGAATTGAGTTCAAGGGGGATTTGAGGGCATTTGTTGATGTGGAGGGGAAGAAATGATAACGAAGATATCCTTGACAAGCTGGCGCTCCCATTCAAGGTCGGAATTCTCCTTCACCAAAGGTACCAATGCCCTTCTCGGGATAATGGGGAGCGGAAAAAGCAGCGTGCTTCAGGCGCTTTGCTTCGGGCTGTTTGGGGATTTGCCTGAGCTGAGCTCAAGGAAGCTTAAGCTTGAGGACCTGATAACGAGGAAACCCCAACGGAAGGACTTTGCAGAAGTGGAAGTCGGCTTCAGGGTTGGCGGGAAGGACTACACTGTCAGGAGGAAGATTGAACGAGGCAAGGGAACTGTCCTTGCCGAGATAAGAGAGGGGGGCCGGCTTCTTGAAGGGCCGAGCCCGGCGAAGGTTACGAACCTGATTGAAAAGATAATCAAAGTCAACTACGAAATGTTTGTGCAAGCCATCTACGCGGACCAGAACGGGATAGACAACTTCCTCACAATAGCCAAGGGAAAGAGGATGAAGAAGATTGATGAGCTGCTTCGCATAGACAAGCTTGAGGAGGGGAGGAAGACCCTTATCAGGATAGGGAACAGGGCTTCCATCAGTCTGGGTGAGAAGGAGAAGTTCCTGAAGGGGATAAATGTCGACAAGCTGAACAAGGAACTGCAGGACACCCTGGCTGAAATCGCCCATCTCAAGGTTAAGGAAAAATCAATTGCCGAGGAGCTTGTGAAGACTGCAAACGAGCTGGCAAGGTGTGAGAAAGAGGAAGTCGGGCTTGAGCAGAAGGCGAAAGAAGTTATCAGGCTTGAGAAGGAGGCCTTTGGCCTAAGCAAGCAGGCCGGCGATGTTGAGACGAGGATAAAGGAGCTGAGGATAAGCGAAGCGCCGGAGGACTGTGAGGCACAGCTGAAGGCTGCAAACGAGAAGGCGGCCCTGCTTAAGAGGATTGAGAAAAAGCTTAACACGGCGAAGGAGGAGGCGAAAGGGATTGAGGCCTCGCTCGGCGAGATGAAGAAGAGGAAGGATAAGATAGTTGAGGAGCTTGGCGACATCCGCGGGACCCCTGCGAACGAACTTGACAGGAAG
>JAUXGB010000042.1 GCA_030622515.1 Candidatus Altarchaeota archaeon
AATCCCAAAGAGGCTTTAAATTAGTTTCCTCACAGCTGGCGGATTTTGTCAAAATGGTAGCTTCGCCTGATAGAGATGATTTTCGCCCGAACCGGCGACAGCTTGAGGACTATTTTTTTCCCCTTCGGCACCCTGCACCTCTTCTGCCCGTCGACAGCTGCAAGGGCTGGTTGCTTGGGAATGATTTCAATCCTGCTCTTGGCAGGCACAACGATTGGACGCGACGCCATCTTGAACGGCGCCAGAGGGGAGATGGAAAAAACATTTGCTTCGCGAAGGATGATTGGACCCCCGGCCGACATTGAATAGGCAGTCGAGCCTGTTGGCGTTGAAACGATGACGCCGTCGCCGCGAATTTCATCAATCTTTTCCCCGTCGACAAAAACATCCAGCTCAATCATCCTCGCCGGCGAAGGAGAAGAGATGACAAGCTCGTTCAGGGCGTCAGGCAGGATGTTGCTCCGGAGCTTTATCTCCTTCCTAAGGCGGTAGCGGCCGGACTTGACCTTTTTGATTGCATTTTCCAAGCCGGCTTCGCCAACCTCGGAGAGAAAAGAAAGACGACCGTGGCCGATGTTAAGCTTCGGGAGCCCAGGGTAGGCAAGCTCAGCAAGGAGGAACGTGCCGTCGCCGCCAACGCTGAAGATGGCCTGTGGCTTTGGGGAAGGCTTGCCAGCAAGCCTCTTGATTTTTGAAACTATCCTGCCGCTTCCCGGCTTCGCAAATATCTTGTATTTCATCGCAAGGCTCCATCAGCGCAGCTTAAAGAAGGTTTTGGAAAAGTATCCACGCCGAGGCAACCAAGCCGACCCAAATCCAGAAGTTCCACCTCACAATCTTGTAACCGTCCAGAGGAGGAAACGGAATCATGTTGAAAAGAGCCAGCAGCAGGTTGATGAATATTGCAGGTCCTGCAAGAGGGCCGATGTAACCCTTCAGGAAGTAGATGATGATGGCAAGCAGGATGTTTGAGGCCGGTCCCGCAGCGCTGATTTGTCCCTCTGCCACCTTGCCAAGCCGGTAGACCCGCCCCCAGATGTCCTTCACATAGGGGGAGTAGTAGGCCGCCCCGGGAACAATCAGGGTCCAGCCAAAGATGATTTTCATAAGTAGGGAAAGTCCAAGCCCTTCCTTCCACATCCTGAACTCGCTCCAGCAGCCGTGGCTCTGGGCAACAAGCTTGTGGCAGCTCTCGTGGACAATGAAGGCACTGCCGACAACCAGCGTCAGGTAGAATGTGTTGAGAAGCGCGACTTCAAGCGAAGGGAAGGGATAACCGACGATAAAGCCGAGGACGACAGCCGTGAGCAGCAGCTGCTCAACCTCAATTTTTGAGAAGCTGAACCTTACCTTTCTTCTTCGCATGCTTACCCCGTCTCTTCCCCTCTTTTAAAGCTTGCTTAACAATCTTGGCCCTTGGCAGGAGCCTCTTCAGACCAGCGATGTGGCCGGCTCCAACGACAAAAACAACCTTCCCCTTCAGGCTGCCAACCCTTCTGGCCATCAGGTGGTTTCTCTCATCGACAAAGACTTTGTAAAGCTTTGGGAAATATTTTTCAAGGTCTGCCATCGCCTCGGCAATTAGCTTCTCGCTTGGCATTCTTGAAATGTCAAAGCTGACTCTCCTCCCGACAAGCGCCAAGGCAACGAACCTTGCAAGGTAGCTAAGGCTTAACGAGCGGGTAAGTTTTTTCAGGGTTAACTCGATGTCCTGGTCGACAAGTGCAACCTTTGCTTTGACCTTAGCTGCTGCCCTTGCCGCCTCGACAAACTCCGCTCCCGGTTTTTGTCCAACAGAGCTGCCAAGCTGCTTCTGGAGCCTGAACAGCACATAGCCGACAAGGCTGGAGAGGCTTGGCCTGACAACATAGCGATGCTTCCCTGAAAAGAGGGAGAAAAACCGCTTGGCGTCAAGTTCGAGAGCGACAAAATCCGGCTTTTCCTCAAGGATTGTCGCCTTGGCTAGCTCCCGGCTCTCCTTGGCAAGGTGGGAGATAGGTACTATTAGGATGGACATCAGCTGAAAACAATCAATCGCATATAATTGATTTGCCCACTAGGTGGGAAAAGTATATATTCGCCGGACATGTCTGAATTTCAGGTGAAAAGATGGTTGCATCAATAATGAGAATCTCTGAAATGTATGAAAAAGACGTTTTTACAGACGCCGGAGAGTATTTTGGCAAGGTAAATGACGTAGTTCTTGGAAAATTCATGATTCATGGCTGGGTTGTCAAATCAACCCCGTCATCTATGCTTCGCGAGACGCTTGGCAACGTCCGTGCCGTCATCGTACCGCACAAAGCGGTGCGGGCCATTGGCGATATTGTCCTCATCTCCCACAGCATTGAGCTGTCGCGAGACGAATCCTTCAAGGACGAGCCCCTGCCGGAAGGCGACCAGATGGTCCCAATGCCGGGAGCTCCCCAGCAGGCCCCGCCACCTCAGAGGCCACCAAGCGGGTTCAGGTTCTGAAGCTGAAGATTCTTTAGTTTCCAAAGTCTAGCGGCAGCTTTCTTTTGGGAAGGGGGTCTGGGGGGAACCCTTTTCTTTTACTTTTAAAGGGAGGTAAAAGCTTAAGAAGCTTGGCTGCCTGCTCTTGTTTTGGGGTGATTTAATGGATTCTCAGGCTGAGGCTGTGCCGAACGAAAGCTTTCTCGAAAAGTTTGGAGGTGGAAGGCATAAGGTTGGGGGCTACCTGACCTTTGAGGACTGCTTCAAGGAGCTTTATGTTGACAAGGAGGCTTTTGGCAAGGGTATCAGGGAGTTTGAAGGGGCGACTAAGGACAGGCGTGTCCTTACAAGAAGGGCTGACGATACAAAGGGAAATGTCTACACTATTGCTTCAATATACCAATATGATGATGGAGAGCCGCACTACTGCGCATCGATAACCTTCAAGGGAGGTGTCACCGGGACAGGGGTTGCTGAGGTCAAGACAGTTCAGGTGGTTGGAGGATATGAGGAAGAGGTCCTAGCATTGCTTGGAGCTTTTGACAGAAATTACAGCCCGGTAGCGGAAGCTATTGGTGGCGAAGAGGGATAGCCCTGATGCCGCTGGATGGCTTTTTCTCCTCGGGTTTTTTAGGTTTTGGTCTTGCTGCCCCGCCTCCCCAGATTCTTCGAAGAGGGTCGTCCTTCGGTGGGAGATGCCGGGTTGGCTTGGCTGGTTTGGGCTCAGGCACGCGGCCCTTCCACTCGGGGACAAGGTCGGCCGCTATTGCCGGGCGCTTGGGTGGGATGACGGGTTTTAGTTTTGGTTCTGGTTCGTACTGGCGCTTGATTGATTGGGGCGCGTGTTCCTTGATTAATCTTTGGACAACGGAGGACTCGGGCATTGGTGGTGGCGGGGTTATCTGCGGCTTGGCTGTCCGGACAAGTTCCTTGACAATTTCTTCCCTGTGGATTTTTCCTGCCGGGGCGGGGATGGGTTCGGGCCTAGGCTCTGGCGCCGGGGCAGGCTCTTCGACCTTCGGGATGGCGAAGCCCTTGCCGTCAAGGGTTTTCTGAAGGAGCTGGAGGGCTTTTACCAGCATCTCGAGCCTGTCCTTGCTTGCTGAGACTATTGTTATCTTGTCGCCCTTGAGCTTTACATAGTGGACCCGTGCCTGAAGGAGGGCCTTGAGCAGGTTGCCGTCGTTCAGCTTTTCTGAGAGGGATGGTTTGTCGCCGGAGAAGAGGCCGCCATAGAATTCCATAAAGGGGAAGCGGTTCAGTGAGCGGCAGCGGAGGGAGTAATAGTGGTGGTAAGTTTTCATTGACTCCTTGATTTTCCTCTTCACATCTTCAGGAAACTCAAAGATGGCGAGGCCGGGGATGCCGAAGATGAAGTTTGGGTTGAAGAAGCTTTGCACAAGGGTGACCTCGTCGAATATTATTTCGGTTACAAATTGGTGGTCAACGCGGACCTTCCTTGACGAATCGGTAAGGAGGGCTGTGCCGCCGAGGGTTTTGGCAAGCCGGTAGCACTCGCGCGTCTTTGGCGGGAGGCCGACCTCCGTCTTTATTGGGGAGAATTCAAAGAGGCTTTCCTGCTTGACAAATCTGGTTGGACGCTCAAGGGGGGTGCCGCGATGCAGCATGTGGTTGTAGCCGAAGGCTGCCGATATCCCCGCTATCAGCATCTCAAGGATTGGGAAGGAGTTGGGCGTCATGCCTGTTGGTGCCCCGACAGTTGCGTTGGAGGCAAGGTAGAAGAGGTAGGTGTAGAGGGCCATTGCGACAGCCATCGTGTTCCATGAGTCTCTCTTCAGGATGTGGTCAACTGATGCGCCAAGGATTCCGCCAACGCCAAGGATAACTGACCAGATGATTGCTGAGGTGACAGACTTCGTGAGGGTAAAGGCCTCAAGCGTGTGCTCAGGGGAGGCCAGATTGAGGGAAAGGAAGACGCTGATGCAGACTCCTGCAACAATCCCCGCAAAAAGCCCCTCCTTAAGCTCCATAGGGTAAAAAGGAGGGTTTGGCATATTTAACTTACCGTTCAGAAAGCCTTTTAATCACCTGTTAATTCCTAGTGATGATGGCATCTGAGAAAAAAATACTTGCGTCGCTGCCCAAAAGCACCGGGGAAATCAAGGTGCCGAAGAGGATAATTGACCAGGTTATTGGGCAGGATGCTGGCGTGGAGATAATTAGGAAGGCTGCAGCCCAGAGACGTCACGTTCTCCTTATTGGCGAACCCGGAACTGGCAAGTCAATGTTAGGTCAGGGCATGTCCCAGCTTATGCCGAGGAAAGAGCTTGAGGATGTTGTTGTTTTCCAGAACGCTGACGACGAGAATACGCCTGAGGTCAGGAGCTTTGCTGCAACAGTTGGCAAGAGGCTTGTCGACGCTGCGAGAAGGGAGCAGCACTCTTTAGACAGGCTCAAAAGCATACTTTTCCTTTTCCTCTTCGTGTCAGTTGCATTCATCACAGCTTACTACTTCATTGTTCAGGGCTCGCCCCTCGTTCTTTTTGGCGGCATCACTGCAAGTGTTTTCCTCCTTATCGGGATGAGGTATACCCAGTCGTCAAAGAATATTGTTAAGGTGCCGAAGCTCATCGTCTCACACAAAAGAAGGGATTGCCCGCCGTTTATTGACGCGACCGGGGCGCACTCTGGCGGCCTGTTAGGCGATGTCCGGCATGACCCCTTCCAGTCCGGGGGATTGGAAACTCCTGCTTACGAGAGGGTTGAGGCTGGCGCTATCCACAAGGCAAACAAGGGCGTTCTCTTCATTGACGAGATTGCCACCCTGTCCAAGAAGATGCAGATTGAACTCCTGACAGCAATGCAGGAGAGGAAGTACCCGATTACCGGGCGCAGTGAAAGGAGTAGTGGGAGCATGGTCAAGACCGAACCTGTTCCGTGTGATTTTGTCCTTGTTGCTGCAGGCAACCTGCCGACCCTTGCGAAGATGAACCCTGCGCTCCGCTCGAGGATTCGGGGCTACGGTTATGAGGTTTTCGTGAACGAAAGCATGCCTGACACAAAGGAAAATGAGAAGAGGATTGTCCGCTTTATTGCACAGGAGATTGCAAAGGACGGGAAGATTCCCCACTTTGACAAGGGGGCTATTGAGACGATTGTCCTCGAAGCGCGAAGAAGGTCGGAGAGGAAAGGACACCTTACCCTGAAGCTCAGGGAACTTGGCGGCTTGGTCCGCGCCGCAGGCGATGTTGCAGTGCAGAAGGGGGATTCGGTTGTTACCAGAAAGCATGTCGTCTTGGCCAAGTATATTGCAAGGACACTTGAGCAGCAGGTTGCTGACAAGTTTATTGAGAAGAAGAAGGAATACTCTGTTATCCAGACCGAGGGGGCTGTGATTGGAAGGGTGAACGGCCTCGCCGTCATCGGCGGAAGTGAGTCGGGAATTGTTCTCCCTATCGAAGCTGAGGTTACACCTGGCGGGGAGAAGGCGGAGATAATTGCCACAGGCGGCCTTGGGAATATTGCGAAGGAAGCTATCCAGAATGTTAACGCTGTCATTATGAACCTTTACGGGAAGGACCTGAAGGAAAGCTCGGACATCTACGTCCAGTTTCTCCAGACTTACGAAGGGGTTGAGGGGGATTCGGCCTCAGTCGCCGTGGCGACAGCTGTTATCTCGGCATACAAGAAGCTGCCAGTCAACCAGTCGGTTGGCATGACAGGCTCGCTCTCAGTCAGGGGTGATGTCCTCCCGGTTGGCGGGGTCAATGCCAAGATTGAGGCTGCTATTGGGGCCGGGTTGAAGAAGGTCCTTGTTCCTGCAGCCAATATTAATGACATTATGATTCATAAGCACAACATGGGGAAGGTGGAAATTGTGCCTGTGGCAAGGATTGAAGACGTACTTCGCGAGTCTGTGCTGGCGAAGAAGCCATTCTTTTCCCACCTCAAGAAGATGGCTGCTAAAGTGATTAAGAGGCGGGCTGCAACCGCCTGATAGCCAAAATGCAATAATAGTCGAGAGGGTGTTCCATCTCAGGTGATTGAATAATGGGCGAAGAGCTGTCGAAAGAGGAAAAGATTGAGAAGAAGCTCAAGTACTCGAAAAAATCAGGCTGGGAAGGTATTCCGGAAGGCAGGAAGAAAGAGATTGAGGCCTTTATCACCGGCTATAAGAAGTTCCTTGACAGCTCAAAGACCGAGCGGCTGGCCGCTAAGAATATTGTTCAGGAGCTGAGGTATGGGGGCTTCAAGGATATTTGCTCCCTCAAGAAGCTCAGTGAGGGGGACAAGGTTTACAAGGTGTTTAAAGACAGGGTTGTCCTCGCTGCTATTGTCGGGAAAGATGCCAGCTTCAGGATTGTTGGCTCCCACCTTGATTCCCCACGAATTGATTTGAAGCCGCACCCACTTTTCGAGAACAATAAGGTGGCCATGCTTAAGAGCCATTATTACGGCGGCATAAAATATTATCACTGGCTGAATGTGCCCTTGGCACTCCATGCTGTTGTCCACACAAAGGCAGGCAGGAAGGAATTTTCATACGGGTTTAAGGATAGTGAGCCAAAGTTCATTATCCCTGATTTGCTGCCGCATCTTTCGAAAGAGCTGGCGGAGAAGCCGCAAAAGGAGGCGCTTAAGGCGGAGCAGCTCAATATTGTTGTCGGGAACGTCCCGGTTTTTGATGAGGCAATTAAGGAGCCGTTCAAGCTTGGCGTCCTGAAGAAGCTTAACGAGCTTTGGGGTCTGGAAGAGAAAGACCTGCTGTCGGCCGATATTCAGTTTGTCCCCTCGGGTCGGGCCATTGATGTCGGGTTTGACTCATCAATGATTGCATCCTACGGGCAGGACGACAGGGTCTGCGCCTACACAGCCTTGCAGGCACTGCTTAAGGTTGGCAGGCCGAAGGCCACCGCTATCGCGCTCTTCGTTGACAAGGAAGAGATTGGCTCGGTCGGCGACACCGGCGCTGAAAGCTTTATCCTCAAGGACTTTGCAGAGGAGCTTCTCCAGCTTCGCGGTTCGGAGGAGCTTCTTTCGAAAGTTTTCCACAGGTCGAAAGCCATTTCAGCCGATGTCACGGCTGCTATAAATCCTAACTTTGAGGATGTTCAGGACAAGACCAACTGCTCCTTCATAGGCCACGGCGTTGCTGTTGAAAAGTATGGCGGCAAGGGAGGAAAGTTCCTCACAAACGAAGCGTCAAGCGAGTATATGGCGGAGATTGTCGGCCTGCTTGACAGCGAGGGGATTAATTGGCAGACAGGTGAGCTTGGGAAACTTGACGTTGGCGGTGGTGGGACAATCGCGATGTTTATCTCAAGGTTTGGCATAAGCACGATTGATGTTGGCCCGCCGGTTCTTGCAATGCACTCGACCA
Organism: Candidatus Altarchaeota archaeon; assembly: GCA_030622515.1. GTDB lineage: Archaea > SpSt-1190 > SpSt-1190 > DYHY01 > DYHY01 > JAUXGB01. The sequence goes on from JAUXGB010000042.1 coordinate 7,796, forward strand.
AGGAGCTCGCAGGCAAGACAGACATATACAATTCCTATTTACCCTACAAGGTTTTCTGGGAAGCATAATGGCTGAATGTCAGTACTGGGACACTGCTGAGTTTTCAAGGGATTCCACAGCGATTGAAATAAGGGATGGAAAGCTCTTCGACACAACCACATCAAGGGTGAAGGATTACAGGCTCAGGGCGTTTCACAGGGGCGCTTGGGCTTTCTCGGCCACGACCGAAAGGAAGAGGGTCGGCGACGAGCTTGAGAAAGTCAAGAGGATGGCAGTGAAGCTTTCTAAAGGGGTTAAGCACCACAGCCTCGGGCCGGGGAAGGTTGGGGGCAGGTTTTTCCAGAAAGTGAAGCTCAGGCCGTCTGATATCCCCTTTGAGAGAAAGGTTAAGAGGTGCCTTGGGATTGAGAGACAGGCGCGTATTGCCAAAAAGCTGAACACGATTCTCAACTACTCCGACAGCTCAACAGTCTTGAAGCTCAAAACAAGTGAGGGAAACGAGACGGAAGAAGAGACTGTCAGGTGCGGTGTCGCTATCACGTCAATCGCAAGGAAAGGCGACCTGCTCCAGCGGATGTTCAAGACGGAGAGGAAGAGGGGCGGCTGGGAAGTTGT
>JAUXGB010000052.1 GCA_030622515.1 Candidatus Altarchaeota archaeon
AGGTAAATCTCTTTCACCTTAGTTCCGGCTGTCGTGTTTGCTCCCCAGTCTGCATCTTCGTCTACTCCGACATTTGTCAAACTGTGGGTCGTTGTCGCTGCTGGTTCTCCACCGTCGATATAGGCTTCAGCTTCGCTTGGGAAAGTTATTCTTGCAACGGCTAGGTTCTGTGCTCTTCCACCGTTTACGCAAGCGAATCCTCCCCAGTTTGGCTCAGCCTTTATCTTGAAGTCACCAAAGGTGTCTACTGTGTAGGCTTTCGGGTAGATTTCTATCTGGTCGTAGAGCAATGAAAGCTTGGTTCCAATGTCTACCCCGTACTCGCCTGTCTTTGCTGTGTCTGGTGCAAAGTAGACCTCAAGGTATGGCCTAACGCTGTCCTGTACAGTTACCTTGTAGTCGGCGTTGTCTATCCAGTCGTCTCCGGTTGAGAGAGTCTTAGATACCTTTTCGCCAACCAAGATTTCTGCCGAACCGCTGATGGCTGATACCAGCTTAACCTGCACTGCGTTGCCACAGAAGTACTTCTGGGAACCCTCGTTGATGATTCCAGAGTCTGTACATCCTGAGCCGACAACACTAACTGATGCCCTTGCAGTGTTTCCGGATGTGTCTACCTGCGATAGGGTGACTACATAGTCGCCATATGTGGTAGTGTCTCCGACTGCTAGGACGTTTGTGGTGCCCATCTCAAGCTGAATCTGTTGGCTTACGCTGTCGATGTTCTTGATGGTCAATGTCTTTCCGAGGAAAGGCACTTCAAGGTCACCGATTATTGCGAAGTCTGTGGTGTTCAAGACGGCGTATGTGGTCTCTGCAACGTTTAGGGACTTCTCGAACTGGACTCTGTGCTTAATTGCACTTCCAGGTACGTCGAGGTTGAGTTCTGCGTCATCCTCGTATAGAGCTGTCCTTGCAAACTGGACGTTGTCAAAGACGATTTCCTCGTGGACGCCGTAGGTTTCTCCGTTAAGAGAGCCTGTGACTTCCGTGTCGGAAAGCATCGGTAGTGCGTTTGTTTTCAGGGTTGTTCCGAAAACAGATGTCGCGGATAGTTTGTATCCGAGCTTGACATCGTCGCTCTTTCCCTGTACACCGCTAATCTCTAGATCTACTGTTCCTGCTGCTCCTCCATCTGTAAAAGTTACGGTCTTCTGTCCGAAAGCGGCTGCGATTTGCAATGCACCGACGACGTCGGCGGTTGCTGCAGTGCTTCCAACTACTATGGTTCCACTCCAGGCACCATCCTCAATGAATGGTTCCGGAAGTGTTCCCAAATCAGCTGCCATTGCGGCGCCTGCCAGTGTGGCACCCAACATAAGGGCACCAACTGCGGTTGCTGCGACAGCCTTTACTGCAGTTTTTACGTTCTGCATATTGTTATACCTCCAATATATTTTCGTGTAAAAGGAAACCCCTCTGAACCCTTTATTTACTTTTAGGCTGTTATTGTGGCGATTGCCGATGAAAGGGGCGGCTTTGGCCGTAGAATTCACTAGTTTCATCATACCATGTATTACCTGCTATATATTCTAGGCCTAGGTCAGCAGAAACAGCCAGATGGGGATGAAAACCAGCCCTTGCTCGCAGCCAAATTTCCCCTTTGTGACCACCAGAGCGGTTTTTGTGTTGAAAGACCTTAGGAATCTTGCCAGCCCTCGCAGTTCCTTTTTCTTTATCTTGTCCTTGTATTTTACCTCTATTGGGATGATGCTGCCGTTTGAGCTCACAACAACATCTACCTCATAGCGGGAGGCTGAGCGCCAGTAATAGGCCTCTCCAAAGAGCTGTTTGCAGTGGTTGTGCACTATGCTTTCGACTACTAGGCCTAGCTTTGGTTTGTGCAGGATGTCGAAGTCGAGGAGGAGGGCATTTCTCAGGCCTGAATCAGTTATGTAGAGCTTTTTGTTGCTTCTCAGCCTCTTCTCGGAAGATTTTGCGAAGAGGGGGGCTTCGGAGATTATGAATGCGTCACTCAGGTAGGTCAGGTAGCTGGCCAGTGTTGCTCTGTCAATGTCGAGATTTCTTGATATGGATGAGGTGGAGAATGTCTGGCCCCCCTCCTCGGCGAGAAACAAAACAAGGCGTTCCACATTTTTTGGGGACTTTATCCCGTAGGCTTGGGTAATGTCCCTGAATATCGTCTTCTTTAGCATGTCTGATGTCAGTTTTTCATACCATCTCGTCAGGTTGGGGGTTTCGAAGCTTTCGGGAAAGCCTCCCCTTTCAACATATTCTAGGAAGCAATTTTCCAAAAACTGCCTGTGGCTTTCCCACTCAAGAAGGTCCTGTTTAACGGTAGAATGGAGTTTGGTGATGGTGAAGGGGTGGCGGTTCAGCCTTTTCCTGATAGTTTCAAGTTTGCTTAAGTCCTTCTTGCTGGCTGCCGCCTTAATCTTTACATATCCCCAGAAGCTAAGCGGCATTATCTTGAACTCCATTGAGCGTCCAACCAGAAATTCGCGCAGTCCTTTTTGGAGAAGGAGGGCGGAAGAGCCTGAGACCACAAATTTTACCGGCAGTTTCATGTCAAAGTATTTTTTCAGCCATTTTTCCCAGCCGTCCAGGTAGTGTATTTCGTCCAGAAAGACGTAAACCCTGTCCCTGCTTTCGCTAAGAGGCCGCTTTATTACAAACTTCTGGTAGAGCTCAAATATTTTCTGGAGCAGGTTTTCCTGAAATTCAAAGGAGGGGTCTTCCAGTGAGATGTAGATGAGCCTTTTTGGCTCGGTCCCCTTCTTCAGCAGATGCTCAATCAATTGATACATCAGCGTTGTTTTCCCAACCCGCCGTGGCCCATAGATTGTAGTGATTCTTTTCTCGTCCAGTTCGTCCAGAAGCTTTGGGAACTCCGGCCTCTTTGTCTCTGAGGCAAACTCCTTGCTTACAGCCCCGCTGGTCCACCAGGGGTTTCTAGCCTCCAGTGCTTCTAGTAGCTGCTCCATAATTAGCTGTGATTCTATCTTTGTTTATAAAGTTGTCGGTTGGAACCAGCAAGAATTGCAAAAACTTGGGGGTCATGACCCGCTACATGTGGGAATTAAGGGGCCGAGACCGGGAATCGAACCCGGGTGAGGAGATCCACAGTCTCCCGGTCTACCATTAACTTATCTCGGCCATTCTGAAAACAATCCCCTGAGCCTTCTTTAAATTTTTTCCTAAAGTTTTGACATTTCCCACCCGACATAAGCGGAGAAGAGGAGGGCTGCCGCGACAGTGAGGGAAACTGGTATTGCAATCACCCAAAACTGGTACTCTGGCTGGCCAAGGGCGAAGATGTAAAGTGCAAGCAGCACAAAACTAACTATTGTCAGGATGATTCCGGAGAGTTTTCCCGTTTCAAACACCTAAGTATATAGGTCTGGAAGCGGTTATATAGGTAAGCGTCTGGTGGTTGGTTTGAAAATGTTAGACGGGAAGAGGCTTGGGAAATACAATCTTGTTGTTGAGGAGAAGCCACGGCGCTTTTTCGACCAATCTTCTTTCTGGCTTGGTGTTGGCGACTCTGCATTAATGACCGGGGTTTTTTCCAAAGGGCGAAGCCACATTCCCGGCTGGCTCGATGCTTTCTATTTCCAGAACAGGGGGATTGACCTGAAGGAGGACGGGCTTGAAGAAGAGCTGTTCAGAATGGTCGGGGGATTGGTTCCTGCCGGAGGCCACCTTATGGTTGCTTATGGGACAAAGTATGGCTCGACAGCCGAGGAGACTTTTAGGGGGCTGAACTTTCAGTTTCCTGAGGAAGCTACGCCGCTTGGATACCTGCTCTTCAGGGCAGGCTGCGGGGTTAACTTCAAGGACTGGTATATCTCCGAAGGAGGCCTAGAGGGTCCAACCAAGCTGCAGGGGTTTAAGGCGGTTGACAAAGCTCACGCCAGAGTTCGCGCCAGCGAGCGAATTGAAGTTCTTGAGAAGTTCCTGCGAAAGCGGTTCCTTGAGCATGGGCCAATTGAAGAGGCTGCAAGGGAGAGGGCAAAGGCTGTCTTGAGGGAGCTTAAAGCCCTTGTTGGTTAGGCAGCCAAAGGGATTTATAGGGTGTCAAATATAGAGTTTGTAGTTGATAGTTATGGCTATATTCAGTAAGATTTTTGGAAAGAAGGAAGATACTCCCGAGACAATACCGATAAGGACTATGGTTAACCCGCCTCAGCCAGGTCTAATGCCTCCGGCACCTCCGATGGGTGCGCCACCTATGGCACCGCCTGCGACAATGCAGACGATAGCCAGACAACCTGTCCAGCCAATGGCAAGGCCGCAACTTCCGGCGCCAGTGCCTCCAGCACCAGCCCCTCCGCAGGGAGCTATCCAGCCGATGAGAATGCCTCCGGCCCCGGTTCTTCCAATGGCGCAGCAGATGGTTCATCCGCCTGTAAGGCCAGAGGAGCAGGTCGAGAGCCAGCAGGTCTTTACAAGTGGGACTGAGCAGGCACCGGTTTTCATTAAGATTGACAGGTACGAAGACATCTTGGGCGAGCTGTCAACCATTAAGTCAACAGTCGAGAATATCAGGACCCTGATGGAGATTTTCACAATAATGAGGGATGTTCAGGCGGATTCGGTTGGCGTCCTTGACAGTTTGGCCAAGGAAGTCGAGCGGTCCCAAATCAAGCTTGACAAGATTCTTGGAAGGATGGAACCTGTTCAGGAAAGAGTGAAGGGCTCGCGATACGACAGGGTTAGAAAGAGACAGCCGAAAGAGTTGAGCGAGATTGAGAACAGGATTGGGAAGCTTAGGGAAGAGATAAAGAGGCTTGGACGGGTTTAAATAACCCTTTTTAAATGGTCAATTAAAGAAAACCTTTTATTGGTGTGAAGCCTCCCCAGCTGGGGATTTGATGAATAGGAAAATTCTCTTATTTGTTGCCTTGGTAATCGTTGCAGGGCTAGTCCTCCCATCTGTCATTTCTGCCAAACCTTCGAGAGCGCCTAGGGTTAAGCCGGCGTGTAATGACAAGATTGACAATGATGGGGACGGGCTGGTTGACATGAACGACCCGGGGTGTAGTTCCAGACGGGACACAAGCGAGCTGAACCCTAACATCGAGTGCGATGATGGGATTGATAACGATGGAGACGGTGCTGTCGACTATAACGACGGAGGATGTAGTTCTCCAACAGACAATGATGAGAGCAACTGCGGAGATGGTGTCTGCGAAGGCGGGGAAACCTCGGGAAACTGTCCTGCCGATTGTGGGGAACCGGACTCGTGCAGTGATACGGATGGCGGAATAGACTATCCGACCTATGGCACAGTTTCGGGTTACTACAGCAGCAATCCGTACAGCTACGACGACCTTTGCAATGGGACAATCCTTACGGAGTTTTATTGCAGCGGCGACCAGTACGACCTGACATCTTACGACTGCACAAGCGGTGCTTACAATGCCTGTGTGGACGGCGAGTGTGTCTACTTGAATGAATGTGAAGACGGGGTAGACAATGATGGAGACGGTAACACAGACTATCCAAACGACGCTGGATGCAGTTCCTCAAGCGACGACGATGAGAGCAACTGTGGTGATGGTGTTTGTGAAGGCGGGGAAACCCAGCAGAACTGCCCATCAGACTGCGGTTATCCTGACTCGTGCAGTGACACGGACGGCGGGATATACTTCTATGTAGCCGGGACGGTTTCAGGGTATGACAGCAACAATCCGTACAGCTACGACGACCTTTGCAATGGGACAATCCTTACAGAGTTCTACTGCACTGGCACAGACTGGGAGCTGACATCTCAGGACTGCAGTAGCCTAATGAACACTACAACCTGCTCTGAAGGTCGCTGCATCTAAGGAAGGCCCCGCAGGAGCGGGGCTTCTTTTTTTCTTTTTATTTTGAGAACCTTTAAAAGCGAAGAGTCAGCTACTGCTCTATCTATTGCGGGGGTTGCGGAGCGGTCAAACGCGCTAGACTCAAGATCTGGTCCCGCAGGGGTTCGTCGGTTCGAATCCGGCCCCCCGCACCACCTATCCCTTCTTTTCAAAAAAGAAGGTCTGTGGGTCACCCCAAGAAAACTTTTGGTGGAGCTTTTGCAAACCCTTGATGCCTTTGGCATCTGGGCCCAGCTGTTGAAAACAGCTTGGGAGCTCCGTTGCGGATCCGGCCCCCCGCACCACTAACTTATTAAAGGAGTTTTCTTTAGGGTTTTTGATGGACATAGCCCTGATACTTCTCGCTCTGTTTCTCTCCCAGGTCTTTTTCGGGGCTGTTGGGCAGCTCGAAAGGATGTGGGGGATTGAACAGGTTGCAAGCTACCAGAAGAGGAAAAAAAGAAAGGGTGTTTTGAACTACGGTTGCTACCTCTCCGACTATGTGCGGAAGAAAGAGGATGTTAATGTTGATATTGCCAAGAGGCCTGTCAAAAATCTTGTAATAATCAAACCTGACCACAAGGTTAAGAAGTGGAAGCTCCCCTTCAAAGACAAACAGTTTGGCCTTGCATATTGCTCCCATGTTTTGGAGCATGTTGAGAACTACAAACTCGTGAGAAGCGAACTTGAAAGGGTTGCTGACCGGGCGGTTCTAATTGTTCCAAGGGGCTGGTTTTTTACAGCTTGGCTCTCGTGCCACAGGTGGATATTCCCACTAGGTCCGAACAGACCGGCTTTTCGAAACCCAAGATTCAAAAGAGACGGCATGATTACCAAATCCTTTGGCGGTGCTGTCAACATTGATGCTCTTTACAGATGGTTCTACAGGTTCAGGGTTGGGAAGGC
>JAUXGB010000055.1 GCA_030622515.1 Candidatus Altarchaeota archaeon
AAGCGACCTTGAGCTCAGGGAGCTCCAGAAGTCCGGAAGGATTGGAAGGATAGAGGTAAGTGTCAACTCGAGGAACGGGAAGAGCACGGGGATTATTGAAATCCCGTCAAGCATGGACAAGGCTGAGACTGCAATAATTGCAGCCGCCTTGGAGACAATTGACAGGATAGGCCCATGCACTGCAAGGATTAGGACGGTTGCGATAGAGGACGTTCGGGTCTCGAAGAGGCAGTTCATAGTGAACAGGGCAAAGGACCTGTTGAGGCGGCTGGTCAAGGAAACCCTGCCAGACACGCAGGAAATCACCTCTGCCGTAAGGCAGTCGGTAAGGACATCTGAGATAGTCGAGTTTGGCCCAGACAGGGTGCCGGCAGGGCCGGATGTTCGCTCAAGCGAGGACATTATTGTTGTTGAAGGCAGAGCTGACGTTATCAACCTGCTTAAGCACAGCATTAAGAATGCCATTGCAATGGACGGGACACATGTGCCGAAGTCGGTGAAGGACCTCTCAAGGCAGAAGACAGTCACCCTCTTTGTCGATGGAGACAGGGGCGGGGATTTAATCTTCAAGGCCCTGAAGCAGGTTGCTGAGATTGACTTTATTGCACGAGCGCCATCCGGCCTCGAGGTTGAGGAACTGACCCAGAAGGAACTTTACAAGGCCTTGAGGGCAAAGGTTGCTGTTGAGCAGATAAAACATTCTGTATCTGAGGTTCCAAGCCAGTCTGGCGATGAGGATGACAGGACAGGCAGGAGGCCGCAGAGAGGGGGCAGGCAGAGGAGTGTCAGGCCTGCGCCAGCGCCAAAAACCCCGCCGAGGAAAATCGAAATTGACGACACCCACAAGACCGCTTTCAAGAAGTTCATCGGGGAGCTTGTCGGGACAAGAGGGGCATACATCCTAGATGGGAAGCAGGAGGTTCTTGGAAAGGTTCCTCTGACAGAGCTTCAGCATGCCCTTGAGGGCGTCTCCGGAGTCGAGACAGTTATCCTTGACGGAATAGTCACCTCAAGGCTTGTCGACATGCTCAGGGACAAGGGAATAAAGTTTGTTCTCGGGATGAGGAAGATGGACGCTATCATGACATCCCAAGGGATGGAAGTCATAACCCCGAAGGACCTGGAGTAAATGCTTAAAAAGCGATAAATCTGGTGTAAAGTATGGGAGCACGAGGAAGAGATACAACAGTTAGCTGCGACTACTGCGGGAGAAGGATACCCCGCTCGAGGTCTTTCACAAAGTTCAAGCCGGTCATCGGAGGGGTGAAGACTGGAAGAAGATATTACCGACCTATGAATAAGTTATACTTATGTTACAGGTGCGCAAGGAAGAGGGGCGTTCTAAAGTAAAACTCCCAAAAGCCACTCTTGGTTTAATCTTCCTTAACATAATCCTCTACCTTCTGGCATCCGGCCAGTCCTCTTTTTTCGTGCTGTCGGCTTCCTTCCTCGAAAGCCTCAGCCTTCAGGTTGCCAAGCCGCTGTCGATTTTCACCTACATGTTTATCCACCTCTGGCCAAGCCATCTGGCGGTTGACTGCCTCCTTCTCCTCTTCTTCGGCTGGATTGTCGAGAGGGAGGTGGGCTTTTCAAAAACCCTTGCAACCTATCTGGTAGCTGGCGCAGTGTCAGGCGCCCTTCACCTCTTGGTTTCCCCAGCCACCAAGCTTGTCGGCTCATCAGGCGCAGTTTTCGGAATGGTTGGCGCATCAATAGTCATTGCGCCTGTTTCAGCTTTTGCTGCTTTTGTGCTGCTGGCTTACGGCGCGTCACCCCTCATCATCTCCGAAGTTGAGGGATATGGGGAAGATGTCAGTTTGAGGCTGGAGGACGAGTCGAAAGAGCTTTCGGAAGACTATTCCAACCTTTCCCTTGGGCAGTCTTTGCTGAGCAACGAGCTGGAGTCCAAGCGGGACGTCATTTCTTCCATAGAGGGCGACGTTGAGGAAAAAGAGGGGGAGCTTCAGCTTCTTGAGCAGCGGCGTGAGGAGGTAGGGGAGGAAACCTACCAGCTGCAGCACGAGCAACTTTCTGAGGAAAAACAGCAGCTTGAGGATGACAAGGCAGACGAGGAGGCTGCTGTCGTGGTTGCTGAAGAGGTGCTGGAAGGCCTGCTTGAGGAAAAAGAAAACGTTTCGAAAGAACTTAAGGACAGGACGAAGAAGATTTCCGACTATTCGATTTTCAAGGCCCTAAGGGATGTTACGACCGAGTCAGAGGCGGTCCACCTTGCCGGCCTTTTCACCGGCTACCTCTTCCTTGTAATCATCGAGCCAAGTGCCTTGGGAAGGTACAACGGTTTTCTTGAGGTTTTCAGAAGGAAGAAAAAGAAGGCAAGGCATATTTAGGTAGCTGACTTTTTAGTCTATATGAAAGACATCCTTATAGGGCGGGACGAGGAAGACACGAATCGTTATGGATATGATGGAACCGCCTTTCTCGGAAAGCACTATGTCAAGACTGGTGACGAGATTAATCTTTCCGGTCGGGTTGTCATGGACTTGGCAAGGCCACACGTCATTCTAGTCTGCGGGAAGAGGGGACAGGGCAAATCATACACCCTTGGGACAATTGCCGAGGAGATTTCCTTCCTGCCGGAAAAGCTTCGCCGCAAGATGGCGGTCCTGATATTTGACACGATGGGAATATTCTGGACGATGAAGTTTCCCAACCTGAAGGACAAGGAGCTTTTGGAAAAGTGGGGCCTTGAGCCGAAGGGGATAGAGACCAACCTGCTCGTTCCTCACGGCTTTGCAGAGCAGTTTGGCAAGAGCGGCATTCCGGTTGATGCACCCTTCTCCCTTCGCCTCAGCGAGCTGTCCTCAAGCGACCTTTGCATGACCTTTGGTCTAGACCAATATTCCAATCACGGCATCCTTATAGAGAGGGTTGTCAAGTGGCTTCAGGAGAACAAGCAAAACTACGGACTGAACGAGATGATTGATGCGGTAAGGAATGCAAAGTTTGCCGACCCTTCTGTTAGGGCGGGGGTGGAAAACAGGCTCATTGCTGCGGAGCAGTGGGGCCTTTTTCACGAGAAAGGAACTCCCCTCAAGACTCTATTGAAGCCGGGGAAGGTAAACATCCTTGACATCAGCCCCTACAGTTCAGCAATTGGCGGCTGGAGTGTAAGGGCGCTGGTGGTCGGGCTGCTGGTAAGGAAAATTTTCCGTGCCAGAATGCTTGCAAGGAAAATTGAGGAGAAGGCGGCTCTTTCTTCCGCAGAGCATCCCCTTTACAGCTCTGAAGGTGAGGAGGCAGATGTCCCTATGACTTGGTTTATCCTTGACGAGGCTCACGAGCTTATGCCACGTGTCGGGGAGACGCCAGCAACCGAGCCGCTGCTCCAGCTGATAAGGGAGGGGCGACAGCCGGGCTTAACTCTTGTCGCGGCGACGCAGCAGCCGGGGAAGATTCATACTGACATGATGAGCCAGTGCGACCTAGTTCTAGCCCATCGGGTGACTGCAGTTCCAGACATTGAGGCATTGAATACAATAATGAGCAACTACATGGTTTTCACCCTTGAGAAATACATGGCCAGCCTTCCAAGGGTAAAGGGCTCAGGCATCCTCCTTGACGACAACAGCGAGAAGGTTTATGCCATCAGGACAAGGCCAAGGCTTACCTGGCATGGCGGCGAATCAGCCACAGTCATCAGGGAGAAAATGTCTCACGGCGAGGTGTGATTTCTTGAAAAATTACAAAGCCGTCATCTTCGACTTTGACGGGACCCTTGTCGACAGTGACTATATTATAGTCGACTCGGCGCTCAAGGCTGGGAGAAACTTCGGTTTTTCGAAAAAAGAGCTATCCCGCATCAAACTCCACTTTAAGGAAAACATGGGACTCAACTCTGAGATAATCTTCAAAAACATCCTGCCAAGCCTGAAAGGCAGGAGGCTTGCCGAGTTTGACAGGGAGTTTCACAGGATTTTGATTCCGCGATTCAACCACACCTTCCCATATGTAAGTAAAGTCATGAGGTATTTGGAAAAGAGGGGAATCAAGCTTGCCATATGCACAAGCTCCCCCCACAGGACAGCGAGGAAGAAGGTTAGGTTTGCCGGGCTTCCGTCCCTCTTTTCTGTCGTTCTGGGAAAGGAAGAGTTTCCAAAGCCGCGGCCGGCCCCTGACGGAATACTTAAGGCCTGTAAGCTGATGAAGGTTTCCCCAAGAGAAACAATTTATGTGGGTGACACGAGGTTTGATTTAATGTCAGGAAAAAGGGCTGGTTGCTACACGATTGCTTTCAGGCCAAAATTCCTTTCAATGTCGCGAGCGAGACCCGACGCGACAATCCGGAGCTGGAAAAACTTTCCAAAAACCTTCGCGAGGCTGAACAGATGAGATACAGAGCGGTTGTCTTCGACTTTGACGGGACCCTTGTCGACTCAATGGACTATGTTGTCAATCTCCATCAGGCCGCCCTGAAGAAGACGGGGTATGAGGTGACCCTCCAGCAGGTTAAGAATGCTGGTGGCGCCTCGCTTAATACTTTCTACAGGCAGATTGTCCCGACCATCACCCTGAAGCAAATCCTGAAAACCTCCTTCCACCTGCTGAGGCTTAGCCGAAAGCAGAGGGAGGCCTTCACCCTCTTTCCCGGAGTCCTGAAGCTTCTCGAGACCCTGAGGATGAATAGGGTTAAGCTTGCCGTCGTAACAAGCAGGCACAATCCCAAGACCTGCCTGAAGAGGGCAAGGATAAGAAAGTATTTCAAGCTGGTCGTTGGCTACGGGATAATCAGGAGGCCCAAGCCGCACCCCGACCCATTCCAGATAGTTGCCCACAAGCTGCATCTTCTCCCTAAAGACATCCTCGCTGTCGGGGATTCCTACAACGACATTGTTTCAGCCAGAAGGGCCGGCTGCAAGACGGTCGCATTCCTGTCCGGAACCCAGAGGAAGGCCTTTTTGAAGAAGGCCAGGCCGGACTATTTTGCAAAGACCCCCGAAGACATACTGAAAATCGCTCTAGGCTAGTGCCAATGTTTTTATCTATGTGTCACTATAGGTTGATTGGAAATGGCAGATTACTTTGTTGAGGAAACTTACAGGAGGATAAGGCAGCTTAGGATTCAGGGCGCGATAAACATTGCCATCGCCGGTGTTGAAGCCGTGGCTGCAAGCCTTAGCAGAAATCCAGCAGCCCTTGGGGAAAACATGAAGCTGCTTGAATCGGCAAGGGCGACCGAGCCGGCGCTTAGGAACTCTTTCAGCATGATAAGGCAGGTGATGAAAAAGGGAGGGAACGGCAAAGCAGTCTGCGCGAGGATTCTTTTCCACCTGAGGGGCTCACGCCAGCCGATAGCCAGCTGCGGGGCAGGGCTTGTAAAAAACAGGATGACAGTTCTTACCCACTGCCACTCATCTACGGCGGTAGCTATCCTCAGGCAGGCACGGGGGAATGGCAGGCGATTCAGGGTCTATTCGACAGAAACACGGCCGAGGTTCCAAGGGAGGACAACGGCATCCGAACTTTCCGAGTTGGGAATCCCAACAACAATGATTGTAGACTCGGCTGCCAATTTTTTCATGCACGAGGCCGGCCTTTTCCTTGTTGGTTGTGACGCGATAAATTACAAGGGAGACCTCTTCAACAAGATAGGGACATCAATGATTGCCCTTTCGGCGAGGGAGCACAAGGTGCCGCTCTATTCGGCGACTTCCCTCTTCAAGTTCGACCCGGCGACACGGAAGAGGCCTGAGCCTATTGAGGAGAGGGAACCAAGCGAGGTCGCCATGCAGCAGCATTTTCCAAAGGTGAAGATAAGGAACCCTGCTTTCGACAAAACCCCTGCCAAGTTTGTTAAGGGCTACATAACAGAGGCGGGGATTGTCAGGCCAAGGGATGTGGAGAAGAAGGCCAAGAAGTTCTTCAAGTCAATCCTCAAATCTGCCCTCTGAAAACCTCTTCGTCCTTGAGGTTTATTTCAAAATCAAAATCGGCAAGGCTAACACTCTTTATCGTGTACGGGTGGATGCCAAGCTTTTCATCGCTGTAGTAGACGTAGAACACCTTGCTTTGCTTCCCATTCAGAGTGACCGGGAAGTTGATGCTGAGCAAGCTGCTTGAAGGCCTGCTCTCCTCTTCCTGTTGGGAATAAAGGAGAGGCGTTGATACCTTAATGTACTCCTTCTTCACCCTTATGTTTGGGTCGCCAG
>JAUXGB010000013.1 GCA_030622515.1 Candidatus Altarchaeota archaeon
GCCAGCGATGTCCCTGCCTTCCTTGAGCACACAAGAAATGTCATTTTCCTTGAGGACGACGAACTTGCAGTTGTGAATTCCAGCCTGAAAATATTCGACACCCTCACCATGAAAGAGCTTGAGAAAAAGCCGGAAAAAATAGAGTGGGAAATCGGGCAGGCCCAAAAAGGAGACTTCGAACACTACATGATGAAGGAAATCTCCGAGCAGACCGACACCCTTAAGCGGGCAATCAGCCAGCCGGACAAGGTGATTATGGACGTCGCCAAAAAAATCAACGACGCCTACGGTGTATTCTTTGTTGCCTGCGGCTCCTCCTACCACGCCGCCCTGACAGCATCCTACCTCTTCTCGAAGATAACAAAGAAGCACATAAATGTTGTCGTCGGCAGCGAGTTCCCCAATTACGAGCACTTCCTCACTGACAAGACCCTTATGGTAACAATCTCCCAGTCAGGCGAAACAGCCGACGTGCTGGCTGCGGTCAAGGCCGCGAAGAAGAAAGGGGCGGAGGTCCTCTCCATCGTCAACGTCGTCGGCTCCTCTCTCATGCGCTACTCCGACTACACCCTCCCTATGAACGCGGGCCCGGAGATTTGCGTCCTCTCAACAAAGTCCTACACCTCCCAGCTCGCCATCCTCACCCTTCTCGCCTACGCCTGCATTGGAAAGCTGAAAGAAGGAAAAGAAATGCTGCGAAACCTTACGGAGGATGTTGAAAAGCTAACATCGCCAAAAACCCAGGTGAAGATAGTCAAGCTGGCCTCAAAGCTTCACGAGACAAACGACATATTCACAATCGGCAGGGGCCTAAACTACGGAACAGCCCTTGAGGCCGCATTGAAAATCAAGGAGGTGTCCTACATCCACGCGGAAGGCTTTCCCGGTGGCGAACTCAAGCACGGCACAATCGCCCTGATTGAGGAAGGCACCCCCGCAATTGTCTTCGTTTCAGATGATGATACAAAAAAAGAAATCCTCTCAAATGCGATGGAAATCAAGTCCCGTGGCGGATACATTGTTGGCGTCTCCCCCGAGCCGAACGAAATCTTCGACTTCCACATAAAGGTTCCAAACGCAGGCGACGCATCCCCGATAATTAACATCATCCCGATTCAGGTCCTAGCCTACTACCTTGCCGTCTTCCGCGACTGCGACCCTGACAAGCCGCGCAATCTGGCAAAGTCGGTGACTGTCAAATAGGTTCCAATTCAATCAAAGTCTCGTCAGCCGTCGGATAAATCTTTTCAATCCAGCACCGGTAGCCTTTCTTCGACAGCCTCTCGGCAACCGCGACCGAGGTGTAAAGCTTGCCTCTTGCAACAGCCTCAATCAGCCTCGGCTTAAGCCTAAGCTTCCTGACAATTTCCTTCCTGTCGCCTGCCGACCCTGCCACCACGCCAAACACAAGCAGGCCATCGACGTCGACAACTTGGTAAGGCTTCCTAATGTTCTTCGCCGTCCTAAGGAACCGCTTCCTCAGCTGGACCGCATCCTTGATGTAGGAAGGGCAGTAGTGCAGGCTCATCCCGAGATGCTTCTCCCCCCAGACCAGCAGCTTCAGCGCAACATCCTCGCTCCCCCTGACTGCAGGGGAAAACCTGTGCTTTGTTTTCATTTTTCACTTGAGAAAAGCAGTCATATTCCCTTCAGAAAACTCAAGCTCATTTATGTTGCAAAAGGTTGCGCCGGCCGCTTCAAGCCCCTTGAGGAACTTCTTGATAGTGTTCAGCTTCCCCGGCATGGCTGGTATCTCCCCGCCAACCTCCCACCTAAATTTGGTTGCCATCTTGACAGCCTTGAGGTTCCGGTGGAACCGGATTTCATCCACGCCAGCTTCGTAAAGCCTCTTCAGCTTGCCTCTGGTGGCAGCCGTCCCGGAGGTGTAAAGATGAATGTGGAACTTTTTCCCAAATTTCCTCTTCAGCGCCCTGACAAACCTGACCGTCCTCCCGACCTTAAGCAGGGGGTCGCCCCCAGTTATCCCCGCCCCTGTCGCCTTCATCCGCTTCGCTTCCAGCATCAGGTCGTCAACGTGAACAACCCTCCTCTCATTCGCAAAAGCCCTGTCCTTCCCCCTTCGGGAAAATCCAACAGGACAATAGTAGCAGTTATCCTTGCAGACGCCAGTGACAAAAAGCACCAGCTTCTCCCCTCTGAGGCACTTCCTGCACCCCTCAGGCAGCCGGCCTGTGAAAACCGAACCGCCAGTTGTCCTCTTTATCTTGCCCATAACAAAAAATGGAGGCGGAGACATTTTAGCCTTTTGCCTCCACCCTCAATTCTACCTTTTCAGCTGTATATCTATTGAAGATATGTTCAGCTTGTCGCCAGACTCGCTCTGCATGTGTTCTGTCCCTATGGATATATTGTCCACTTTCAGCTCGCTCATAAACCTGTGACGCACTATCTCAGCGACGTCAACAGCCCTCGAAATTGCGCGTCCCCTAGCCTTTATGTGTACCTCATTAGCCCCGTTGTGGAACTGTGTGACAACTGCCAATACGTAGTTCATCGGAGGCTTACCCCCCACAAACACCACGTTGTCCGCTGCTTTCTTGTGCTCTGTTCTTTTGTGCTCTGTTCTCTTGTTTTCTGTCATTTTGTTCACCTTGTATCTCCTTGTCCAAAACCGCCCTGCTGATTCTTTAAGCTTTTCCCCCTCCAAAAGCTAAATAAGCCGGCTCCACCTATATCTCCCGATGGGCTTTTCCTTTCAAAAAATGACGCTTGGCACAGGCCTGACAGGCAGGGAGGCCAAGCGACGCCTCATAATGGCGATGAACCACGCACTCAACATACTCTACGGCCCGTCAGACAAGACAATCAACATGTATGCAAAAGACCCTATGCAGGTAACATACCGCCTTTCCCACGGGACGCCGGTTGAGCTTGAGACGATGAGGCTTGACGAAAAGATGCTGAAGAAGTTAGTCGAGTCGAAGTATTTCGAAATCCACTTCAACGTCTACACCTTCCAGATAGCTTTCAAGTATGACAGAAGAATTCACATGGACAACGCGCTTGAGTGCAATGTCAAGGGACACTTCAAGGAAAACATGCACAAGCACTTTCTTGGCTTTATCCTTGAGAAGAACGTTATCGGCAGCGAGGTATTCTACCAGCAGTTCAAGGACAGGTTTGACCGCGTCCACAAACTAATCTTCGGCATCTTCAAGAAGCACCTTGGCGACACATTCTACCACCAACTTTCAAGGGGAACAGCCCACAACTATGTGCCGGACGCCATCTATATCAGCATATTCGGCTTCCAGTTCACCATAAGAAGGAAGATTTAGTCCGTTAACTATCTTCTAGTTAAGAAAAGTCTAAATAGGTGTAATACGTCTGTTTTGTATGGCAAATTCCACTTATAAAACTGTAAAATCCTATTCCACGGAAAAAATCGAAATAGTTGTCATGCTCCTCGTCCTCTTTGTCATCGCAAGCGCATTTTACCCGGAACTCAGGAATCTTGCCTATATCGCCCTTGCCGGTCTCCTCGGCTACTTCCTCCTCCAGATGCTTCTCCAGTCCGGCATAATTCTCGAAATCCCGGAATACAAGAGATGCGTCGTCCTGAGGATGGGTCATTACCACCGTGTTGCAGGGCCCGGCTGGGTCTTCGTTGTCCCAATCCTTGAGAAGGTCCAAGTCGTCGATTTGCGAGTGCAAACAATGGACCTCCAGCCGCAGGAGGTAATAACAACCGACCAGATTCGTGCGACAATCGACGCAGTAGTCTATTATCAGGTTGTCAACCCAAAGCTCGCCATCCTGAAGGTCAAGGAGTTTGAAAAGACAATCACAGGCTACGTCTTTGCAGCCATGCGAGACATCGCATCCAACCTCACCCTAAATGAGCTCTACGGAGAGCTTGAAAAAGTCAATGACATTATCAAGGTAAAGGTCGAGCCCATGGCAGAGGACTGGGGAATAACACTGCGTGACGTCCAAATCGTCAATGTAACCATTCCGGAGCACATTCAGGAAGCCATGCACGCGCGAAGAAAGGCACGCGAGGAATTTGCAGCAGCCCAGTTCGAAGCCCGGGCCCAGAAGACAGTCATCGAAGCCCTTGGCGACGCATCAAAGAAACTCGACGACAGGGCACTGACCTACCTCTACATCAGGGAAGCCCTTCCGAAAATAGCCGAAGGAAAGAGCACAAAAGTATTCTTCCCGGTTGAGTTTGCCAAGCTGGCAGAAAACCTTGGCTCCGCCGGCATCTCCCACAAAGAGGTATCCTCGGCAGCCGCAGGCCTCTACCCCCTCGCACTGAAAAAAGCAAAAGACATGATGGACGAGGAAAGCAAAAAGAAGGAAAGCGAAGAAGAGTAAGGCAACCCCGACTTGAACCCTACCTCCCTAATCTGTGCCATCTTCACTTAACCTATAATCGATTCTACGTTAATCCCACTTAACCTAGAATATTCAAGCATTTCGGCCGGAAATTAACGAAAGCAGGGAGTAATCTGTCTATATTACAAGCACATTACAGGAGTTAGCTCTGCTCTTCTTTATCGTCATCAATAACTTCAATTGCCTTTTCCGGGCAGCCGTTCTCGCACGCCTTGCACCCAATGCAGTCATCCGGCCTTGCGACAATGGGACCCTTCTCATCGTCCCAGTCAAAAACATTCATCGGGCATACTGCAACGCAGTTTTTCGCTTTCTTGCACCTGTCAAAGTTAACTACTGGCTTTGGCATGGGATTAGGCCACCGTCTGGCCTATAAATAATTTTCTCAACCCTCATTCGGAAAGTCGCTGCACTCTATCGTGCTGGCGTCATCAATCTCTTCCCGATACTGGAAGGCAAAAGTCATGGTGTAAAGGGTTTCGTCCAGCCCCTCGTCAGTAATAATCTCCCTAAGGCAGAACAGGTCTGTGACGTCAACAGTCACATTGTAGTCAATTGAGCCTGTGTAAAGCTGGCCGTCAACCTCGTGCTTGCAGCACTCGCCCTTCCAAGGACTCCGCTCACAATCCACCTTAAATAGCTCTATTGGGATGAGGGCATCCGGGTCCTCCACAACCGTCCCAGAGGGATAGGTTGTCGCAGTGTCTCTTGAGACATCCTCAGTTTCCTTGCAGATGTCGACTATATCATCAAAGTTGCTCCACAGCTTTTCAATATCAGCACAGTCATCCGCCTTCCAGTTCGAAGACGAGGTGTTGACCGTGCCAAACGTCGGCTGGTTAGTTTTCAAGGCAAGCGACAGGGGTGATGTCCATGTAGCTATGCTGCCGTTGGCCTCAGCGTTTATGCCAGCGTCGATATCAATGCCAATGTTTTTCACCCTGACAACTGTCGGGTGCTCCAGCTCGTTCTTGTTGAAAAGGTCAGCATAAGCCTCAGTCTTGTTCCCGAAGTTCTGGACCAGCCCCTCTTGGAAGATAGTTTCTATCGAGCTTACCTGCTGCACATCGCATGTTGTGCACTTGCCCTCTTCCGGCTCCTTGCACTCTGGGGGATAGTAGGCAGGGTCGCCAATCCTCTCGCAGATTCCGTTTCCGCATGTAAAGCAGTCGCGTGAGCATGTTCTTGTGTTCTCCCCCTTATCTGCCTCGCAGTAAAGGTTTCCGCAGTGGTCGCCACAGTCCTGGCTGTTTCCGCAGGTCTCGATAGCAGTGCACTGCACTACATGGTCGCTGTCGCCTTCCCTGCACCAGAACTCGATTGAGCAGACCCCGTCCTCTGTCCTAGACGGAAGGCCCGGTGTTGACGAACCACCCTCGCAGGCAGAGTTGCTCCACTGGTCAGTTATCCCACAGTCTTCCGGGGCAACATCCGAATAGCAGGTTTCCCCGCTCTCGCAGTCCTGAAGGCTGTAGCCTGCCCTCACGGCGGCCAGCTGGTTGCTCTCAAGTCCCAAGCTGCTCAGGTCTTTGTAGCTTTTCCTAACGGCGCAGTCCCTTGGGCACCTGTTTATGTAGTTCCTGACCGTGAACATTAGCACCTCATGCTGCTGGCAAATCCCATCTCCACAGGTGGCGCCTGCATCTTCAGAATTGAGCTGGGTGCAGTCATTGCCAACCTCAAAGACATTGCAAACCCCGTCGTTTGTGTAGAAACAGTCGCCAACAGCATAGCCTCCATAGCCGGGCCCCATGCTTGTTGGCTTTCCATGATAAGCATTTGAGTAAGCCTCGCTTTCTCCAGCCTTCCAGTTGCAGGTCCCGTCACCGACCCATCCGCAGTCTTCAGGACAGTTCCATATTGTTTCCTTTCCCTTCCGTGGGGTCCCCTTGATATCACCCTCCCTGTCCTTGTCGTAAAGGTTGTCGCATGTCCCGTCACCGCAGCAGCCATACTGGCTTGGGTCTGTGCACTTTGCGACAGGCTCCCCACAGTCGATTGGGCAGTTCTCAACTGTCTCGTTAACAGTCGGGGGATAAAGCTGGCCGCCAGACATCCCTTCCTCGCACCATTGCCACATAAGGATTTCGTTCAGGATAGGAACCCCTCCATAATCAGTTTGCAACGAAGCATTTACCGAAGGTATCCCACCGTGCGCTGAAGAATCATCAACAGCAAACGTGAGTATAAAGTCAACAGCAGTCTCCATAAAGAGTCGGGCCTGCTCATTAGCATGAACTGCCTCGATGTAAAGTGTCTCGGCAGCCTGTAAATCCATATACCTGTCTATCTGGGAAAGGTAGCCGGCAGCTATCGTAAGCCCCACGCCCATGGCAAGGCCGCCAAGCATGCAGAGCAGGTCGGTAGCAAAAGCTTTCCGTCCTTTACTCACTCCTCGTCACCTCCGTTGCCTCTTCGATTCTCTTCCGCAGCTTCCAGTCAGTGTCTACCTTGGTTATCTTCTCCCTCGTGAGTCTGGGGTTTCCCTCTTCATCAAGCGGAAGCGGGATTAGGTAGTGCCTTGACAAGGCCTCTGTCTTAGTCTTATCAAAGCCTGCGCAGTCGCCTGCAGTGAAAAGGGCTTCCCCGCTGTTATGTTTCATCAGGCTGAAGTAGTAACAGCCCCTTAAATAGTCTAGAGTAAACCGCGACCACTTCCCTTCCACAAGCCCCTCGACACTATAGTCCTCACCACAAACCTTTGGTGTGGTAGTGTCAGCTATTATGGCGCTAATCATCAGGTTGTAAAGCCGCGGGTTTCCCTCGCATGCCGTGTCATGTGCGGTTGAGTAGGAAAGCGACTGCATGTAAGGCAGTCTTACATCGGCAAGCATCTTCTCAGTCATATGGAAGGTTGTTGTCATGTCGAAAAGCAGGGCAAAGTAGGCAATAGTTACAAGTGAGAACATAAGTGTTGCTTCCATCAGGCAGTGGGTTAGTGCTCCTCTCATTCCATATCCTCCAAGAATTGCCTTCCCTGCCTTTTCACCTTGTCGATGATGTCGTCATTTAGGTCAGGGTTTGCGCACTCGCTGTGAGCCTTCCATACCCAAATCTTTAGCGAGCCTATATGCGTTGCGTCATCATAAACAATCCCCACGGGAAGCATGTAGTCTGTCGGCTTCGAATCCTTCACATATTCCGACAGCTGTTTCAATGTCCTAAGCCTTGCCTTCCATTTCATGTATGTCATTCCAGCCTTAGCTATTACAGCCCCAACGACAGCTGCCACTATCATAGATGTGCCGGCACTAGGTGCGGCAAGCGCGGCCCCGACAGCAACACCAGTGCCTGCAGCCACAAGAACTGATGTCATTACATCGTCCTCGGTATAGACATCTATAACATTGTTGAAGTGGTTCTTCATCGTCTGCTTCGTGCCTTCAAAGACCTGAGACTGCATGTCTGACCAGACGCTTCGTCCAAAGCTCCACTTGTAGGGAACAGTTATCTTTTCCTTGTGTGGGCAGAAAATGTCAACCCCGCCAAGGCCCATGCATCCTGCATGTGCATAATAGAGAGGGTTAAGAACCTCTTTCGTCCGTTCATAGTCAATCACCTCAGCCCTCCAGTGGTAGCAGAAAAGGTGGCTTTCAGGCGACATCTCCCCCATGACAGCTATGTTTATGTCGAAAGCGTCGGCAAGGGGCGATTCCCACTGGCCATACTTGTCGTCAAAGCTTTTTATTTTATCAATATCAAGCAGGTTCTTGTGGGCTGTCAGGTCCGGCTTGGTAAAAACATGGGACAGCGTCTCCTGCGAAGATACAAGCCTGTGCGCAACCATCACCGCATACTTGTATGGCATGTAAGTGTCAACCTCGCCCTGAAACTTCATGTTAGCACCTGCGATAATGACAAAGACCAGGATTATCATAAGAAGGGAGACAAACGCTGATGAAAACCACGATAGTCCTTTCATTTAGCTCACCCACGTGCAGTTTGACTCGTCGAAATCGTTCGCCCCCAGTTCGAAGTCAAGGTTGTCCTCCCCAGTCTCAAGATTAGTGTGCTTGGTAAATACAACTATGAACCCCTTTCCCTTTGGCAGCCGGATTGTTTTTTTCGGAACATTGGTTATCGGGATAAAGCTCAGCCCCGACTCCTTCCTGTCAGGGCTCCAGACAGCAACAAAGCCGCCGGGTCCCCCTGTGCAGACATGCTGGAGTTCCCCAAAGTCACTCCAACCCTCTACGCCGCATTTGGCCGTGTCAACAGTCACAAGATAGCTGTAGGTTCCGGGGAAGTTAACGCAGTAGACCCCCATGTCTGGTGAGGTTGCAACAGCTGTCATAGCTCCTGCAAGGGTGTTTGCGACCATCCTGGCATTCTGAAGCGCCCAAAGCTGCCCCTGCATCTGGAGAAGGTAGCCCACAAGAATCACCCCTGCAACCATCATCAGGGCTAAGGGAATAAGCTGGAGCATTCCGTAAACCTCTTCTTCCTCGTCTGCAAGCTGTCCTCTCATCTTTCCACCTAGAACGGTTTGACCGCTCCCAGCACCTCAACCCTGTCTCCCTTGTGCTCTGCCGTGATTGCTGCAGAAACTGCAGGGTTGCACGAAATCGGCACGCCGCAATCAACTGTGTAGCAGGCTGCGCACATGGCAGGAATATCACATGTTGAAATGGCGTTCTTGAGGCAAAACACCATCCCCGTGTTGCCAAGGAGTCCGCAGTTGCCAATCGCAGCGGACAAAGTGCCAATGCCTCGCGAAAATCCCTTGCTGATAAAGCCGCTTGAAAAAGTGGCGGCCTTGATTCCCCAGTGGTCATAAACCTGACCATAGTCGAGAGGCTGCACCGGCATGCCCCGCAGCTGGATAATCCTGTTCCCCAGCTTTATCCCGTCCTCGTTAAGGTTCAACGCCTCGACAATGCAGCCCTCGCTTAAGGTGAGGGCCTTGGTATCATAATCGCAGTTGAGCCTCACAGCGCACTCTGCCAGCTCAACCTTGTTGGTTACAGTTTCAGGGCTAACATCATCCATCTGGAAGTCTGGCGCAGGGAAAGTCTCCGTAACCGTGACGGTTTTCACGCCACAGTCAGACGACCTCAGGGCTGCAAGCACTTTCCCTTGGGTTTCAAGCAAATCGTCATTTATCTCCTGAAGCTCCGCGGCGTGCTGCTCAATAACAGCGGCCTGCCCGACAACATTAAAGTACCAGTCGCAGATGTAGTCCTTGTCATAACCCGCCTCCAGCCTGCATATCTCATCCATCTCGCTGGCAGGCTCTGCAAGGCCGGCAGCGACAAATCTCCATGGGTCGTGCGACAGGCCGGCCTCCCCAAGGACGCCGGTCCAGCTGTAAAGAAAGTCTGCCTTAAGCTGCTCAATTTTCTCGCCATCTTCTGGATGGTCTCTTGCCATTTCGTCCAGCTTGTAGGAAACAACTATCTCAACATTGTCCCAAAGCCTTTCAGCATGTTCATCCCTGACCACAATAAACTCACTGTCCCCTTCCTGAAGCACCTGCACTATGTAGGTCGGGGTTGTTGCAGTTTTCTCAGTGAAGTGGTTTGCAGCATAGCCGCCATCTTCCAGGAGGACAAACAGCTTGTGCATATCACCGACAAACTTTTGGTGAACCTGCCTTCCCTGTGCCGCCCTAATCTGCGGCTGGTCAGACTCGACTATCGACTTTATCTGGCTTTCCGCGCTTGTCCCGTCCTTAACAACAATAACCCGGTCTATCCCGACAGGGACATTTGTCGCATTGCTGGCAATAATCTTCTCAAAATCCTCCTGCATCTCGCTTGTGGCGTCCCCAAGTTCGTATATCAGGTTGGGATAAGCTGACCCAATGAGCATTGCAATGTAACCGCTGCCGGCAGAAACCGCAAGGTAGCCATTAAGATACTTCTTCCCAATCCCAAGCTTAAACGACTGTCTCAAAATCTTAAGCCTGCTTACCTTTTCCGTCTTTGAAAGCTGGCCAATCTTCCACGCCTCGGCAGTGTACCAGCTGGTTGTCACGTCCTGAGTCCCTTTGATTATGTTTTTTGAAGTTACCTGTGAGGTTTCCACGACAATATCGTCGCTTGCGAGAAGAACCTCGTCAAGGTATTGGGCATTGCCTGTCTTCTGCCACTTCCCTGCGGCAAAGTCGAGGTATTTTGCCAGGTCATCCCCCTGAATGAAAACCTTGACCCCGTCCCCTTTGTCAACCCATGCCCCTGTCTTAAGGGCCTGCTTGCTCATCCTGAACTGGCCTCCCCTGATTAGCAGCTTCTTCGTCTTTGCAAACCTGAGAAGCCCTTCCTTCATTCTTACGAATTTCCCACCAACCTTTGAAAAGACAGTCTTAAGCGCCTGCATACTCCACTTTGCAACCCCCACACCCTTTATTGCCTGCCCCGTAGCCTTGAGGGAAGTGTAAGCGCCTTTGAAACCCTTGCCTATGCTTTTCCCTGCCTTAACCATCTCAGTCCCAAGCGAAGCTGCAGCGGCAACACCTAGAGCTGTCCTAAGTGCAGCCTTGCCTGAAATTGTTTTGCAGTCATCGCACTGGAATTGAATGTATGGCGGCGGAGCCTCAAAGCTCTTGAAGTCGCCCTCGCCCCCGCGGCACACCTCCTGGATGTATCCCTTCATCTCAGTCGCTTTTGAAGGAATCGGGTAGTTGCCAAACATAACACCCTCAAGGGCGAGCATCATCGGCTTTGCTCCGAAAGCGATAAGGCTTCCGAAAAGGATTACAACCAGCAGCCCGCCTGTTATCCCGCGTCTATATCCCATAGGTTACCAGTACGCCCCCTTCAAATCTCATAATAACAAGCTTATGCTCACCAGGCCCAAGAGTTACGCCTGCCAATGCGCCTGCACTGCAGTGGTGGACCTCGCCGGCATAACTGTATATTTCTTTCTTCCAAAACCAGCTGCCTTCTGTTTCGTGCCAGCTTCTGGCTATCAAGACGCCCTTGCTCCCACTATCGCACTTGTCCTGCATGGCTTTTACACTTTTCTTAAAGGAGGGGTTGCCTTCGTCAAAACCCGGCCAAACACTAATCCCATCCTGAATCGTATTGCAGTCATATATCAATATCATCTTGTTCCTTGGCACGGAAATAGGCACCTCTTCCAAAATCTTGCCCTCACATACATCCCTGAGCGCATTTGTTGTGTCAGCTATGCCATAAAACATTCTGGTCTCCGCGCTCGAATCAACCATTCCCCTCACAGACCAAGCCGCGAAGTAGATAGTTACTGCAGCCAAAATCATGATGAAAAGGGTAGTATAGGCAACACCCCTCAAACTGTGCTTAGACATCGTGAAGATTATCCGGTCAGCCCGTTCTTTATCGCCTGCTTATTCGCGTAGGTGTGGCAGGCGCTTGGGTTGTAAATTTCGTGGACCTCTGAGCGGGTAATTGAGGAGGACTCTGTAACGTAGAGGTAAACCGCGCAGTCGCAGTTAGTGAACTTTGCATAATTGTCCCACTCCTCCCGGGAAATCCAGCCAAGGGATACGGCGGACTTGGTTATGTCTTCCAGTCTCTTCTCTGTCGGGTTGTTGGTCCACTTGCTCCTGTACGAGTTAAGGCAAAAGCTTTCAATGGTGATTTGCGCAGTGCTCTCATCCGTATTTTTGATTATATCGTCAAACTCCTCAAGGTTGGCCTTCCCCATCATCTGATACATTGCGACCCCGACTACCAAAGCCAGGAGAATTGCGACTAAAATCCAGATAGGCTGGTCTGTTCCTTTCATTCAAATCACTCTAGACCAATAAGCAGGGAGCAGGTAAATATGGCTTTCTCAAGAATTCAGGGAAATGTCCAGCCAACAGCCTCATTTGCGCACTGCTGCACGCTTATCCCGCAGTTATCAGCCTTGTTCTTAACCGTTTTGCAAACCATGGCGCAGTATGGCGCAAAGTCCCTCTTCATGGTGGTTGCCGAGCCGCTCTCAATCTTCTCCCTCATAATGCTTGCCGCAGACCCATAGTCAATTGTCCTCAGCTTTTCCCCGCAATCCTCCCCAGCTTCGCAGAGGATAAACTTCAACGCCTCAACACACCTGACAGCATTGTAGCATGGCGCACCTTCAGTCCTCCCGTCAGTCCCGCCACAGTGATATGTCCGCGGGTTTGCTATCAATTCCCCATTTTCATCCACTATGACCAGCCCTGAGGAGTAGAGGTGCCACGGTATCTCATAGTACTTGTTCCACTTGTTTACAAACTCGTTTTCACAGTTTGAGCACCCTTCACAATTCTCGTTCGGGCAGTTTGCAATATGCTGCCCCCATGCAACGCACTGGATTTTCATGGCGAAGTAAGCGCCAGCATTCCCTTCCAGCTGCTGGGAGTATCCACTAGTTTCTTCCCTGACCACGTCAGCGTTGAGGTAGTTCATCATCAGGAGAACTACCACTATACCTACCATTAAGGAAATTACCAGCGCAATTGTCATGTCAAAGCCGCCTTTCATTCCCCAAGATACCCCCTTAAAGGACTGTTCCAGCACCTCTCGGTCGGCGGGTCTCTGGAACACTCCTTGTATATTTCAAGAACTGCAACGCAGACATCATAGCAAATTGACGGGCTTTTCTGCGCGTCTTCAGGCACGCACTGGCTGCTTAAGCTGAGCCGCTGGGAATATTCAGGAACCTGGGAAGGCATTGTAATGTCAATAAAGTCGCTCCTGTACCATGCGTCGCAGGCCCTGTAAATTGCCTGCACTTTCAGCCCTGTCGCAAAGGGTATGTTTGAGTCGTCAAGGCTGAATTCGCCAGAAGTCCCAAGCTTTCCAATAAGGACCGTATAGCTTACAAGGAGGAGGCCAATCCCCACCAGTACAATCAGTATCCAAGCAACAGGCATCGTCATCCCTTTCCTCAAGTTACATCCCTCTCCACCCTGTCCTTCACATCCCCTATCCTTGAGTTGACGCAGTAAAGGTAGGCTGTATTGTAGCTCATGTCAACCTCGCCGCCGTCAATAATCGCCTTGTGGGTCTTTGTGCTGTACTGGAATGTGTCAGGAAACTTTGCAGGGCTTACCCTGCACCCTATCTCGTCTATAAGCAGCTTTACGCACGCGGCCTTGCACTGGCGGCACGGCTTTCTAGGCCTTGGGGCAGTCTCATAGCAGACCTGACAAAAACCCCACCTGTCGTCTTCCAAAATATCTTGGCTAATAGCAGCCTCCCTCAGGCTTCCCGGTATTGTCGAGTCAAGGACAAGGTTGCTTGTCCAGTCCCTGCACGACCTTACCAAATCGTTTGTCGACAGGGCCATCTTAACGTCAGTCGCCTCATTTGCCAGAGGCACATATCTTTGGAAAATACCTAAGTAGACGAGATATAGGAGTAGCAATGCAATTATTATCGCAATTATCCACTTTATCCCAATCTCCATCGGGGTTACCTAACTACATTTTATTGTGCCAATCCTTGTAGATGAGCTACAAAGGGTAGACGTCCTCAACGTGTTCTCAAGTATTGACTGCTTCTTGTTCTCGCTTACCGCAGTACACTGCTGGTCAACAAGATTTGACATTTCAATAAGGGCGTTGCACGCGTTTACGCACTGCTTGACATAGGTGTCATCGAACTTGACAAACCCGTTGTTGCATTTTGTCGACCCCGGATTTTGGGCACATTCCCTCTGGACGTCAAGCGCTTTGTCCTTCAGGCTGTTTTTGTCGTCCCAGCAGCAACCTGTCTTGCTGCCAAAAGGCGCCATCTTGTCAGGTATCTTGAAAGTCTCGACTATCGCCTTAGCCTTGTACTTGTCAGGGCTGCCAAGCCACCGCTGGCAAGCAGCTATAGCGCTCCCAGCCTCAAGCTGCTCCTTCTGCGTATCCCCTATCTTCCACATGTCAAACAAGCCCGTCTGGACCTTGTTTACCGCCCCCATACCTACGAGCAGTATCATCACAAAGAGGATTACCGCAATAACCAGACCTATTACATTGGATTCTGCCATGGTTGAATAGATAATCAACTCTTAAAAATGCCTTTCCCTACCCAAAGAGGTTGAAACTGGAAACCGAGCGGCCAACCTGCCCCCATGCGTCCCCAACCATGAAGTTCATAGCCCCGGTGAACCAGAGCGCCAGAGCAACGACAATGACTGCAAGGCCAATCGTCATTATAAGCTTGAAAATGTCTTCCCCTGCCATACCTCAACTCCCCAGATAGTCAAACCTCCAGCTAAATACGCTTCTCTCCTCGCCAAGGTGATGCAGCCTCACAATTGCCTGACCGCTTCCATAGCCGCTGGCGTCAATCTTGACCTTATTGCTTGATATGTCGTCCCAGTTAAATATAACTCCCCTGCTTGAGAGAAGCTCCGCGCTCCCCTCGCCAGACGGGAAGCCCTTTGTCCCTTCAGCAATCTTCTCCTCATTCAACCATACCTCGTAAGAGAGCTGGACCTTTGCCAAAGCAATTTCGTCGTCACCGCAGTTGCAAACGCTTATGAGGGTGCCGCCGAAAACAGTTCCCTCCTTTGCAACAGCCCGCCTGAACCCAAGAACCTCAAGCCTCAGGTCCTCCCCTTCAATGCCGCTGCACGCGCAGGCAAAGCTGTGAAGGGCGCGTTCCGAGTCCTTGGAAGAATCGATAACCCCCGGCAGGATAACAAAGAGGAAGACAAATATGACTAGAAAGACGGCAACAATCTCAATCACTATCGTCATGTTAAACCCGGTCGTTCCCATCAGGATATCTCCTCAATTGTTACGCAACCGTCAGGGTAGGTCCCGCCCCCAACTGCCTCAATGCCAATCATGTAGCTTCTCCCGCTCCAGATATAATGGGTTTCGGTTGGCCCAAGCATGTAAAAGTTCAGCCCTTCCTCGTCTCCCGCAGGGCAGGTGGCGACAGCAGTAACAATCGGGCCGCCGCCAGCCCTTATCTCCCGCCTCTCATCCTCCTCAAAGCAGTCGCAGTTGACAAGGTTCTTCAAAAAAGAGTCGAGCGAAACCCCATCGCCCTGCTTGTTAAACCTCACATAAGCAACCCCGTCCTTCAGGTAAGCGCAAAGCTTCTCCATATTGTAATCCCCTGTCGAGGTTTTTCCCCCGCTTGCAAGGGCGCTGAGAAGGGTCAGGGTGCTTCCCCCGAGAAGGGCGAAAACCAGGGCAGCAACAACTATCGCAATCCCGATGTTTATCGCATTCTTGGTTCCCTGTTCTACCAACTAAGCCACGTTCCAATCTTCGAGGCACTGCCCTGTATCATCATAAAGATGACAGCGGCAGCAAGAAGTACCAGGATTATTCCCACAATGGCTTCAATGCTCATGTCCCCTCTAGACTGCCGGGCTGACTGTTCCCCCAAGTGCATCACCTACAATCTGGTCCCTTATTCCTGTAAGGGCAGAACTGACCCCCGAAGGGTCCATTATGCCTCCAAACACATCTGACGTAAAGAAAATGTAAATAACAAATAAAAATACTATCGCACCGACAACAAACACTAGACCATACTTCCCCCTCATCTTTCATCCCCCAATAATGTCCTTCCCCACAGCTGCCAAAGTGTCTCCTGCCCCGCCAACACCACCTCTCCCTATCAGGTCAGACCATGAGCCAAGGGAGAAAATCTGGCCGAAAGCTATGGCAACAACAACCATCCCGATAATGAAAACCATGGTCCATACCAGATTTGAATTAACAACCTTGAACGCCATCATGTCACCTGCCCAATACCAATAGCCTTTGCTATATTTGCAAGCTGGCCCCAGTAGCCCACCATTGACTGGCCCTGTGTAAGCATGAGGGCGACCACTACCATCCCGACCAGCGCAAAGACAACGAAGTAAATTATTCTGTTAACGCTTGCCATTACAACCAGTCCATCCCCGGGAAGAGGTCGTGAAAGAGGGTTGTGTAAAAGCTGATTGCCAAGTTGTAAACCCCGGTGAAAATTCTTCCCATGCCCGGCATAATAGCAAAGCCAAGCGCGCCTATAATCACAACAATGGTTATCACTGCCTTCAGGTTAAATGCCGGCTGTCCCACATTTCCGTCATCTGACATATCTCACACCAACAGTGTCGAGCTGAGCGCGCCAAATACCAGCGATATCACAGCTGTCACCAATCCATATAGTATGGCGCCAACTACTAAAACTTTTCCAAGGATTGCTTCCGTCCCAACCTTGTCGTCAACCCCGTACTGCAGCCCGCCAATAAAGTATCCCATTATTGTCAGCAGTATGATGGTGTAAAAACCAACGACAAGCTGGAGGAAGCTTGCCTGCATAGTCCCCTGAATGTTTATCATGCTCTGGATAAAAGAGCCCGAATAGGCCTGAAGCGCTCCCCCTGCAAAGACGTTCTCAACCTCGGTCGCAATCCTCAAAACTATAGTGGTTATCAGCTGCGACAGCCCGACCACGACCCCGCTGATAAGGGGGATAAGAAACAGCGCCTGGAACTGCATTGATGTGACGTGGTCGCTCAAAACGTCCTCGACCTTGTTCTGCACAGCCTGCAGGTTCTTCAGGTAGTTCGAGATGCTTAGTGTCGTGATAGCGGCAACCCGCGGCCCCTCCTTTGCCGACTCAACAATAACCGACATAACATTCTTGACTATCGATGACGGGAACAAATTGATTGAGCCAAACCTCTTGTCAAAAATCGCCATCTCAAGCGGCATTCCCCCCCTTGTCACGTTGGCAATAGTATTTTGGAAAAACTTGGCCGTTGTCGTTCCCTTCAAATCAGCCGCCGCCCTCTGGAAGGCCTCCTCAAGCGGCTTGCCCTGGTCAAGAATATTCCCCAGCTGGAAAAGGGACGAAGAGAACTCCTCTTCCATCCTGAATATCTTCTCCCTAAGCTCAAGCTTTTGGAAAGACACCAGATAGAAGTAGGCGCCAATAGCTACGCCAAGTGCAACAATCAGCGGAAGGGTTATGAGGGCGCTCGCCCCCGCCGTGCTTCCCTGTGGTATCTGCGCTGAAAGTATCCTCCCGTTCGACGCTGAAATCGCCATAAGGGTTATTGACGAGAGGAGAAGGAAGATGGCGAGTGAGGGGATAATCGCGGGAACGTTTATTTCTTTCCCCTTGGAAATCTCAAGCCTGAAGTGGCCGGGAGGGGCAAGCTCTGGATATTTTGTCATATCTATCTTTGAAAAACCACTTGGCCTTGTGCTCAGGATGTAAACAATCACAAGTATCATGATGAACGGGAGGAAAAAGTCGTAGATAACCACGAGAGGGGCTGCAATGCTCCCCTCCGACATGAAAATGCTTGCAACAGGCGCCATGACTAGGCCGAGAATCGGCAGCAAAACCCCCAGCGCGTTGGTGATGGCAACAGGCATGCCTAATCCCCTTGCGAATCCTTCCATCTTAAGCTTCGTGTCCTCAAGCGCAAGGTTAATCGCCTTCTCCAGCGTCCTCAACCTCAGCGCATCGTTAGGCTCATCAGGCGAGTTGGCAACAAGATACAATGCGTTTGAAAAACCCGGCGCCCACTTCTTCACCCTCTGGCTGTAATTCAGCAGCGCCTCCTTCATGTCAAGGTGAATCTTCAGCTCAACCTCCCACATCATCAGCTTAAACTCCCTGCCGATTGGTTCCGGCACGGTTCGAGACGCAAAGCTGACCGCCTTCTCAAGGCTTGGCGAGACCCTCAGGCTGATTACAAGGTAGAGAATAGCCAGCGGCGACTGGCCAAGGATTGTCATCCTCAACCCCTTCATTCTCCAGTATGGGTAAAACATCACGACC
>JAUXGB010000064.1 GCA_030622515.1 Candidatus Altarchaeota archaeon
CGACTTCTCTATTTCCACGTTTGAACCCACTTTCATTTCCTTGCTGAAGTAATCCTTGGCAACTTTGAAACCGGAAAAGGCCCTCCAGTGGTCGCCGGTTCTTGGGGCACGCCCTGCAATAACCTGGAAGCCTTGTTTGTTAATGAATATCGTTTGTACTGCCTCTGCCTTCACCCCGGCCACGAGCACATATCTCTCCTCGTTGCCATACTTCACTTTCTCTGTGGAAATCATGGTTGGGGAAACTATGTCTATCTCGTTTATTCTTTCAATTACTTCAACGTCATCGTCCTTTAATTCTGCTGTTCCAAATCCCATTCCAGGGACTCCTCCGCCGGAACCCGGCATGATTGTTATGAAGTCTGTTCCGAGCTTTTCAAACTGGTCGTTTATTGACTGGTTCATCCCCTGTCCAAGGGCGATGAGGGAGATTATTGCTGCGACGCCGACAACTATCCCAAGCATGGTAAGCCAGCTCCTAAGGCTCCTGCTCCTCATGCTCTGGACTGCCAATGTGAAATAATCGCTAAACATTGTGTTCCCTCACTATTCGTACCTTAAAGCCATCACAGGGTCCATGTTTGCTGCGTTCCGTGCCGGCAGGAGGCCTGAGAGGCAGCCTACAACGAAGGCAAAGCCAATTGAGAAGGCTATTAGTTCTGGACCGAAACAGACCTTTAGGTAGGTTGTCCCTAGGGCTTCGACTGCCGCGATTTCGACAATCTTCCCAATTCCCATCCCAATGAGTACACCAACGATTCCCCCGCCAGCACCCATCATGCCGGCCTCGACGAGGAATATTGAGAGGATGTGGTTGTTTGTTGCGCCGATTGCCTTGAGGATTCCTATCTCCTTCGTCCTTTCAAGGACCGACGTGTACATCGAGTTCATGATGCCAATGCCGCCGACGATGAGGGAGATGGCTGCCACGCCGACAAGGATGACCTGAACTATCCCAAGTACTGAATTGAAGCTTTCAAGCATCTGCTTTGAGGTGAAGACCTGGAAGTCCTCTTCGTCCCTGTAGTCCTCCAGTTCTTTCTTGATTTTTTCAGCAACTTCTTCAGCGTCCTGTCCCTTTTTGGGCACTACCATAATTACATCATAGTCTTCCCTGTCGTAGATTATCTTGGCATCCTCAAGCGCGATTAGGAACTGGGTGTCGTCCTGACTGTTTCCTATCTCCTCCATAATGCCAACAATCTTGAAGTCTCGTTCTTTTATCTCCACCTTGGCGCCGGGCTTGAGTGCTTTGCCAAAGAAGTCTTTGCTGACTTTGTAGCCTGCTATTGCTTTCCACCTGTCGGTAGCTCTTGGCACCCGCCCCTCAACTATCTGGTAGGCTTTCTTGTTGAAGTACATGTCAACTACGTCGTCGGCAACCATTCCTGAGACATAGGTGTAGCGTTCTTCATTGCCATAGGTGACTTTCTCGACAGAGGTCATCATTGGGGAGACAATATCGACTTCCTTTATCCTCTCTATAACCCTTACGTCACCGTCTTCCAGCTTTGCTGCCCCGAATCCCATTCCCGGGACCCCTCCGCTGGAACCCGGCATGATTGTTATGAAGTCTACGCCGATTTTTTCAAATTCCTCATTTATTGAGTTTTCAAGCCCCTGGCCAAGGGCTATTAGGGAGACAATGGCAGCCACGCCGACAACTATCCCAAGCATGGTAAGCCAGCTTCTTATGTGCCTGTGTCTCATGCTCTGGACTGCCAGAGCAAAATAATCCTTAAGCATGGTGTTTCTTTTTCCTCCAGTACCATACTCCCGCTACGATAATCACCACTGCAGCAACTATTATCCAGAGGTTTATTCCTTCGCTCTGGGAAGCCTGCGCAACTGATGCCAGCTTGACTGCAACTGTTTCCTCTTTTGTGTACTGCTTGTTGTAGTTGTCCCTGTACTCCATCTTCACCTTTATCTCTGGTGAGGTGGCTCCTGCCGGTATGAAGATGTCAAAGTCCGCAGACTCAAGGTCATCAGGCTCCATGTCGCCAACGTACTCGCTGCTGTCCGAAAGGAAAATCAGGTCGTCGGATTCAATTTCTACCTTGAGGAATTTTATGTTGTATGGGGCTATGTTTGCTAAGGTTATCAAAAGGTCTCCCTTGGCTCCTGCGTAGAGCGGGTCTGAACCCTCGGCAAAGATGAGAAGCTGCGGCTCCCCCCTTACAGCTATACCTATCGTTTCGTTCAATGTCGTTTCTGTTCCGGACGCGTCCCTGAAGTTCAGGATTAACGGGACCGAGTAGGCCCCCTCGGACGCGTCGCCGGCGACGACAAGGTCGAAGGACAGGGGAATGTTTTTCCCTGACTGAACCGGGGACGTTATGAACCTTTTGTTTGAGCCGAGGACATGTATGCCGGCCGGGGTTTGCAATGTCGCCTCGATATAGTTTAGCTGCTCCCTTCCGTAGTTTTTCAGCGTTACTTCAAGTGTTGAATCCTCGCCAACGCCGAAGTTCTGCTCGGCTGCGTTTGTCTCATAGACGCCAAGCACCCGCTTCGAGCCGGTGACGGAGAGCTCAAGTTCCCTTGTCATTGTCGTAACAACGCCGCCATAGGTGTGGGAAAGCTTAAGCTTTATTGGATAGGTTCCTGTCTTTGCATCCTCGTCGACAAGAATGTGGTATTCAAGTTCCCTGTCGCAGAAACCGCAGAGCCCTTCGGGAAACTCCTGAACCCGTTCGGCTTCCGACTTGAGGGTGAAGGGGTAAGACAGTTCAAACTCCACCGTGAAGTCTTCTGCATCATCCTGCCCGTAGTTTCTTGCAACTACCTGGACAAACAAATCCCCGCCAGCGCTTGCCGGGAAGGGGCTTACATCACTTTTCCAAACCGTCAGGCTTGGATTTTTCGAATAACCTGCCGATGCGGCGGCTGCCGGAATCAGCGAAACCAGCAAAACTGCCAAAACCAAAGTTACAAATCTTTTCATTTTTTTCCACCTTTTTGAGATACTTTACCATCAATTATGTGAATCTTCCTTTGACAGTGGGAAGCTATTCTTGGGTCGTGGGTTACGAGGATGACCGTCTTCCCTTTCTTGTGAAGCTTTTTCAAAATGGCTATAATCTCCTCCCCCGTCTTTGTGTCAACGTTGCCGGTCGGCTCGTCACCCAGAATGACTTTTGGGTTGTTTATCAACGCCCGTGCAATTGCAACCCGCTGCTGCTCGCCCCCCGACATCTCGGGCGGCTTATGGTCAAGCCTGTGACCAAGGCCGAGGTCTGTTAAAATCTTCTTGGCCCTTGCCTCCCTTTCATCTTTTGGGACATCTTCGAAGAGAAGAGGCATCCAGACATTCTGGACTGCGGTGTATTCGGGAATGAGGTTGTAGGACTGGAAGACAAATCCTATCTCTCTCCGTCTCATCATGGCAAGGTGGTTCTGGTGAAACCTTGTTATGTCCTGTCCCTTGAGGAAAGCCTTTCCCTTGGTTGGCTTGTCAAGGGCGCCAATAATGTACATGGCGCTGGACTTGCCAGAGCCGGAGGGGCCGATTATGGCAACCATTTCCCCCTGATAAATCTTCAGCGAGAGCCCCCTGAGCGCGTTGACTTCTGTTCCCTTTCTCAGTGTGTAGGTTCGCCAGACATCGCGCAGCTCCATCAGGACCCTTCTCTTCTTCATCACGATCAGCTGGTTTTGTCAGGATATATACATTTTCCGATTAGCTGCCAAGCCAGCCCTTGTCCCTCATAGCCTTCTCGACCTTCTTTATGGCGACCATATAGGCGGCTGTCCTCGTGCAGACATGCTCCTCATTGTTGCTGTTTTTCATGGCTTCCTCGTCAAGGGCAACCCTTGTGTGATAAACCTCGTTGAAGGCAGCGACCATCTTCCCCCTGAGCTTGGCGTTGAATTCCTCTTCGC
>JAUXGB010000006.1 GCA_030622515.1 Candidatus Altarchaeota archaeon
AGATCCTCCCGGTGGGCCATCTGCAGTGGCTTTTCGTTTACAACAATCCCAATATGAGCCATGAAACGTGTGTCCTCTTCAATCATGAAAGCGACAAGTGACCCAACGGTTGGCTTGTTAAGTAGATTCATTTCCAAAACCCTCTCCCTTGCTTTCTTTGGGTCTATGAAATAGTCACTATCAATAACGCCGGCAAGATAAAATGCAGTACCGCAGCAGTTGGTCTTATCTTCGGTTTCTCTTGCAATCCTAAGCCTTTCCAGGTCCATAGCAAAGGAACCACTCTAAGATTTATAAGCCTGTGTCATCCGCCGTTTCAATGAAAACTGTCTTGCCTAAACCCCAAGAGCGTCAAGTATCAATTCTGTAGATTCGATTATCCTCTCGTCCCTTGGCCTAGTGTCAGGTTCGAACCTTTGGCCTGTAAGGCACTGGACTCCCTTGATGTATCTGGCAGCTATCTCCTTGGCCTCAAACGACGTGTAGGTTTGGGTCTCTTTGTCCTTTATCATTTCCCGCGCAAACTCTTTCGAGTAGGAGACAGGGGAGCCTTTCTTATTGAGGAGAAGGTTTCCGTCAGAGTCAATTTTCCACCACCTTGACGAGTCAAGTGTGTAGAGTTCGTCGCAGCTGACAATCTCACCCTTGTGGTTTCTTCCGTGCTCAGTCTTCGTGTCAACAAGGACAAGGTCGTTTGACTTGGCATGCTGAGTGACAATGCCGAAAGCCATCATTGATGAGTTCCTTATCTCCGCATACTGCTCTGGCGTGCAGATGCCGTTCTCGAAAAGGTAGGCTGGAGCAATAGACATATCGACCTTGCCTTTGGTCGATGGCGTGTCCATCAGGTAAGGAAGCCTGCAGTTTGCTGTCAGTCCTTCCGGAAGCTTGTGGCCGCAAAACTCTCTCTCGTCAAGGTCAACATAGTGATGGAAAAGGGAAGTCTCGGTTGAGCTCTTTGCCATATACATTCTCAAAACATTTTCAAACTGGATTAGGTCTAGGTTTTCTGCAGCGATTACTGTCGAGGTCGGCTCAAGTTTTGGGATGTCAAGCTGAGCTGTGCCAAGAACCGGTCGAACAAGCTGCAGCATGGCGTCATGGTTTACACCAAGAACTTGGTCCTTGAAGGGAATTGCTCCCCTACTGACATCGTGGGTAGATATCCTGTTGGTTCGATACATCAGCCTGACAGGTGTGCCGTCAAGAGTTTCAAGGTTGCCGCCGAAAACTGAATCAGAAACCTTGCCTTCCTTGACCGTAACTCCTTCCAACCGGGGCAGGTCCCCGTCCTCAATGATTTTTCTTATGGGGCGGCCCTCGTTGACCCTGTCCCCATACTCAGCCACAAGCTCTACTATTTCCTCGCTCGTCAGAAGATTAACCATTCTATAATTGGTATTTCTGATTTTAAAAAGGTTGTTGTTTCTGGAAAGCCCCCTAAGATTTATCTACTAGCTCGGTTTAATCCTGTCGTGAAGATGCTTAAGGACAAGGCTGGCAATGTTCATATTGGGCGTAGTCGGAAGATTCTTGTGCGTTATGGCAAGGCTGGGGCCCTCTATGTTGGTCGCCAAGAGGGCAGCAAGGTGTTGATGGACTCGCTCTCACCCCATGTTATCTTCATTTGCGGGGCACGCGGCTCGGGAAAGAGCTTTACCATGGGCGTTATCGCTGAGGAGCTGTGCGACAAGAACGAGAATGTTGGGGTTATCCTGATTGACCCGGTCGGTGTCTTTTGGAGCATGAGGGCGGAGAACAGGGTTGAGGACGAACTTGAGCTGCTGAGGGAGTGGGGGCTAAGCCCGAAAGGGTTCGATAATGTTAAGGTGCTTGTGCCGGAGGGCGCAACCGGGAAGGCGCCGAAAGAGACCTTTGACGGGACATTCTCTCTCGACTTCTCCGACCTTGGGGCAGATGACTGGTGCCTCACTTTCGGCATCGACCGGTTTGACCCTGCTGGATTAGCTCTTGACAAGGCAATCCGAAAAGCTGGGGATGACTACAGGCTTGGGGAGCTTATTGACATTATCTCCAACGATGAAGAGTTTGGCGGCAAGAAGAAGGGCTTCTCCAGTGCTACCCGTCGTGGTCTTGTCTCCCGGCTTGAGGCGTCCAAGGGATGGGGGATTCTTAGCGACAAGGGGTCTTCTGTTGAGGAGCTGTCCCGACCCGGCCAGGTTACTGTCCTCGATGTCAGCTTTCTTGACGAGGATGTTACAGCTTTGGTCGTTGGCATAATAGCGAGGAAGGTTCTTGAGGAGAGGAAAGCCGCAAGCAGGAGGGAATCTCTTGGGAAAACGACTTCCCCGATTCCGCCGACATGGCTGCTTCTTGATGAGGCACATTCAATTGTTCCAAACAAGAGGAAGACTGCTGCGACAAAGTCGATAGTGGAGTATGTTAAGCAGGGACGAAAGCCTGGCTGCTCAATAGTTATGGCAACCCAGCAGCCAAGCGCGATTGACTCTAGGGTCCTGAGCCAGCTCGACATTCTCCTCTGCCACAAGCTTGTTTTTTATGATGACATTAAGGCTGTCCTGCGGAGGTTTCCCTCGAATATCCCGAAGGAGATGCAGGGAGGGGGGTTTATCCGAACCCTGCCTTTAGGCAAGGCAATTGTTGGGGACAGGGAGGAAAGCAACCGGCAGGCTTTTGTTATGGAGGTTCGCCCCCGTCGCAGCCAGCACGAGGGGAGGAGCGCCATAACCTCGGAGATTAAGGTAAGTCCAAAGGAAAAAAGTGAGGGCAAGGCCCGCAAGGTGAAGCGAATTGACATGATAAGGCTGAAGGTTTCCCCCGCGGAGGCGATACGGCAGGTTGAGGACAAGCTGGAAAGATTCCTTTTCTTCTTCCGCAGGGAGGCTCTGGTCTCAAGGAAGCTTGTCTACTATCCCCTCTGGCAGGCGCGGGCAAGTTTCCCTATAGAGAGGGAAAATATTGTCGTTTACATTGACGGGCTGGTTGGGGAGCTCGTTGGAAAAAACAAGAGCAAGGGGATTCTTGATTTGCTCGACCTGAACCAGGCGGAAAGGCGGGTGCTTCTTTCCCTTAACAGGGAGAAGAGCTTAAGTCAGGCCGCCCTCATTTCAATGCTTGACGCAGGCATGGCAAAAAGATGCGTAGGAAAACTTACCAAGGACGGGCTTCTCTTTTCCCAGACAAAGGGAGGGGAAATCTTCTACAGGAGTCGGGAGGAGCACAGGGTGCCCTCTCTGGAAGAACTGAAAAGGGTAAATCTGAAGCTTGAGAATATTCCTGTTGATGGCTTCCTTGTAAAGCCGGAAATGGGATTTGTCGATGTGGAAAAAGTTCTTTCCGTCCTTGGAAGGGTTGTTGTCAAGGAAGCAAGGCAGGTCTACTACCCATACTGGGTGCTTCGGACCTCCAAAGGGAAGCGCTATGCGATTGACGGTGTAACAGGTAAGCTTGATGAAGACGTTGCAAAGGTCATTCCAAGCAGGCTTTAGCGCGTGTAGCTGTAGTCGTCTGACTTCTTCATTGCCGGATTTTCCACCTCAAAGTTCTCCTCAATTGTCTTGTAGAACTCCTTGACCTTTTCAGTCAGGGTTGGTGTCATCTTCTTTATCGCCGACTCAAAGTGCTTCATAGTGACAGTCTTGTAATCTTCTTCAGCGTCTTTAGGCAAGGTTCCTTTCTCAAGCTTCTTGAAGATTTGTTTTGCCTCTGGCGACATAACCTTCTCGGCTTCGGAAATCTGCCGTTCAAGTTTCTTAATCAGGTGAAGCTGGACATCTCTCACCCTTCCTGACTTCTCAGCCTTGGACAGCTCAAAGTCTGCCTTTCTTTTTGACTCATCAATAATCCTCTTGTTTCTTGAAAGAAGTCTTTCTGCCGTTTTTGCATCGTTCGAAAGGGATTGCGCCCGGGATTCAGCTTCCATCTGCTGTCCTTCAATCTCTCTTGCCCTGTCGCTCCCCCTGTTTCTTGCTTCGCGAGCCTTTAGCGCAAGCTGCTTCGCCCTTATGTGTTCCTTATCAGCATGGTTCTTCAGGTCCTGAACAGCCCTCTGGTGCTTTGGCAGTTCCTTCTTGGCTCGTTCCCCGTCATCTTTGAGAGCTTTCGCTCTTTTCCCGGAAGCCCCTGCCTCCCTCTCAAGCTCGTCAGCCCTCTTTTTTATTGTTGCAAGCCTGTTCTCAAGCCTGTATGGCAGGTCAGCTTCGTCAAGAACCCTCATGACTGCCATGGCTGCTTCCCTTGTCGCCTTTGCTATGTCTGCGCCAGTGAAGTTGTCTGTCATTTCCGCCAGCTTGTCAAGGTCAACATCCTTTCCTACCCTTCCCATCTTGGAAATGTGAACGCGGAAAATGTCTTTCCTTCCCTCTTCTCCCGGCGCCGGCACGTGGACGTAGCGGTCAAACCTCCCCGGCCTCAAAAGGGCAGGGTCAATCAGGTCTGGCCTGTTGCTTGCAGCTATCACGACAACGCCGCGAAGCTCCTCAAGCCCGTCCAGCTCGGTCAGGATTTGGTTGACAACTGTTTCCCCGACTGCGTGTCCGCCGTCAAAGCCGATTCCCCTTCTTGGAGAAATCGAGTCCATCTCGTCAAAGAAGATGATGCACGGGGCGACCTGACGGGCCTTTCTGAATATCTCACGAATCTTCTTGGGGCTTTCTCCAACCCACTTGCTCAGAATCTCAGGCCCCTTGATGGAGATGAAGTTGGCTTCAGTCTCATGGGCAACAGCTTTCGCCAGCAGGGTTTTCCCGGTTCCCGGCGGGCCGTAGAGGATGATTCCTTTTGGCGGGTCTATGCCTAGCTCCTTGAAGTCTCCTGCGCGCCGCAGCGGCCACTCAACAGTTTCCTGCAGTTCCGTCTTTGCCTTCTCAAGATTGCCAATGTCCTCCCAAGTTGTTCGCGGGACCTCGAAAATCAGTTCCCTCATTGCCGACGGCTCGACCATTTTCATCCCTTCGTCGAAATCTTCCTCAGTAACCTTAAGCGTCTCAAGCAGCTCGGCAGGAATCTGTCCTTCAGCTTCGAGATTAAATTCAGGTAAAGTCCTGCGAAGCGAATTCATCGCGGCCTCTTGGCAAAGCCCAACAAGGTCGGCGCCGACAAAACCATAGGTTTCCTGTGAAAGCCTGTCCAGGTCAACCTCTTTTCCCAAAGGCATGTTCCTTGTGTGGATTTGGAGGATTTCCTTTCTCCCCTTCGCATCAGGGACTCCGAGCTCGATTTCCCTGTCAAACCTGCCGGTTCGCCTTAAGGCCTCGTCAAGCACGTTTGGTCTGTTTGTCGCTGCAATCACGACAACTTGGCCGCGGCTGCCGATGCCGTCCATTGATGAAAGCAATTGGGCAACAACCCGGCTTTCAACATTCTGCGACTCGTCCCTCTTGGGGGCTATCGCGTCAATCTCGTCAAGGAAAATTATTGAAGGTGCATTATCCTCAGCGTCCTTGAAGACGTCACGAATCCTCTTTTCCGCTTCGCCGACAAACTTGTTCATAACTTCAGGGCCGCTTATCGATATGAAGTGGGCGTTGGTCTCGTTCGCGACAGCTTTGGCGACAAGGGTTTTGCCTGTTCCCGGCGGGCCATGGAGAAGCAAACCTCGCGGTGGCTTAATGCCAAGTCTTTCGAAAAGTTCCGGATGCTTTAGCGGCAGCTCAATCATTTCCCTGATTTTCCTGACCTCTTCCCTCAGGCCGCCAATGTCCTCGTAAGTTACCTCGGCAATCCTCTCTTCCGAAACCTCGACAGCTTCAGGCATTAACTCGATGTCAGTCATGTCTGTTATCTTTACAGCTCCGTTTTTTGGTGAAACAGATGAGACGATGAATTTGGTTTCAGCAAGACCGAAGAGCGGGCTGGAGTCAAAGATGTCAAAAACCTCCTCAAACGGGGAGATGTATCCCCTGTTTCTTCCGCCCGTGCTTTTCAATTGGATAATGTCCCCCTTCATCAAAGCCCGGCCATTCAAAAGCTGGTTCAATGCGTTGCCTGGCATTTGTATCATCATTCCTTTCTGTGCCGGGGCAAGGGTTACCCTCTTGGCTTCCTGCAGCAAAGCCTTCCTCACCTTGACAGGCTCAGTTATTGATGCGCCAACGTTTTTCCTTGTCAGCCCGTCCATCCTGATTATGCCAAGCCCAACATCACTTGGATAGGCTGTCTCAACAACAGCAACTGTCTTTCTTGAACTTTCAAGCTCGACAACATCGCTGGGTGCTATGCCCAAGTCCCGCATCGCCCTAGTATCAATTCTAATAATTCCCCTTCCAATATCATTCTGTCTTGTCGGGGGAATTTCCCCAACCTTAAGCTCTATCTCAGACCTGACCATAAAAACACTCAATCAATTTGAGGGCAGAGGGGTTATAAAGCTTTTGGATTGGCCTTGATTTGGGAAACGGACGATTCTTCGCCCCTTCTTCACCAAAAGGCCGGAAAATGGTTTTTTAATCGATAGGAAAGTCCTTAAGGGGGCAGGGCCGTTACGGACATGACTATGTTGAAAACCAACACCCCACTCGATGCCTTGCTTGGGGGCGGGCTTGAACCCGGAATACTTTCATCCGTTCAGGGACCAGCCGCCAGCGGAAAGACTAATTTTGCAATATGCGCCGCAATTGCCGCCGTTTCGCAAGGCGGCCAAGCTATCTTCCTAGATACTGAAAACGGGCTCAGCCCGGCGAGAGTTGTTCAGGTCGGCGGTCGAGGGCTTGCCAAGAAGATTTTAGCCAAAAGATTAACCAGTTTTGATGAGCAGCTAAGGCTTCCCGGCAAGCTGAGGAAGATGAAGGCGTCCATAATTATTGTTGATTCAGCTGTCGCCCTTTACCGGCTCGAATTAAGAGAAGGAAAAGAGAAAGAGACCAATCGGAAGATGGCAAACTGGCTGCACAAGATGGCGCTGCTGGCCGAGACCAAGAAGATTCCAGTCCTCCTCACTAATCAGGTTTACAAAAAAGACGGGGAGATTAAGGCGGCGGCCGGCGACCTTATGCAGTACTGGCCAAAAACAATTGTCCAGTTTGAAATCACAAGCCTGAACTCACGCGTCGCAACCCTGCTTAAGCACAGGAGTTTGCAATCTGGAAAACGCGTCAGGTTCAGGATTGTTGAAAAGGGTCTGAAGAAGAGTTTGATTTAGGTAAGCGCAACGTCTATCTCTTTGAGTGGTTTTGTAAAGTGGAGTGCTCCGTGAGGGCCAAGTTCCCTGACACCTGCCGCATAAACCTTCTGTTTCATCGTCCCTTCATATCCTCTTTCTGTCGCAGCCCCATAGAGCTCCATGAAAACCTCGGCTGGATTGCCAAAGAAAACCCCCATTTCCTCCTGAATGTGCTTCGACAGGTAGCTGTCTGTTATGTGGCGCTTGTCATTTGTAACTACATAGACAGTCCTAAGCCTCTTGCCGGCTTTTTTTGCGCCTATTCCAAGACTCAGAGCCGCCTTGATAATTTCCTCATCCTGAGGGGATGGCGGCCTCTCCGCTGCAAACCTGTTCCAGACATCGCTTCTCTTGTTCCAGTCATAGCCTTTCTTGGTAAAGGTTATGTTCCTTGGCGTCACTTTTCTGAAATCCTTTTTTGAAAGTTCAAAGTGGTGAACTTCTCCCGACTCAGGATTCCTTATTGGCAGGGTGTACTCGGACGGCTCTTCAATCGCTTCAAGAAAGCCAAAGTCAACATGGCATCCTTCAAGCCGCTTGGCAAGGTTTATCGCAGCCTCCCTTCCAATCTCGCCCCTTACCCCATCCGGAATGTAAACTGCTCCGTGAGTTCTTGCAACAAACTTTGTTGATTCTTCTGTGTAAGGTCCCCAGATGGAGTTTGAGTCAAGGATGAGGAAGTTTTCTATGGGATTGCGGGCAAGAACTCTTGGCTCAACCTTCTGGTAAGGAATCCTGTGAGAAGTGACATAGTCTAGGTAGTTCTGGTCTGTTTTCCGGGTCTTTTCCTTGAGCCTGTCAGTTCTCTGTCTATCGGCTTCTCTCTGCTTTTTAGACCTCTTACTACCCATTTACCCCATAGAAATAGGCAGTTTTAGCATAAATGGAAAGCTAAGGTGTGGCACGGAAATAGATAAATATCCACTTCAACATAGTTATAGTCCGGCATACAACGTCCTATTTTTATTTCTTCTTCAGGTTTGGCAGCTCTTTCAAGACCTCGGCCGCCGTCAGGACAGGCTTGCCAAACATCTCATAGTCGTCCCTAACCCTTGGGCATGCTGTTGTTATCAATACTTCAACAGCTGAGTAGTTGAGAAGGTCCGGTGTGAAGGTGTCTGCCGCGAAGATGACTGCCTGCTTGCCGGCTTTTTCCAGCCCGGCCACAATGGCCTCGGCTGCCTTAAGGTTGATTTGGCCCGGCTTGATGGAAACCATTATTCCAAACACGTTCTTCTCGTGGAGGAAATTGATTTTCTTGTCGCTGGTTTTCCCGACTTTTTCAAAGGTCTCGGTTATAGGCTCGAAGG
Source organism: Candidatus Altarchaeota archaeon (assembly GCA_030622515.1). GTDB lineage: Archaea > SpSt-1190 > SpSt-1190 > DYHY01 > DYHY01 > JAUXGB01. The sequence goes on from JAUXGB010000006.1 coordinate 8,452, forward strand.
CGTAGAGGGGTTTGTCAACCGCATTTGCCAGCCCCTTCGGGTGGAAGTCGCCCTCGGCCAGAAGCAAAAAGGCATCAACATCCTTTTCAATAGACTTGGCAGCCCTGAACTCGCAGCCGGTAATTTGGCCGTCGTAGGTTGAAAGGGGGCCGTGCTTGCCGATAAACGGTCGCTTCTTCTGGGACCTGATTATCTTCTTGGCTTTGTCAAGCAGGTGGATGTACTGGATGGTTGAGATTAAACCAATCTTCTTGCCCGGCACCATTGGCAGGTTCTCGAGTTCAGCTTCAACCCTCGGCTCGACAAAGATGACAGGGATTTTGTACTTGTACCTTATCCCGCTGTGACCGAAGGAGACAATTAGCCTGATGCCGAGGATTTTTGCTGCGTAGAACGGGATGTCACAGGCACCGTAGCAGGGTGGCGCCCAGATTACTACCTCGGCAGCTTTCTCAATCTCTTTAGCTATCTCGAGAGCTTTAGGCCCGTATCCTGCCGGAAAGTGGAGAAGCACCTTTTTTGCATGTCGCCTCCTGATTTTCGAGATGACAGAGGATAGATTGTCCATCGATAGGTTATCCCGCAAGCTTTTAAAAAGGGTTGCGGTATAATAGGCTTGGCGAGCTAGATGGAGGGTTCGGCGTCCTCTGGGAACTTCGGTTCCTCTGGAAACCGCCGTAAGCCAGGTTGAAGCTCTCAGGCGGCAGGAAGGTTCCCTAAAGGGCCGGGCCGTATCTGAGAAATCTCGCCCTATCAGGCGGTCGGACTGCGAAACAGGCCAGGACAGGAATGTAGCAACCTTAAACAGATTCGCTCCGTGCTCTTAGGTTCACGGGATGGAGAAAAGGTCTGGATAAACCATTAGGGTGGTTTTTTGTCCACTGGGTGCTGCTCGCCGCTTTTTCTTGAAAATAATAAATAGGAAGGACGAGGGTTTCCAGTAATGGAAGAGGACTATGAGGAGGGGCCAATGGCTGACCCGGCGGTCTGGAAAGCCTTTACCTTGGTCTTTGCCGTCCTCTTTTTGGCGGCAACCTACTGGATATGGCACCTCAACACAGAACTTGTTCAGGCAGACTATATTGGCGACATTCTGTCTACTGCCCCTGGCGCACGCGGCGTCAAGTATCCCCCCTACACCATAATTGAAAAGGGAAACATCACGATTGGTTTCAAGACGACAAACGATGATGTAATCCTCTGGTATGTGCCACTCCAGACCTACCTTGCCTACTCGAACCAGCCACGGCCCTCCCAATATCTTACCCTCCAAAGGGTTGCCGGCGGCGCAGAGGTCAGGGTGCCAGACTACCGTGCCTATGTGCGTCCTGAGATGTTTTCCGAGGTTATCGGGACCCTGACTGCGGAGCGAACCGACCGGCAATTTGTTAATGAGGTTTTCAACCTTAGGAAACAGCTGACAACCTATGGAAACCCTTACGGGATTGAAAACGTGACGAACTGGCCAATCGAAACCCTGACAAACACCATCGGGACCTGCCGAGACTTCACTGTCCTTATGGCAAGCCTTCTTGAGGCAGGCAACCAGAACGCAGGCTATGGGATGACGATTTCCATTGTCTATGTTGACACAGATGACATTTCTGACCCTGTCAATCCAAACCATGTCCTCATCATGGTCCAATACTCCGACGGGGTCACCCAGTGCATTGAATCGACATCTGCGACAGACATCTGCCCGTATCAGGTGATTAATGGGTGGAGCTACGATTTGGAATAAAGGTTTAAAAGGGGCTCTGCTGACCTACTTCTATGCTGAGGTAGCCAAGTGGTTACGGCGCTAGCCTGCTAAGCTAGTTGGCCTTCGGCCTGCCCGGGTTCGAGTCCCGGCCTCAGCGCCATCATTGTCATGGACGACTGGATTGAAGAGAACCTGAAGAAGCGGAAGAAGGTAGCTGAGGCAGACATCAGGAAACCGAAGAGGAAGAAGGATGACGAAGACGATACTAGTGAGGTACGGTGAGCTTGCGCTCAAAGGAACGAAGGTTCGCAAGAGGTTTGAAGCCAAGCTTATAGACCACATCAAGGCCAAGCTGCCGAAGGCAAAGGTTACGAAAGAATGGGGACGGGTGTTTGTAAAGACAAGCTGGAAGGATGCCCGGAAGCTTGGAAAGGTTTTTGGGATAGTTTCATTCTCCTTCTGCGAAAAGTTTGCTTTCAAAAATCTTGACACCCTTTGCAAAAAAGCTTTGAAGCTTGTTAAGATTCCAAAAGGCTCAAGCTTTGCCATCAGGGCAAGGCGTGCCGGCAGCCACAAGTTTACTTCTCAGGATGTTGCCATTAAACTGGGCGACCTTGTTAGGAGGAAATTCGCCGCTAAAGTTAACCTTTCCAAACCAGACCACACGGTCGAGCTCGAAGTTCGCCAAGAGGACGCCTACCTTGTCCTTAAAACGGAAAAAGGTCCCGGCGGGCTTCCCTTCGGGACGGCCGGCAAGGTGGTCTGCACCCTGTCGGGGGGGATTGATTCCCCGGTCGCTGCCTGGATGATGATGAAAAGGGGGTGCGAGCCAATCTTTGTCCACGGGGTTATGGCGCCGCTTGGCGGGGATGGGAAGAAGGTTAAGAGGATTGTCAAGAAGCTGAAAGAGTGGTCGCCAAAGAAACTTAAGGTCTATTTTGTTCCCCACGGGGAAATTATGGGCGAGGTTGTTAAGAGCTGCAAGAGCAAGCTGACCTGCCTGCTCTGCAAGAGATTGATTCTCCGCTACGCGGAAGCCGTTGCCTCAAGGGAGAAAGCCCTTGGCATAACAATGGGCGACAGCCTTGGTCAGGTCGCTTCCCAGACGCTGGAAAACCTACAGGTTGAAAGCCACGGGATAAACTACCCAATCTTCCGGCCGCTTATCGGCATGGACAAGGTCGAGGCAGTCAGGCTTGCAAGGGAAATTGGTACCTTTGACGAGAGCATTAAGAACACTGTCGAGTGCGGCGCCCTGCCGAAAAGGGTCGAAACCTGTGCAAAGCTTGACACTGTCCTTGAAGAGGACGCTTTTCTTGAGCTAAGCGGGCTGGCTGAAAAAGCTGTTTCGAAAGCAAAGGCTGAAGAGATTTGATTACTTCTTTTCCACTTTCTTAATCTCAACCCTCGGGAAGTTGATTGGCATTGGCAGGTTTAGTTCCCGTGCAATCCCTATTGCCGCAAGGATTGGCGCGCCGCGAAGGACAAGGGAGTGGATTTCCGCTGCAGTTTGGGGAATCAGCTGGTCCTTCTCAGTCATGACCTTTCCTCCGTCCCCGTGGTAGAGAACCTGAACCGAAACCTTCAGGCTTCCAAGGTCGGGCTTGTAGTGGGTTTCAAGGTCAAGGTCGATAAGTGCAGCCTCGCCCGGGTCGGCCTTCAGCCTCTGTATTTTCTTAATAACGACATTGGTCTCGACGCTGATTTCATGAGCAGGCGCATTGACCTTTTCATTTCTCTTTCCCTCAATTCCCTTTATTACGACTTTTGCAACTGTCATTGTTCTCACCTAAACCCTTAGCCCTGAGCGGGGTTAAAATAGGTTTGCCTCAGGCAAGCTCAATTATCTTCTTCAGGGTTTCGCTGAAGAGCTCGATTTCGCTCTCGGAGTTGTAGAAGGCGAGGGAGGCCCGCACGGACGAGTGCATCCCGTTGGCGTTGAACCAGCTGTGGACGCAGTGGCGGCCGCTCCTGACAAAAATGTTTGCCACCTCGTCAAGCATGATTGCGACTTCGTGGGCTGGCATGCCTTCGATGTTGAAGGAGACGACCGGGTCGCTTGGCGTCAGGCTGCTCATTACCTTGAGCTTGTCAAGCTTGACCGCCTCCATTAATCTCTTGATAAGCTGCTGGTCGCGTGCCTCAATGTTTTTCATCCCGAGCTTCATCAGGTAGCTGGCTGCTGCGCCAAGCCCGATAGCTCCTGCATAGTTCTGGAGGCCTGCCTCGAACTTTGCTGGCGGCTTGGCCACTTCCTCAGTCGTGTAGGTTGAGTTCTCAACTGTTTCACCGCCGACAATCAGCCGGTTGAGGTTGTTGAGCAGGTCGGCTTTGCCGTAGAGGACGCCTGTCCCTGTTGGCCCGTAAAGCTTGTGGCCGGAGAAGGCGAGGAAGTCGCAGTCAAGGTTTTTGACATCTATTGCGAAGTGGGGTGCGCTCTGGGCTGCGTCAAGCATGAAGAGGGCGCCGGCCTTGTGGGCTTTTTTCGCAATGTCGGCCGCGGGGATGGTTGTGGCAAAGACGTTTGAGGTGTGGACAAACGAGACCAGCTTGGTACGCTCGCTAAGCGCATCGGAGAAGTTCTCCATGTTGAACGAGCCGTCGCTGTTGGTCTTGACAATCTTGTGGACGACGCCGCGCTCCCGCGCCAGACGCTGCCATGGGAGGAGGTTGGAATTGTGCTCAATGTCAAGCGTCAGCACCTCGTCGCCGGCTTTCCAATCCAGCCCCTGCGCGACAAGGTTGATGCCTTCGGTTGTGTTGCGCATGTAGATGATTTCGTTAGCTCTCGCGTTGAGGAGGCGGGCGATTGATTGCCTTGCTTTCTCATATGCCTCCGTCGTCTCGGTCGCAAACTTGTGGATGGAGCGGCCATGGCAGGCTGTGTACTTGAGGTAGTAGTCATTCATGGCGTCGATAACGAGCTTTGGCTTGAGAGACAAACAGGCATTGTCGAAATAGACTATTGGCTTGCCGTTCCGCCTCTCCGAGAGGATTGGGAAGTCGTCCCTGACACTGTCCCAGTTGACCATCTATAGCCGGAATATAACGGTGTTTTTAAGAGTTTCCGAGTTTGATAAGACTTAAAAACATCAGGGACTATTCCTCTGTTATGAACCTCCCATGCGAAATTATTGTTGCCGATGTAATCCCTCGCATGCGCGCTCTCCTTGCGAGGGAGCTTATCTCCCGCGGCCACAGTCAGGTCGCCACGGCAAGGATGCTGGGAATTACCCAGCCCGCTGTTAGCCAGTATCTTAAGAAGGCGAGGAGCAAGAGGGTCGCCGCTCTGGAGACTGAGGAACTCAAGGGGAAGATTAAGGGGATTGCTGACCGGGTTGTTAAGCATAACAATGCAAATGTTGAGCTTTGTAAGCTTTGCAGATACCTGAGGAAGAGGGGCAGCTTCTGCGCATTGCACAGGAAAAAGGAGAAGGTTCCCTCCAGTTGCAGGATGTGTATGGGGGATGAAATGTGATTGTTAAGGTTAATGGGAGAAAGAAGACGGTCAGGGTGAAGAAGGGTTGGACTATTGAGAATATTCTAAAGAGCCTCGGCCTCTGTGTTGACGAGGTTGTTGTTTTGAAAAAGGGGACGCCTGTTCCCGAAACCGTGAAGGTTGGGAAAGGCGGGTTAGAGATATTGAAAATTGGTTCCAGTGGTTAAGTGTACAGCATGCCGCCGGCCCGCTGTTGCCTATCTTAGGTACGCGGGACACTATTTTTGCAAAAAGCACTTCCTAAGCCTCTATTGGCGGCGGGTCAAGAGGCACATTTACAGGACAGGAATGATTCAAAAGGGGGACACGGTCGGCATAGCTGCCTCCGGCGGCAAGGACTCGACTGCCCTTCTTTATGTTCTCTCAAAGATGTTCAAGGGATGGCCAGGTGTGAAGCTGGTAGCTATCAGTGCTGACGAAGGGGCCAAAGGCTACCGAAGCGAGAGCGTGAAGGTTGTTGGGAAGCATTGCAAGAGGCTTGGAATTAGGCACGAGATTGTTTCCTTCAAAAAGGAGTTTGGGATGCCGATAGATAAGGTGGTTCGGGTCTTGCGCAGGAAAGGAGAGACCAAGGGCGTTTGCAGCTTCTGCGGGGTGCTCCGCCGCTACATCCTTAACAAGGCAGCACGAAGGCTTGGCTGCACAAAGCTGGCCACGGCACACAACCTTGACGATGAGGCGCAGTCGATTCTGATGAATTTCATGAGGGGCCAGACAGATAGGATGGCACGGCTTGGGCCGGTTACCGGCGTGTCTCGGCAGGACGGCTTTGTCCAGAGGATTAAGCCTCTTCGGAAGATTCCGGAAAAAGAAAATGCACTTTTTGTTCTGCTGAACAATATTGAAATCGAAAAGGGTTCCTGTCCCTACAGGGGCGAGGCGTTCCGCGGCGACGTTAGAAAGCTGCTGAACATCATGGAGTCGAAGCATGCCGGCACAAAGTTTACTATTGTTGAAACGTTTGACAAGCTGCTGCCAGCCCTTAAGGAGAAGCAAAAAGGGGAAAAACCAAACAAGTGTGGGATGTGCGGAGAGCTGACAAGCGGCCATACCTGCAAGGTGTGCCAGATACTGGAGATGATAAAGAGTGGGAAAGTGGTTTCCAAGCGAAAGCGAGGCAGTAAAGCTGCTGGAAGATGAGAACGTTCCGGACAGTGTTGTCGTCCACACAAAAGCGGTCGCAACTTTCGCTGTCGAGCTTGCCGAGAAGGTGAAGGCAAAGGGCCATATTGTTGACATTGAACTTGTCAAGATAGGTGCGCTCCTGCACGATATTGGGCGGAGTGTTACCCACGGGATAGCCCACGGCGTTGAAGGGAGAAAAATCCTTGAGAGGCACAATGTTGACGTGCGGCTTTGCAGGATAGCCTGCAACCATGTTCTGGCGGGGATTGACGCTGTCGAGGCGGGGAAGCTTGGCCTTCCGGCTGAGGATATGGTACCTGAGACAGTTGAGGAGAAGCTTATTTGTTATGCCGACAAGCTGGCCTTTGGCAGCAGGATTGGGGAGGAGGAAGAAGTCCTTGAGAGGTTTGAAACTTCTTTTGGAAAAAACCATCCGCTGGTTGTCAGGATGAGGAAATTTTTCGAAGGGATTAAGGAGCTGGTCTAGTGGAGATAGGAATAGTTGGGAAGCCTTCAAGCGGGAAAAGCACCTTCTTCAAGGCAGCCACCCTTGTTGATGTTGAAATTGCTGCAAGGCCGTTTACGACAATTAAGCCAAACATTGGGGCATCTTATGTCACAGCCGATTGTCCCTGCAAGGAAATTGGCAAGGCCTGCAGCCCGAAGAACTCGAAATGCGTTGACGGCGTTCGGCTTGTGCCGGTTAAGATGATTGACGTGGCCGGGCTTGTGCCCGGGGCTCACCAAGGCCGAGGGCTTGGCAACCAGTTTCTTGACGACCTTAGGCAGGCTTCAGCCTTAATCCACATAGTCGATGCCTCTGGCAAAACTGACGCTGACGGAAACGCCTGCGAAAACCATGACCCCTGCGGGGACATTGCCTTCCTCGAAGAGGAGCTTAACTATTGGATAGAAGGCATTTTGGAAAAGCACTGGCACAATGTCAAGAGACGGCTGGTGGCTGAGAAGGTTGAGGACATTTTGGCAGATATTCTCTCAGGGCTTGGGATGACTAAGGATAGGATTCACGAGGCCATTAGGAAAGTTGGGGGGACTGTTGACGAGGACTCCTTAGGCAGGCTTGCCTGCCAGCTCAGGGAGATTGGAAAGCCCATCATAATTGCTGCAAACAAGATTGATGTGGCTGGTGCTGAAGAGAACCTGAAGAGGATGAAGGAGAAGTTTCCTGACAAGATTATTATTCCTGTCTGCTCTGTCGGTGAGCTGGCACTCCGCTCAGCAGAGGCAGCAGGTGCAATCAAGTATGTGCCTGGAGCTGGCTCGTTCGAGGTTGTTGGAAAGCTGAGTGGCGAGCAGGAGAAAGGGCTGGGGTTCATTCGCGAAAAGGTTTTGGAGAGGCATGGAAGCACAGGTGTCCAGCAGCTTGTCAATAAGGCGGTTTTCAATATGTTGAACTATATTGTTGCCTATCCTGTTGAGGACGAGACCCACTATTCTGACAAGGTAGGGAATGTTTTGCCAGATGCCTACCTGCTGAAGAAAGGTTCGACAACAAAGGACTTGGCTGCTGCCATTCACACAGACCTTGCCAAAAGCTTCATTTTCGGAATGGATGCAAGGACCAAAAGGCGGGTCGGGGCTGATAAGGAACTGGAAAATGGGGCAATTATCAAGATAGTTTCGGGTAAATAATTTAAGCATCAATGTCCACTTTTATCCTATGTGGGAGAAAATTAAGTCAAAATTCAAGGATTTCCCGGCCCAGCAGCTTGTTGTCCTTACAATGCTGAGGCAGGGGCTGAGAGTTGATGAGAAGACAGGCAGGATTTTTTGTGGGGATATTGAGATGTCTTCCTCAAAATTTGGACGTGGGATAGGAGTTGACAGGCGGGCAGTCACTGCAGCGGCCGAGAGGATAGCTGGCGACGAAGAGCTTAAAATCATTTTCAGCCATCTCAGGCCGGCGGCAGACATTTCAAAGGTTGCGAAGCAGCTTGGCTTTGGCATTGTTGAACTCAGGGCAGAGGCTCACAGGTCGGGGATTTTTGCAAAGGTGACATCAATGGTTGCTGAAAAGGGGCTTTCAATAAGGCAGATACTGTGTGACGACCCGGAGCTCTTTCCTGAGCCAAAGGCTACGATTATTACGGAAAGGCCTGTGCCAGGGGAGCTTCTTAACGAATTTCTCAAGATTGAGGGGATTTTGGAGGTTCATGTGAAATGAAAGGTGTCTGGGCAGGGGAAGCGGTCGCGAAGCATGTCTCAAGGTTTGTTAAGGCAAACCCAAATGGGGTGGATGTTGCCCCTGACAAGATTTTCGAACTGCCGGACGAGACGATTTTCATCCAAGGCAGGAAGAGGGGTTACATTATTGACAGCAAGTTTGTTGACCAGGCCGAAGCCAAGAAGGAAATTGTCCCTGACGGGGACGGCTTCTGGAACCTTAAGAAAGGAAAGCTGTATGATTTGAGATTCCCGCAAATCTCGATACCCCTCACCGCTACCGGCTTTGCCTACCCAAGGTCGACATTCAACAGGCTGGGGATATTAAAATTCCAGACGGCGGTCTGGGACAGTGGTTATGTTGGGGAGTCGTCCCAGCAGGTCTTCGCTTTTCTGCCTGCGAAGATACACAGGGATGAGGGCTGGATACAGCTTGTTTTTATAGACAACAGAGAAATAAGTAAGCAGGCCTACAAGGGCCATTACCAGAATGAGAGGCACTAAGATGGCTGACCTATTGGAGACGAGGGTAAAGGGACTTGACAAAGCCCTTGGTGGCGGGCTCCCGGGGGGAACATCCATACTGCTTACGACTGAGACGCCGGAGAAGACGGGATTTTTCTGCCTTGACTTCCTCTATAGAGGCCTCGCCTCCAAGCAACCTGCGATGATGATAACGACAGACAAGTCGCCTGAGGAGATAAAGATAGATGCTGTCAAAAGGGGCCAGACTTTTGTAAGGTTTGAGGAAAAATTTATGAGATGGATTGATGTCTATTCCATTCCTGCCGGAAGGTCCCCGGATGAAAACCCGGCGATAAACAGGGTGTCCAGCTACCTGAGCCTTTACGACATAACCATCTCGGCATCAATCTTCCAGTCCAATTTCTATAAGCTAAACCAGTGCCACAGGGTTGTGCTTGATTCCCTTTCAACCCTCATCGTGAGGAACAACTCCCAGACAGTTATGAGGTTTATGCAGGTCCTCACGGAGAAGACAAAAAAAGCGGGCGGCAGCCTGATTTACGTCCTGAAGAAGGGACTTTATGCCCACCTTGAGCCTGAGCTGGAAAAGATGGTCGATGCCCACTTCGATATGGTCCAGACGGACAAAGGTACGGTTTTCAAAATCCTCAAGTTCCCCTCAGAGGTAAGCAGGAAGGAATTGAACCTCAAGGTTACAAGAACTGGCGTTGAGCTTGGGTAAGGCTTATATGGAAACAATAAGTCAGGTTAAGGACGGTGGTTCAAATACCAAAGATGAAGACGAAAATCGTTTCGCTGGACAAGCTTCTAGGCGGGGGACTTGAGGACAAATCGCTTATAGTCCTGTGGACCAGCCCAGGAGTCGACTGCTCCCCCTTTGTCTATCAGATAACTATCAGCGCGCTCAATGGAGGCGATGGAGTCGTCTTCCTGACACAGACCAAAAGGGCAGACCTAGTGGTTGAAGACATGAAGAGGAAAGGCTGGGCGGTTGACAAGTTCGTTGACGATGGCAAACTTTGCTTTGTCGACGCCTATTCCAAGCTGCTCTCCGCCCCGTCCAAGCAAAAGTATGTTGTTGAAAAACCCAAGGACATTTCTCAGGTCATGGCTGTGTTGGAAAAGGCAATGGCAGGGCTGAACGGGAAAAATAAGGTGCTTATCTTCGACTCGATTTCGAGCTCGCTCGACATTTGTGGTGAGGACTCTTTGCCAAAAATCAACCTGAAGGAGCTTGCTGACAAGCACAATGCAATCGCTCTGGGCATTTTTGTCCAGTGGCCTTATGAAAAAAAGCTGGTTGATGCTGTTAAGGAGAAAGCTGATGCAATTATCCAGCTTAATGCAATTGAGGACAAGGTCATCCTGAGGGAGTTCTTCACCGTCCCGAAGGTCAGTTGGCACAAGCCTGCAAAGAAGGGCGTGCCTTACAAAGTTCTTCCAACGGGCGAAATTGCCGTCTATGTTCCAAAGGTTCTTGTCATTGGCCCATACAATGCAGGGAAGAGCTCGTTCATCCACTCAGTGTCTGACCGGGCTGTCTCGGTAGACCGCCTCGGCACAACAATTGCGCTTGACCACGGTCATGTCGACTACGCCGGCTTCTCGGTTGACCTTTTCGGAACCCCGGGACAGGAGCGGTTTGACCCCCTGCTTGAGATGCTGGGCGGCGAAGCGCTTGGCGTAATAGTGGTGGTTGATTCCACATCCCCCGAGACCTTCAAGAGGGCAAAGGAGATGATTGCAAAGTCACGAACGACCGGCCTCCCAAGTGTTGTTGTTGCAAACAAGGCAGACTTCAAGGGGGCAAAAAAACCAGAAGAGGTCAGGCAGTTGATGGTGCTCCAGAAAGATGCAATCGTTATCCCTGTTGTCGCCGAGGACCTCAGTTCAATCAAGCCCGGTGTCAAGGAACCGTGCAAGCTGAAGAAGAGTGATGTTAACAAAGTGCTTGAAGCGCTTTTAGGAAAATTTGGTGAATAAAATGAGTAAAAAGGAAAAACTTGAGCAGGTGCTGAAGTCGCTGGTCAGGGTTGGGGATGTTGAAGGCGCGGCCATTGTAACACGGGACGGCCTTCTGATAGTTTCAAATCTCTCGCAGGATGTGAATGCTGACACTTTCGCCGCCATGGCTGCCACAATGACTGGGGCTGCCGAAACGGCGATTTCAGAGCTGAAGAAAGGGCTCCTTCAGAGGGTCATAGCTGAAAGCAGGGAGGGGAAACTGATAAGCAGGGGTGCGGGGCCAAACGCCGTCCTTGTGACCATGCTTTTATCAAAGGCCAACCTAGGATTAGTTCTCCTCGAGATGGACAAGGCAACGAAGAAGATAGAGAAGGAGCTGGAAGGGAGTAGCAGCCTCTAGATTAATCCCTTGCTCTCGTATTTCTGTATGACATCCAAGGCAGTGTAACATCCGACAACAAAGGTGATGACTGCCAGAAGTTCAAACATTCTTGTTACTATGTGGCCTGCATCAATGACTGAAACGCTTATGGTTGACAGTATTGAGGCCAGCCAAAGGAGTATTGAGATTGAGAGGACCTGAACATACTGAAGGAACTTCTCCGACTTGAGAAATCCTATAGCGGAGCCGAATTCCTCCACATAGCCATAATGCCTTTTCAGGCCGATAAGCAGTCTTACGGCGAGGACTGTACCTAGAAAAGAGAAGACTGTAATTGCCATGTAGATGGGATTTGTCATTTCAGGCACGCAGATACCTCCTTAAGACTCTGAACATTGCAAGCTGGAAGATAAACACCATGATGACGGTCAGGTCTTGGATGAAGAAGAGCCAGGGTTCTTCCGGCCAGATTACCATCGCAGCTGAGAGGGTGAAGAAAACCATCATAGCCACCACCAGGAGGGAAACACTCCTCACAAGCCTTCCCCAGTTTGAATAGGAAATTGAAGGCAGTATCTTCTTCTTGTAGATGAGGACAAGGTTGATTTCAAGAAAGAGGACTACATTCATAAGTATGAAGTAGGGAAGCAAAAATCGCGTAAGCAACATCAGTTGCTCGATGGAATAGCTCACAAGTGTCTAAAAGTACACTCACATTTATGTGTTATCTATAAAGAAATCTCAAATCCGGCGCATGGCATTTCTATCCCGTGGTTTAGGAGGACTCGCGGGTCTATCTCCCCAAAATGACCAATGGAGTTGCCCTTGGAAACAATCTCGGCCTGCCGCCCCCGGGTGTACCACGGGTAAGCCGATTCCTTCAGGCTTATCTCCCTGCCAAGCTGGCCACAGGCAGCAAGAACCAGCGACTTTATCTGGCTGAAGTTTGCCCTTGCGTCGGCGAAGCATGCTGACAGGCTTGGCACCTCGGCTGCCCCGGTCTCACCCTGCGAAAGTTTTGTGACCGGCGCTACCTCGAAAACCTTTTGGGGATACTGGTTGTGGGTGTTGTCGCCAAGGACCTTGACCAAGGCTGGAAGAATCGCATCCCTGACAATTGTAAATTCCTCGCTTTTTGGGTTGGAGATTTCCGCAACCGCCCTCGGCTTGGCTGACATGTTGTCAAACAGCTTTCTCTGGTTTGTCAGGTGGTAGGTAAAGACTTCCTCAAACCCGCATCCGACCATAATGGTTCGCGCAGCATCTTCAGCCTCGGTTTCCTTGTGAAGCTGGCCTATCGTGTGGGCAACATCTATCCGCGGGGTGAAGTTTGGGTAGCCGAAAGCTATGGCAACATCCTCCACCAAATCGATAGGATGCATAATGTCGGTCCTGTAGGGGGGAATCCTCACCTTGACGCTCTTCTCCCCTGCTGACGTCTCAAACCTCATCATCTCAAGCCGCTGCCTAATCTCGATTGGCGAAAAATCCTTGCCAAGCAGTCGGTTACAGTAGTCAACAGACAGCTCTATTGTCTTTGGTGCAAAAGAGGGGGAAATTCTCGTTCCCCTTTCGTCAACTATCTTGACCTGCTCAATTTTCGCCCCCCGTTCCGCAAGGGAGGTTGTTATTATGAAAACGGCCTGTTCAACAGCCTGCTGGTCCCAGCCTTCAGCCTCAATGAAGAGATTTGTTGTGTTTTCATCAACCTTTGTGTCCTCGCTGTTGATTATTGGGGGCATGGAAAGGACCCGACCTTCCGAGTCGTAGATTAGGGGATAGAATTCATAGTCTTTAAGCAGGCGCGCATAAGCCTGTCCCTTGTCTGTTGAGGAAAGAATCTGCTCAGCGCTAAGCTCCCCTGACGCTCCCAGCGGGGTAAACCTAATTTCGCTTTTTGGAAGGGTGGAGAAGACAAGCGGCGGTTTGCATTTGTCAAGGTCCATCACGCCTATCGAAACCTTCTTCCTCTTCCGGCCGTGGGTTCCATGGAGTTTTTCCTGCAGCTGCATCATTGAGGCAACAGCGTTGCCATCCAAATCGACACCGCGAATAATTGCCGCGCTGCAGTATGGCCTGATTGTCTTGACAGACGGGTCAATGGAAAGGGTAACAACAGCCGGTCGCGGCACGTAAAGCTGATAGCCTCGTTCAGTCCCCAAAATTCCCCGAATAGCACGGGCAACCCCCTCGACAGACAGCATGTCTGGCCGGTTGGGAAAGACCTCAAGGTAAAGGGTGTCGTTGTCGACTGAGTCAGGCGGGGTACCATACATTGAAAGGACATTAATCAGCTCCTCGGTAGAGAGGTCCGCCTTAATCAGGGATTTCAAATCCCCAATGCTCATCTCAATAATCATAGGAAAGCCCCCTCAGCCACTTCAAATCATTGTTGTATGGCATCCTTATGTCTTTCAAATTGTAAATTAGCATGACAAGCCGGTCGAATCCAAGGCCCCACGCAAGGACAGGGGTATCTGTCTGCGTCAGCGGCCTCACTACCTCTGGCCGGAGTATTCCTGCCCCGCCCATCTCCATCCATTCTTTTTTCCACGGCACCCAGACCTCAGGCTCGACTGACATCTCAGTGTATGGGAAATAGGCTGGCCTGAACCTCACCTTTTCAAATCCCATCATCGAATAGAACTTTTTCAGATAGCCAAGAAGGTCCTCGAAGGTCGCCTTCTCGTCATAGACAATTCCCTCGACCTGATAGAGTTCCATCAGGTGCTTGAAGTCAAGAGTTTCATTCCTGAATGCCTTGCTGATTGAGAAGATTTTTGCAGGCGGCTTTACCTGTGTAAGCATCCTTGCCGAAACGGCGGTTGTGTGGGTTCTCAAAACCGGCTGCTTAGCGACCTCCTCGTCCCATTCATACTGCCAGCCAGTACTGCCGACAATGCCCCTCTCGTGGGCAGTCTTGACTGAGTTGACAAGAGCTTCGTTCGGCAGCTTGGCAACCTTCGGCGTCTTCATGTAGAAGGTGTCCATCATGTCCCTTGCCGGGTGGTCCTGCGGCTGGAAGAGAGCGTCAAAGTTCCAGAAGGATGACTCCACAAAAGGACCGCGTGCCTCGCTAAATCCAAGGCGGAGGAAGATGTCCCTTACCTTCCTCATCGTCTGGTAGATTGGGTGAATCTTGCCGGGGTAAAACGGCGCAACCTCCGTATCGACATTGTATTTCCT
>JAUXGB010000004.1 GCA_030622515.1 Candidatus Altarchaeota archaeon
TCTCAACCAACTTTTTAATCTCAACGAGGTTCTTCTTGGTGTAAAGTCTCAGGTCAACAGCAATCTGGTCGTTTCTTGAGCGGTAGGTATGGATTTTCTTACCTGCTTCTCCAAGGAATTTCTCAAGCTCGCTGTGAACATCCTCTTCCTCTATCTCGAATTCACCCTTCTCTGCCAGCTCAATAGCCTTCTTCAGGGAAGCCTCTATCTTTTCAAACTCCTCCTTGCTCAGGACCCCCATCTTCTCAAGCAGCTTTCCATGGGCAAGCGAAGCCTTGGCATCGAAAACTACAAGTTCCTTGTCAAGTGTCTTGTCCTTGCCAGACATGAACTCCTCAGCAAAGCTGTTCAACTTTGACTTTTTCAGCCATAGCGTCATCTCTCTCTCCTCCTACCATTGACCAGACCTTTTGCTGAAGCCCGTACAACTCAATAAAGCCTATCGCGTGCTTCTGTTTGACCGACTCATTGAATTCCGGATTGTAAAGAGAATACTTTGAATCTCTTCCAGCGACCTGAACTCCACCCTTGTAAAGTTTCAGCTTAACCCAACCCTCAACTCTCTCGTTTGCTTTTTCAATAAAGGCATTGAGGCTTTCAACCAACGGGTCAAACCACAATCCTGTATAGACAAGCTTCGCCCACTCGTTGTCAACAATCTTCTTGAAGTGGATTAGTTCTTTGGTAAGGACAAGCTTTTCCAAATCTTTATGCGCCTTAATCAAACAAACGGCGGCAGGGCATTCATAAACCTCATGCGACTTAACCCCAACAGTTCTATCTTCAATACAATCAATTATCCCGACTCCCTGACTTCCAGCAACTTTGTTCAGGGTTTCAACAAGATTCTTCAAGGGCATCTTCTTCCCGTTGAGGGAAATTGGAACTCCCTTTTCAAAACCTATCTTCACATAAACTGGTTTATCTGGTGAATCCTCTGGAAAACAACTTAGCGTAAAGATATCCTTCGGCGGCTCTTTGGAAGCATCATTAATAGGACCTTCCTCAGTGCTTTTCCCCCACATATTCTCATCAATTGAATATTTCTTTGCCTCTTCAGGAATAGGGATTTCTTTCTCCTTCGCATAAGCCTTTTCAACATCCCTTGTCAATTCGAACTCTCTTACGGGTGCAAAGATTTTCATCTTGGGAGCAAGAGCCTTTATTGAAAGCTCAAATCTCACTTGGACATTTCCTTTCCCAGTGCCTCCGTGAGCAATTGCTGTGCAGCCCTCCTGCTTCGCAATCTGGACCGCCTTTTCAACAATCAAATATCTTCCAAGGGCTGTGCTCAGCGGATATTCCCCTTCATAAAGGCCATTTGCCTTGATTGATTTAGAGATAAACCTGTCAGCAAACTCGTCGTTCAGGTCAGGAACAATACATTTCAAAGCTCCAAGCGCAAGTGTTTTCTCTTTTGCCGCCTCAATCTCCTCCTTAGGCTGGCCCAAATCAGCAAGGAAGCAGACAACATCAGTTCCGTATTTCTCCTGAATCCACTTCACCATGACTGAGGTATCAAGGCCTCCCGAATAGAGTAGCAGTGTTTTTTCCATACCCTCCATTCCCCTGAAAAACATTTAAACTCGGAAGACCTTTCTAGAACAAAATAGGACAAAGGTGTTTCAAATGGAACAAAAGGTGCCGATAGCCAAGAAGGTTGCAAGCTATGTGAGGGGCAAGCCTTACGTTCGGGAGGCTGTCGAGCAGGGAATTGTCAATTTTTCCGCACTTGCAAGGAAAATTGGTCATGAGATGCCGCGAACCAGCAAGGTAGCTATCAAGGCCGCCCTCTTAAGGGAGGCGAGAAAGCTTTCAAAGAAGAGGAAGAACAGAGAAAAAGCAGTTATCAGCCTCCTTCGCAACTCAAAGTTTTCAATCAGGAACAAAATGGCCGCAGTCAGGTCGAAAGAGCCGCTTCGCTGCAAGCCAATCGCCTATTCAAAGACCCCTAGCGGCTACGTCTACTTCCTTGACGAGGATGACGTCGCAGGCCAGAGGGCTTTGAAAAAACTTTCAATTATTCACATAAAAAGCTCGAACGAGATTGTTGAACTCCCCGGCGTTGCAGCATTTATTTTGTCAAGCCTTGCAGAGGAGGGAATAAATGTTTTCCACATGATGGACTGCAGGGAAGACACCTTTCTGGTTGTCAGTGAGGCCGACGCACCCTTCGCTTTCAAGGTACTTGCTGAAAGGTTAAGGCTTTAGGAAAAATCATTTTATACCGGAAGGAGAGATTTTAGACTATGAAAAGGACGCTTAACAATGCGGTCATCACCTTGTTCCTTCTTTTGGGCTCAGGAACAACCCTCTTCAAGCTTCTTGAAGGGTGGGACTGGATAGATGCCTTCTACTTCACCGGCTCAACCATGCTGACAATCGGCTATGGGGATTTGGTTCCGACAACCCCCGCCGCAAAGGTCCTGACAGTTATCTACGCCATCATGGCGGTTGGCACAGCCCTCTACTCACTGAACATAATCTCCCACCACCAGTTCCAAAGGCACAGGGAAAGGGCAGCCCTGACAAAGAAGGATGCAATTACCGCCCTGAAGACGCTTACCCACACTGAGGAGAGGAAGCTGGAAAAGAAAGAGGAGAAACTGGACAAGAAAGAGGAAAAGCTTGAGAAGACGAAAAAGAAGTTTGAGAAGAAAGAGGAGAAGTTCGAGGACGTAGAGAAGAGGCTGAAGGCCGAGCTGAAGGAAGTCAGGAAAAAGATAAGGCTGAGGAAGAAAAAGAAGTAAGCTTTTTAACCCCAATTTCTGGGATTTTAACACGCCTCCATAGCTCAGCCTGGTAGAGCGGCAGTTTCGTAAACTGCAGGCCGTGGGTTCAACTCCCACTGGAGGCTCCACCAGCCAAAAGGTGATTGAACGAAAAGGCTCCTCCTCGCCATCGTGCTGCTCCTCATATTCCTTATCCCCACTGGGGAAACCGTGGTGGTTGCGTCCTTCAACATACAGGACTTTGGGCAGGCGAAGATGGCAAAGCCCGAGGTTGTTTCCATCTTGGCGGAGACTGTTCGCCAGTTTGACATAGTCGCCATTCAGGAAATCTCAGACAAGAGCCGGCAGACCCTTCCCGCTTTCCTCAGGGAGGTAAACAGCTTTGGCCCGCCATACTATTCCTACACAATAGGTCCGCGGCTCGGCACAACATCCAAGGAGCAGTACGCCTATTTTTATAGGGAAGGAATTCTTTTGATAACCAACTTCACAGCCAAAGGCAGCTTCGAGCGACCCCCCTACATTGCCTGCTTCGTGAAGGACGAAACCGATTTCTGCCTCGCAACCATCCACACCCCGCCGCCGGATGCTGTAGGGGAAATCAGGGAACTGGAAAAGGTAGCGACCGGGCTCTCAACCCTCGACAGCGACTGGCTAATCCTCGGCGACTTCAACGCGGATTGCGACTATGCAAGCGAGGAAGGGCTTGGCCTTCAGGACTACAGCTGGCTCGTCCCATCAACAGCAGACACAACCGTCTCAAAAACCGACTGTGCCTATGACAGGATTGTTTCCTCCCCAACCATTAAGGTGAAGCGGTGGGGAATCTACCATTTTGACAGGGAGTTTGGTCTCAACTACACACAGGCCAGAGAGGTTAGCGACCACTACCCTGTCTGGGTTGAATTTTTAACCTAAAGAATAAAAAGGGGTCTGTCAAGAACCCACTATGAACCCCGTTCTCGTCTGGCTGCTGTTTGTCATCGCTTTCCTCTACTGGAAAAGGAAGAACATAGAGAGGCACGGCATCATCTTTATGCTTAAGAACAAGGGGCTTGCCACCAAACTTTACAACTTCTCCAGCAGGCACCTGAAACGCATCAACCCCCTCTTCGACCTGGGGGTAATTGTAGGATTCATCGGCATGTTTTACGCGATTAAACTCCTCTTTGAGGGGGCAGTCGACATCTTCAAGGGCTTTCTCTTTGGTGAAGCGACGACAGCGCACGTCTCAGTCATTATCCCCGGTGTTGCTGTGCCGGGTTCGCCCCTTTTCCTCCCCCTCCTTGAAGGCATAATCGCCATCGCCGTCCTTGCAATTGTCCACGAGTTTTCCCACGCAATAGCAGCGTCGATTCAAGGCATGAAACCAAAGGCAGTCGCCCTTGTCCTTCTTGCATTCATCCCTGCCGCAGGGGTTGAGCTTGACGAGAAAAAGGTGTCCCACCTCCGCCCAAGGGCGAGGCTGAGGATTTTTGCCGCAGGTTCCTTTGCAAACTTCCTGACAGCAGGGACCTTTATGATGCTCGCCGTCGTCCTTACCCTCCTCTTTGTAACCCCGACCGGCATCGAGGTGCTTCGGGTTGAGAACGGCACAGCAGCCGATGGCATCCTGACCAACGGCACTGTTATCACAGCTATCAACGGAGTGCAGGCAATCGACTCAAAAGAGCTTGTAATGTCGACAACCGGCTTTTTCAACCCTGTGACAACAATCTCATTCTCAAGGATAGCATCCCAGCTCAGCCCTGGCGACAAGGTCATCCTCGAGACCTCGGAGGGGGAGGTCGAAGTGACCCTCGGCGCTTTCCCAGACAACCCAACCCGCGGCAGGATAGGCATAATTACCTCCCCAAAGATTGAGTTTGTTGATGTTGGCGACTGGCTGCCTTGGCTGCTTGGCTTAATTCACTGGATTATCATTCTCAACCTTGGTGTCGGCCTGATCAACCTGCTTCCGGCGCCGCTGTTCGACGGGGGAAGGATGGCACAGGACCTGATAAGCGTGGTTTTCCCCAAGGGGGCAGCAACAGCCACCAGAGCACTCTTCGCTTTTGCCCTCACCCTCCTGGTTGTCAACCTTCTGCCAACACTAATCGCGATAGTCACTGGCTTGATTTCGGCAATTGTCGGTATGATTTAGGGAAATGAATGTTTGACGAGTAGTAACATTTTTATACTAAGAAGGGGCTAAGCTATTACTATTTGTACACAATGGGGTCCTTACCATGAGAACATTCGATAATCCGTATAGCAAAGAGTACCTTGCCGAGCTCGGTGGGGCCAAAAGCATCGATATTGTCGGCCTTTTGAAGAGACACAAGGAAATTGACGAGTTTAAGCTTGCAGACAAGCTAAAAATGGATGTTAAGTCAATTAGGAAGATTCTCTACAAGCTTTATGAGAAGAAGCTGGTTTCCTTCAGGAAGACCCGTGACGAGGAAAGGGGCTGGTATATCTACATTTGGCGCCTTGAGAAGCATAAACTTGGCGAACTCCTTGAAAAGAGGAAGGACGAGGCCATTGACACACTTAGGGCCCAGCTTTCCTACGAGAAGACAAACCAGTTCTTCAAGTGCCAGAACGGCTGCATGAGGGTTCCCTTCGAGAGGGCTTTTGAGTTTGCATTCCTCTGCCCAGACTGCAAGGGCAAGCTTGATTTCTTTGACAACACAATAATTGTCAGGCAGCTGAGAAGATACATCACCCAGTCTGCCAAGATTGGCGGTTAAGTAAAGATTCTCCACCCGCTTGATAGTGTCCCTGACAAAAGAGAGCCTGTGATTCTTGAAGACATCTGCATAAACATTTCCTCAAAGCCGACCTGCTGTTCTATAACAATCGTCCTCGGGTTCTCAATCTCAGCCAGCTCGCCAGCCCGCGCGACAGCATCCTCAAGGTAGCCAACCCTGTCAGCAAGCCCGTTTTCAACATTCTGCTCCCCGACAAAAATCGCCCCCTTCGCAAGCGGCAGCATCTCTTCCCTTGTCATCCCCCTGTTTTCCGCCACCGCGTCAACAAACTGGAGATAAACATAATCGCTAAGCTCCTGCATCATTTCTTCCTCCTCAGCAGTCAGTCCCCTGCTCGGGTCGCCCATGTCCTTATACTCCCCGCTCTTAATCGTCGTCATCTCAATGCCAATCTTCTCGTACAGCCCGGACGCATTGACAAACTGGGAATAGACCCCAATCGAACCAGTCATGGCGAGAGGGGAAACGAAAATCTCCTCCGCCTCTGAAGCAATCCAGTAACCGCCGGAAGCTGCAAGCTCGGGAACATAAGCCACAACCGGGACACTCTCCCTTGCCCGTTCAATTTCCTTTGCAATCAGTTCCGTCTCCGCTGCGGTTCCCCCACCCGAATCAACCTCAATAACAAGCGCCCCAACCATTGGCGAGCTGAGCGCCTCGTCAATCATTTCTCTGACCTCTTCTGAAGTAATCGCTCCTGTTGAAAACATGCCGGTAGGCATGCCAATAGCCCCATGAATCCTGACGACAGCAACATCTGTCTTCATGTCAAAAATCTCTATCCCGCTCTTGGTCGCCATCCCGGCACCATAACTAAGCCCGAACAACAACCCAAGCATCACAACCGTTACAACTATCCTTTCCACTTTATCACCTTTGTATTGACAATAATTTCACTAATCCTCTGCGTCCTTCCGAACAGCAGCGGCAGACAATCAATCATGAGAATAGTTGTAAGGGGTTTTGCCATTGACCTGACAGCAGCCTGGGCAAAGCTTAGCTGGCCTTTGTCCCCAATCGTCTTTATCCCAAACAGCTGCTTGCCGGGACTCTGCCCAAACATCCTTTCAAAAGATGCCCAGTAGACAAAGCCCATCGCCATCGCGAGTGGCATGAGGAACTTAAGGCTTGTAACTGTTGGTTCAATCCCCATCGACAGGGCCATCGGCGTGAAGACAACAAAATCAATGACAAGTTGGTCCACAAAGTATGCGCCAACCCTTTGTCCTCTTCCTGCTCCAACAGCCACCATCCCTAGTAAAAGCCGAAAGGGGTTTAAATATCTGTACTGATTCTCCCTCTTGGTAACCTATGAAATTTGACCTCAAGGCCGAATTTGAACTCAGCAAATCGCTGCCTGCAAAGGCAAAAGCCCAGCTTAAGCAGCTTCTGAAAGAGGCCGACACCACCCTGTTCAAGCGGGGCTGCCCAAAAGGCAAGGAAGCCGAGGCAGGCCACCTCAAGTCATTCAAGCTGTCTGGCAGGAAGCTTCAACTTCACATAACATCGGGCCGCTACGTCCGCGCCCATGCCTGCGCTTCAAGGCTAAAAAACCTTCTTGCAAAAAATCTTGGCAAGGATTTCCATATAGGGCTCAAGAGTTTGAAAACAATTTCCTACTCCATCACCCTCCCTGCCAAAAAGAAAGCTGACCTCTCCCTCGCCTTTGTAAAAAAGCTTGAGTGGAAGAAAAAAGAGGCCATTCTCCACCTTGAGGAGCTTGACCTTGAAGAATATGAGGCACTTATCGACAAGCTTGTCAGCCTCTTCCACGAAAAGACTTCCGAAAAGCCGCAGGCCAAGGAGCACCAGCGGGAGGTCTGGTACACTGGCGAGAAGCCAATGGCCACGACCGAGAACATCTCCGAAACCCTTGAGCGAAAGGGCTGGGTAAAGCATTTTGCCGCAGGCATCTTCCACTACATGCCGCCCTACACAAAGCTCATGCGCTACATTGAAAATCTCATGCTTGAGGAAGTTGCAAAACCCCTCGGCTTTGAGGAAATTGTCCTCCCCAAACTAATCCCCCTTGAAGTGATGAGGAAGAAGGGACAGCTAACCGGCATCCCTGAGGAAATGTTCTACGTCTCCGAACCGGGGAAAAGGGATTTGAAGCACTTTGAAAAGTACACAGACTATGTCAAGCTCACCGGCGACGTCTCTCCTGAAAAACTCCAAACCTTCCTTCGACCTCCAAGGTACGCCCTCCCCTATGCCCAGTGCGAACCCTTCTACGAAATCTTCTCAAACAAGATTACCGACATCGACAAGTTCCCGTTCAAGTTTTTCGACCGCTCAGGTTTCTCCTTCCGCTACGAAGCCGGCGGGAAGTCCGGCATGGAAAGGCTTAACGCCTTCACCCGAATCGAGCTTGCCTACATCGGGACACCCAAGCAGGTGAAGGAGCTCCGCGACTCGGTTGTCGAGAAGCTCAAGCAGGTGCTTTCCAGCAAGCTTGGCATTGAGTGCAGGCTGGTAGAAACAACACCAGTCTGGTTAGCGCATTCTGACCCAAACGCCGAGGTTCAAAAGACAGATGTCATCGGCACCTACGACATTGAAGCCTACATCCCGAACAGGGGAGGCCGCAAGGAAAGCGAGTGGCTTGAAATCTGCAACGCAAGCGTTTCCTTTGACAAGTACCACGCCCGCTACTCAATAAAGGAACGTGCCAGAAGGGAGGCTTGGACCGGCTGCTCCGGCATCGGCCTCGAGCGAGTCGTCTATGCATTTCTCTCCCAAAAAGGATTCGACATGAAAAACTGGCCGGCTGAGGTGAAACAAGCACTTGGCCAGCTGCCAGCCCCGCCTAAAATGCTTGACTGGCCAAAGGAGACGTAGATGGAACCACTTCTCGAAGCTATCTTTCTCAGCGTCTTCCCCTTTTCAGAAGTAAGGGGCGGAATTCCCTATGCGCTCTATCAGGGAATTGACCCACTCCAGGCCTTCCTGATTTTAACAGCAGCCAACATCATAATCATCCCCTTCATCTTCCTCTTCCTTGACCACATCAACAGCTTCCTCATGAGGATTCCCCTCTACAGGAATTTTTTCGAAAGGGTTGTTAAGCGAACAAGGAAAAAAGCAAGAGGGAAAATTGAAAAGTATGGCTACCTCGGCCTGACCCTCTTCGTCGCAATCCCCCTTCCCTTCACCGGAGCCTACACAGGAGCCCTTGCGGCGTGGATTTTCGGGATGAGAAAGAAAAGACGATACCTTGCAATCGCCCTTGGTGTTCTAATCGCCTCGGTAATCGTGACAATTGTCTCCTATTATGGAATTTCTTACCTCTCAATCTTCACAAAAACATAAAAACCCACCTATATTACCTGCACCATCATGGGATACACCCTTCTAGTCGCCGAAAAACCATCCGCAGCCAAAAAACTTGCCGAGGCCCTTGCCGATGGGAAGCCGAAGATTCACAAACAGGGAAGAGTCTTCCATTTTGAGCTTACAAGGAAAGGGGAGCACATCT
Organism: Candidatus Altarchaeota archaeon; assembly: GCA_030622515.1. Lineage (GTDB taxonomy): Archaea > SpSt-1190 > SpSt-1190 > DYHY01 > DYHY01 > JAUXGB01. Next base: position 8,964 of record JAUXGB010000004.1, read on the forward strand.
TTGTCGTCCCGGCAGTCGGCCACCTCTACGGCCTGATTGAGGCAAACAAGAAGGGATGGAATTATCCCGTCTTCGAGACCAAGTGGGTTCCAATCTACGAGGCAAACAAGAGGGCTGAGTTCTCAAAAAAGTATCTTGACAACATGAGGAAAGTCGCCTCCGGAGCCGACAAGTTTGTCTCGGCAACCGACTACGATGTCGAAGGCTCGGTAATTGCCTACAACATTCTCCGCTTCGCAGCCGGGACAGAAAAAGCAAAACGAATGAAATTCTCCACCCTGACCAAGAAGGAACTCTGCGAAGCCTTCGACAACGCAATGCCTGAACTTGACTTCCCCCAAATCGAGGCAGGCCTGACCCGCCACCAGCTTGACTGGATTTACGGCATCAACCTCACCCGCGCGCTAACCCTTTCCATCAAGAAAGCAGGTCGCTGGGCCATCCTCTCCACAGGAAGAGTGCAAGGACCAGCCCTCGCCATCCTCTACAAGAGGGAGACGGAAATCAAGGCATTCAAGCCAGTCCCGTTCTGGCAGCTCGAGCTCCACACCCACAAAGGCAAGCAGAAGATACTTGCCCTCCACATTGAAGACAAGTTTTGGGAAAAAGAAAAGGCCGACACCGCCCTAAAGAATGCCAAGGGAGGAAAGGCCAAAGTTGACAAGATTGAAAAGAGACTATACAAGCAGGCTGTCCCAACCCCATTCAACCTCACATCCCTCCAGACAGAAGCCTACCGACACTTTGGCTACACCCCACGAATCACCCAGCAAATCGCCCAGTCCCTCTACGAAAAAGCAATCATCTCCTACCCCCGAACATCCTCCCAGCAGCTGCCTCCAGCGCTCGGCCTTCGCGACATAATCCAGAAGCTCTACAAGCAGCCTAACTACACCGAGCTTGCCGGCAAGCTTCTTGAGCAGAAAGAGCTGACCCCAAACAACGGCAAGAAAACCGACCCGGCCCATCCAGCTATCCACCCTACCGGCGAAAAGCTAAAGCTCCTCACCGACCGGCAGAAAAAACTCTACGACCTGATTGTCCGCCGCTTCCTCTCCGTCTTCGCCGAACCAGCCGAAAGGGAATCAATGAAAATAACCTTTGACGTCAATGGGGAAAAGTTCGCCGCCTCCGGAAGAAGAACCGTCTCCAAGGGATGGATGATATTTTACGGACCCTACGCCAAGTTTGACGAGCTTACCCTGCCAAAACTTTCCGAAGGAGAAACCTTGCCAATCGACAACATCCTCATGCTTGACAAGGAAACCCAGCCACCCTCGCGCTACAACATGGCCTCCCTAATCAAAATCCTCGAGAAGGAGAATGTTGGAACCAAAGCAACCCGCGCAGACATTATCCAAACCCTCTACTCCCGCGGCTACGTCCGTGAGAAGTCAATCGAAGTCTCCGAGCTCGGCATCGCCGTCGTTCAGGCACTCGAGAAGCACGCCCCGCAAATCGTCTCAATTGAGCTTACCCGCGATTTTGAAACCAAGATGGAAAAAGTTTCCGAGGGAAAAACGAAGAAAGAGGAAATAATCGAAGACGCCAAGGCCATGCTTACCAAAACCCTCACCAAGTTCAAGAAGGAAGAGGAGCAGGTTGGCAAGGAACTGCTTTCAGCTTTGCAGATAACACAGGACAAGCAGGCAACCCTTGGCAAGTGCCCTGCCTGCAAGGACGGGATGGTCAAGCGGCTCTTCAACCCGCGAACAAGGAAGCAATTCGCCGGCTGCTCAACCTATCCAAAGTGCAAGAACGGTTTCCCTCTCCCCCTCGGCGCCCTCATCGCAGCCACAGGCAAGACCTGCGACAAGTGCAACACCCCAATCATCAGGGTCATCCGCGCCGGCCGACGCCCCTTCACCATGTGCCTCGACCCAAAATGCCCGACCAAAGCCGACTGGGGCAAGAAAAAAAGAAAAGCAAAACCATCAAACGAAGTGCCGCTGAAGGACGTAAAGGGATAAGACATAAAACCCCCAACCTGGAGTGTGACAGGGACAGAGTATCGGGCGTTCCCATAATTAAACCCGAAGCAAAATAATTTTATTAAATGGTGAAGAAATGAAATACAGAAAAATAGTTTTCCCAAGGGATGGCGCAGCCCATAACAACATCATTGAGTGGTGGTATTTCAACGGGCACCTGAAAGATAGAAAAGGCAACAAGTACGCCTTCATGGATTGTCTCTTTAAGGCAAATCCCAAAAAAGTAAAGCTCCCTTTTTTGGAAAAAGTCCCACTCAAGAACACCTATTTTGCACACGTCCTTTTGTCTGATATTAAGAAAAAGAAGTTCTATTCGAATGTTCAGCCCCTAGCTATAGTTTCAAGAGACAGCTTCTCAAAACCACTATTTTTTGTGAATTATACCGCACCCTCCCTGCAAGGATACCTGAATTGTGAAATTGAGGAAATCGACAAATTCAACTACAGAATTAAGTCAGAGTTCTTTGATTTAACTCTGAAATCCACCAAAAAACCTTTGCTTGAGGGCGGACGCGGATTCATTGAATTGAATTCAAAAAAAAGTTTTTACTATTCATTGACCAACCTCAAAACCGAGGGGTACATTACAGTTAATGGCAAGCGAATCAGGGTAAAGGGTCAGTCATGGATGGACCACCAGTGGGCTGATGTTCCCTACTCGAAAGATAAATGGAGTTGGTTTTCAATCCAGCTGAATAACAACACCGAAATGGTCTGCTTTGAATATGATGACAAGAAAAAGAAAGTCTATCTTGCGAGCATTTCGTACCCGAACGGAAACACCACCCATACCGAAGACGTGTTGTTAACCCCTCTTGGGAAAGTGTGGAAAAGTAAGATAACTGGTGCCAAGTACCCTCTTTTATGGAAAATTCAAGTGCCATCTAAAAAGATAGACCTTGTCGTGAGCCCTTTAATGAAAGAACAGGAAATGATTTTCGGGCCAATTAACTACTGGGAGGGACCGTTAAGAGTCAAAGGGAAAGTGAACAACAAGAATGTGACCGGCAAGGGTTTTGCAGAGCTTGTTGGCTACCCAACAAATAAGTTTTTTGTTGAGTTTTACAGGCCAGAACTAAAGAGACTTGAGAAAAAGATCAAAACGGACCTGAAAACATGGATTGGCCATAAGATAGGCAAGCAGTTTAAGGCGGCGACAAAACCATTAACTAAGACGAGCTAGGCGAGTCAGCAAAACACCCTTTATTCCCCTTGGCCACAACCTATAAAACCCCAAAGCCCTGATTTCTCACATGGACATTGAAACCAAGCTTGACCTAATCACCTCAGCTCCAATAGAGGAAGTCATAACCCGAGACGAGCTAAAGCACATTCTTGAGACAAACAACAGCCCAAGGGCTTACGACGGTTTCGAGCCTTCCGGCATCCTCCACATCGGCTCCGGTCTCATGAGAGCCATAAAAATCAAGGAGCTTCAGGAAGCCGGCATCCACTTTACCCTCTGGTTGGCTGACTGGCACGCCTGGCTAAACAACAAGCTCGGCGGCGACCTTGAATCAATGAGAAAAGTCGGCGAATACTTTATTGAAGGCTGGAAAGCATTCGGCCTTGACACCTCCAAGCTGGAAATCCAGTGGGTATCCGACGCTGTCGAGGACCCGGGCTACTGGAAGCTTGTCATGCAGGTTGCAAAAGCCACCACCCTCAACCGCGCAAAAAGATGCCTCTCCATCATGGGCCGCAAGGAAGCGGAACTGAAGCAAACAGCCCAGCTCTTCTACCCCTGCATGCAGGTGGCTGACATCTTCTATCTCGACATAGACATCTGCCAGTTAGGAATGGACCAGAGACGCGCCAACATGCTTGCACGCGAGCTTGCACCGAAGCTTGGCCTAAAGAAGCCAGTAGCAGTCCACCACCACATGCTTGCAGGCCTCCAAAGCCCAAGCGCCATGGGCAGCGAGTTTGACGACGACTCGAAAGTTTCAAGCGAAATCTCAAACAAAATGTCAAAAAGCAAGCCAGACAGCTCCATCTACATCCACGACTCGCCGCAGGAGATTGAAAGAAAAATCAAGAAAGCCTTCTGCGAACCAAAGAACACCAAGTTTAACCCAATGCTTGAATATGCAAAATACATAATCTTCAAGTCCCAGAAAGATTTCACTATCGAACGGCCAAAGAAGTTTGGCGGGCCAGTTGCCTATTCCCAATTCAAGGACCTCGAGCAGGACTTTGCAGCAGGCAAGCTTCACCCGCAGGACCTAAAGGCAGGAATCGCAAGGGACGTGACCAAACTACTGGAGCCTGCCCGCAAGCACTTTGCCTCTGGCGAACCCAAGCGCCTCTACGACTTTGTCAAAGGCCTTCAGGTGACACGCTAGGCCCTTTCGCACAGCTCGTGAATGTGCTTGAAAAAATATTTTGCATTCTCAACGCTTTCTTTTGCAGGTTCAACATTTGCCTGTGGCAGTGTCCTGTATGTAAACTTGCCTCTCTTTTTCTTTTCCTTCCAGAATATCCTCAGCAGGACTTCCGCACTTGCAAGCGCCTTACTGTAAATCTTAAGCAGCTCAACATCCACTTCGCCGCTGTCGACAAGCCTTCCGAAGGTCTCGTAAGATTTCCTGTGCTCCCCCGGCGGCCCTGTCCTTATGCCTTTTGTAAGCAGGTAGGCCTTTGCCGAATAGAAAACCGCATAATAGCAGTGGGAAATTACCGAGCTGTAATATGTCTCAGGCTCTTTTATCTCAAATACTTCCTTCTGGATTTCCAGGCTTTCACTTATCCTAAATATTATGCCGGCCAGCTTGATTTCATTTTCTGCCCTCTGAGCAAGGTACAAACCTGAATCCATTTCTTATCCCCTCATCCAAGATTGAATAGAATATGGCCGGATTGTGTATTGCCAGATGTCTTCTTGCAATTTCTTTTCCAACGTTCCCCCGCCTGTCCTTAAGCATCTTAAGCATCTCGTCCCGCGTAAACACATGGGCATCTAGTCGAATTATGCATTTCAGCTCCGCCGAGTTCATCGCCGCCTTGCAGTTTTTCTTCTCCTTTCCAGAATTCACAAACAAAGCGACATCCAAATCAGAGTCACCTTTCTGATTTCCCTCAGCATAAGAACCGAAAACTACCATAGACACGAAACTAATGTCTGCAATCTCCTCTATTACTCTTTTCAGGCACTTCCTTGCCACTGTTGGAAGCATTTCCCCTACAAGAATCCCGAAGTAGGCAAGCACACTTGCGTTCCCCAGATTGGTCCTGTAGAGAATAATGTTGCCTACCTTCCTCTTTCGCACAAGCCCTTCAGCAAGAAATCTAGATATTGCCCTCTGGACGACCGAGTTTGATTTCTCCCCTACATATCCCTTTATCTCCCCGTACGTCATCTCCCTGTACGGCCTCATAAGAAAGGCCCCAAAAATCCTTGTTTGTTTTGGCGTCAGCATAAACCTACCTCTTTTCAGGTATATCCCTACCTCTTTTCAGGTATATAAATATTTCTATTCCTAAAAAGTAAGGAACAACTTTTAAACCCCTGCTATGGAATCTTTCAGGTGACAAAATGAGCTTGAAGACCGCCATAGGCTGCAGGGGGGTTATCATCCACGAAGAAAAGGTTCTCCTGACAAACGACCCCACGAAGAAAAGGGGCTGGGTTTTTCCCGGGGGAAAAATGAAGGACGGCGAGCTGCCAGAGGCCTGCGTGAAGCGGGAGGTCAAGGAAGAAACCGGCATTGATGTGGACATTGGCGAGATTTTCCACACCCGCCTCTTCGACGAAAGAAACACCCCGACCTACAAGGCCGACTGGTTTCTGATGCTCTACTACATGGCAACCCCGAAGAGTCTCGAACTCAAGCCGGAGGAAGGAGAAGAAGCTGGATGGTTCACCCTCGAACAGGTCAAGCAGCTGAAGAAAACCTCAATCGTCCTCAAGACTGTCCTCCTCAAAGCAGGCTTCTGGAAAGAAGTCCAGACTACACTTTAGACTTCTTCCTGTCGCTCAAAACAGCCTCGTTGATTTTTTCCACATCAGCTACCTGATAGAACTGCCCCTCACCTATCAAAGCAATAGCCCGACCGTTCTTCTCCCCATCCTTGTCAACACCAATCCCAATAACTGAAACGCTGACCTCAGCCTCCTTGCAGGCGTAGGCCTCCTCAAGCGCAGCTTCAAGCGGCTTCTTTCCCTCTGTCGGTATCCCGTCTGTAATCAGGATGATGTGCTTCCTGTTTTTCAAGCCAGACGAAAGCAGCAGGTTCCGCGCCTCTCTCAACCCAAGACCCAAATCAGTGGTTCCTGTCGGCGCCAGAGAGGCAACATTTTTCGAGAAGGAAAACAGGCTTTCCCCAAAGGAAACAACCCTGTGGCTCTTCTTGTTGAACGACAAAACACTTGTCCGGTCGCCTTCGTGAAGGGAGACAAAAGCCAGTCCAATGGCCGCCCTCTTACAAGCATCAATCTTCTTTCCCCTCATGCTTCCAGAAGAGTCAAGCGCAAAGACAAAGTCCACCGAGGTGTTCTTTCCTTTCTCCCAAGCAACCAAGTCACAGGCTTCAACAGAAGAGTGCCCCCTGCGCACAGCTTTTGCAACACTCTTTCTTGGCGAGATAGACCTGTAGCTCATCCCTTTCTCAAACGGCTTGGGTTCGATAGGAAAAACACTGCCCCCCTTCTCATGAGCCCGATGCTCCCCATAGCCAAGCTTGCCTAGCACGCGAAGCTCGTCATCAACCAAATCAAATGCAATAACATCAAGAGCAGAATCCGTCAGCCCGTCCCCATCAATCAACCCATCGTCCCTCATGCTCTTCAGCGTTGAATCAATAGACTGCTCAACCATCCTGATGGAGTCTGGCCTGTTTTTCAACTCGCCGAGCTGAACCAGCCTCATCCCAGTCAGCCCCTCAAGCAGCTCCGGGTCGAAAGAGGCTATCGCCTCCTTGTAATTCTCAACAATCTTCTTTGCAAAAAACTTGGCAGAGACTCCTTTCGTCCCCCTGTTCGCCATCGAGCGAAGCAGGCTCTTCTTCCTGTTGTCAACCTTCTCCCCGGGCTTCTCTCCTTTCTTTTCCTTGACCCTTTCCTCAATTTCTAATTTTTTTTTACTATCTCACTTTTCTTGAGAATCTCACGAACGATTTCCTCAGCACTGGTCGCATACCGCGCCTTAGGGCTCAGCTTCATCCTGTGGGCAAGAACGGAAACGGCAACATCATACAAATCATCAAGGGCGGCTTCCTGCCTTCCGTGAAGGGTAGCATTAGTCTGTACCCTCTCATAGAGACCAATCGATGCCCTGACTCCGGCAGGCCTCTCAATCCTCTCATCGTTCCTTGTCGCCCGCACAATCTCGACAATCTTGCCAAGAAGTTCACCTGAAACACTGACGCCAAGCTTCTTTCCTTTCTCAACAACAATTCCCCGCTCAGTCTTTACATCCTCAGGATATTCCATCTCAACAATGTCAAACCTGTCCAGAAGAACCTCGCTCAGCCTCTCCGTTCCGACATATTCCGTCGGGTTCATTGTAGCGATGAAGACGAAGTTTGCAGGATAGTCAATATCAAACCCGCCAATAGTTGCAACCTTTTCCTCAATGACCTGCAATAAAGCGTTCTGGAGACGCTCCGCACACCTGTTCAATTCGTCAAAGAAGACAACCCCGCCGTCAGCCTTCAGAAGCTTCCCGGGCGAGAAAGCCTCCTTCGAGTCAGGACCATACTTCAGCGCCTTGACCGGGTCAATGTCCCCCAACAGGTGCTCGACCTGCAGGTCTGGCGACCCCTGAAGTCTCATAAACTTCTTCCCTGGAAGCAATTTTGCAACCGATTTTGCCAAAGTGGTCTTCCCAACCCCGGGAAAACCGACAATAATGACATTCCGTCCGGCAAGCAGGGCAGACGCCATCTGCCTTTTGGCATTCTCCTGCCCAATTATCTCTGGAAACAGCTCTTCACCCTTGGAAATCTTCCCCTTGAGTATCCCAGAGAGGTCCATAGGAACCCGCCTACCGGGGCATTAAAATAGTTTCCCAATCCCTATTTTTTTAAAGGGTAATCTTCTCCGGATTAAAGACAGGCGGCTGTAGTCTAGCGGTCAGGATCTGAGCTTCCCAAGCTCATGACCCGGGTTCAAATCCCGGCAGCCGCACCACCTATCTTTTCTTTTCAAAAAAGAAAATCTGTGGGTCACTTAAGAAAACAAATAGGCCTCTGCAAAACCCCAAAGCATATTGCGTGTCAAAGACATGCGTTTTGCTGAAGCTTTGCAAAAGGTTCAGCCGCATCTAATCAATCAAATGTTCTTCCTCAACCCTTGAAACCAGTGAGAAGACAATAGCTATCGTCCCAATAATCATCAAGGTACCCCTGAGCGACCAGTCTATCATCATGCCGACAAACGGGTTTGAAATCCCAATGACAGCAACACTAAACATAGAAACAGCTGAAAGAACAGTCGCCCTCTTGGATGAAGGAACAAACTTGTTCATGTAGCTTGTCATAAGGGGACGCCTTGTAAATCCAAAGCCAAGTGCCAATAGTGCTGAAAGAATAACAAGAGGCAGGTAGGAGGTTATGCTGGCAAGAATGAAAGCTACGCCAGTTACGAACGCGCTGAAGAAGAGATATCTTCTCTTCGAGCCAAGAATTTTTTCAAAGCGGCTGTAGTTGTTTATCACAACCATCTCCCCAAAGACCACAAGGGAAGTAACAAATCCAAAGTAAGCCAGCTCAAACCCAACATCCTTCAGCAGGGCCTGATAGGCCCAGAGCATAACATAACCAACCATATTTATGACAGCGAAGTCAACCGCAAGTATTCTAAGGACCTTGTGCTTGTAGAAGAACCTGACACCCGCCTTAAGGGTTTTGATGTAGTTTTTCGATTCTCTTCTCACCGTCTTTGGCTCCTTCATCGTTAGGGCTATGAGAAACGCAACAAAACAAGGAACCGCCATCAGAAGCATCGGCATCCTAAGCCCGAACATAGCCGCAATAACGCTTCCAAGAGGGGCTGCGATAAACAGTCCCATCAGATAGAAAATCTCAAGCCTGCCGAAAACAACTTTTGACTCCTTTGACTTTTTCATCCCCTTCAATGTGTCATAGGCAAAAGCCCCCTCAGCTCCCGACATAAGAGAATAGCCAAGAGCGAAGACGAACTCCCCAAGGAGAAAAACGTAGAAGTTAGGAATACTGGCGTAAATTATAGCCCCCGGAACTATAGCAAAAGCACCCAAGGCAAGAGAGATCTTCCTTCCAAAAACATCTGCAATAGTTCCTGTAGGTATCTCAAGGAGAGCAATCCAGAGAAGAAACCATGACTGAAGAATCATTATCTGGGTGAAGCTCAGGTTTGCCCAGTCTGTGAAGAAAGGGACTATTATTCCTGCTACAAGGTGAAGGCCAATGAAGAACTTGAAAGCATAAAGCTTCCAGATATTTGCCCTAAACTCCGAATTCATACCCACCTATTCTAAATTTCCTTTATAAATCCAATACCCGTTTAGCTCGTACGCAAAGGGCTTGAATCTCCCTTGGCCCCGCTTCAAATGCCCCGTTTTTTTGCATTTGCCACCTTCAAAACGATAAATTTATATACCCGTTTCTACGATAATACTATCGTGAAATCGTGTGGTTAAGGTAGAGTTTATTGACAAGATAATCGGGCAGTTTTTGCCGGAACTGAAGCAGAAATTCACTATAAGGAGGATTTCATTGCTTACCAAACTGTCTTATGATGCCACTTACAGGCATGTCCACTACCTTATGAAGGAGGGTGCTCTTAAGGAAGAGAAGGTCGGCGCCTATTCCTATGTCAGCATCAACTTTGAGAGCGATTTCGCAAGAAAAATAATTGAAAGAATAAGTCTGAATAAAACCAGAAAGTTCTTAAAAAAAGATGTTGTGACAAAAAAACTGCTAGGGGAGCTTGTGGAGGAACTGAAAAAGGCCATTCCGAACGAGCTTCTTTCCCTTGTTCTTTACGGAAGCTACGCAAAAGGAACCCAAACAGAACACAGCGATATAGATGTCCTTGTCGTATCGTCAACCTTCAATGTCAGGGGGAGGGTGGAACAGGTATGCGGTGGTGTCGAAAAGAGATACGGAAAAGACATCTCCCCCCTGATTACAACGGCCGTCGAATTGAAAAAGATGATTCAATCAAAAAAACCAACAGTTGCCCAGGAAATACTGCTCGATGCCGTCGTCCTTTTCGGATACGAGAAATATTACTCAATTGCGTTCGAGGCGGTTAAATGATTAAACATAAACTGAAAAAATTTGAAGCAAAGGGATTGTGCGGAAAAAAGCCGTTTATAAGAAGACTTGTCCCTCATTTCATGGAAAAAGCAAGGCATAACATCCTGTTGTGCAATGCTGTTTGGGATTTAAGCAACACCGAAGAGGCGAAAAAGATACTGAAACTTCCAGAAGACTTTTCAGCATTTGACTGGGTCATGATAACCGCCTACTATTCAATGTACCATTCTGCTTTAGCGGCCTTGGCATCAGTCGGCTACAAAAGTGATAATCACACGGCCACAATAATCGCCCTTGAGGTTCACTTTGTGAGGACAAACCTTCTGGAAAGGGAATTTCTTGATAAATTGAAACGGGCAAGGGGGCTTGAAGAGACATACATCCACAAGTTAAGGCGTGCGAGACGGCAAAGAGAAACCGCACAGTATAGGGTTACAGAAGAAACAGGAAAGGAAGCGGCAAGGGCGCTACTAAAAGACGCAGGACATTTTGTTAACAGGATGGGAAGACTGGTCGATGAATTGAATAAGACAGCTAGGTGAGATAATGGACAAACTTCAACAACTCCTTGAAAAGATAAAGGCGTTCCGCGACGAGCGGGACTGGATACAGTTCCACAACCACAAGGACATGGCGGCAGCCATTTCCATCGAAGCTTCCGAGCTGCTTGAGCACTTCCTCTGGAAAGACAGGGATGAGCTGAACAGCCTTTCCGAGGAAACCATGGGTGAAATCAAAGACGAGATAGGCGACATTATGATTTTCTACATTGAGCTTTGCGACAATCTCGGAATTGATCCAATAGACGCTGCAACCCGGAAGCTGGAAAAGAACAAGCTCAAGTATCCTGTTGACAAGGCAAAGGGACGCCACACAAAGTACACTAAACTTCAATAAACTTAAGGACGTCTTTGTCCTCAACAACCTCAAGAAGCTTGTCTTTCGACTTGAACGGCCTCTTCCTAACGATAGTCGCCGCCCTCTTCGCACCAACGCCGGGAATCTCCTGAAGAAGTTTTAAGGAGATTTCATTCACCTTGACCTTTGGCAGGCCCGTCACCGAACGGAAGCCGTAATCAATTACCCGCAGGCTGCGCCAGTGGCCCAACGGCAGCACCATCGGCACCCCGACCAAGAGGGGATAGCTGCCCAATTGTCTTCCAAAGGTAACGTCGCCGTCATGGAATTCAGCAAAAACGTTCTTAAGAAGGGTGCCCCTTGGTGCAACGAGACGGAGCATTGGCCTGTCAATCTTCTCCCTGACCTTCTTTTTGAAGCTTAGGAAACGGGAGTGATGCTTGTTCACAGCCTTGCTCTTCACCCTCACCTGCAGCAGCTGACGCAGGTTAATCCTGCGGACAAGCAGCTTCCTCTTGAGAACCTCTTCAAGAAAAGCAAAGTTAAGGTTAAAGGTGGCCTTGGTCTGGCCGGGAAGACCTGCGATAAAGTTTAACCCCGGCAGCAGCTTCGGAAGGGAATCACCATTGCGGGCCGAGCCAACCTTGTTCAAAAGCCCAATAGCTTCCAACGCCTCTTCCCCTGAGCACTTCAGGTTGTTCTTCTTTATGACGACCGGGTCAACCGACTCGACGCCAAAGGCTGCAACGTCTCCCGGTGTATTGTACCTGACAATCGTCTTTGCAATCTTTAAGCTCTCTTTAGGCCAGTGAACAATTGTCCCCGGGTTGACATTATCTAGGTGAAGCACTCTCAGCTCCGGCGCAACATTCCTAATCCCTTTGTAAAGCCTTTCGATTTGTTCAGGAACCGGCTGGGGAAACTGTTTTTCACCAACACCCTTGGCCCAGTAGGCGAAAAGGTCTGGCTGGGCCCCAATCCGAAAAGCCCTAACCCCTATCCTGTAAAGAAGCTTAACTTCTTCGACAACATCCTTAACCTCCCTGAACTTGGGTTTCCCCTTTAGTGGCTCGCTGCAGAAGCTGCAACCGCCTGTTATGTACCTTGCACAGCCGCGGTAGGTCTCAATCTCAGCCAGCAGGTAACCAAGCTCAAAATTGGGATGCTGCCCGGCTATCGCTGCCCCTCTGGCCGCCCACCTTGGATTGATAGGCCCCTCAAGCTTCGCTTTTGGATCAACCTTGTCAACATTAAACCGGGCCTCAACAAGCTGCTCAAGACAGGCCTCAAGGTCTCCTCGACAGACCAAGTCAAAGGCATCGCTTTTCGCAAGCTTGGCCTCCGGCCCCCCAAGAACAGTTACAGCGTCAGGCCATTGCCTTGCAAAACCCTCAAGCTCGCTCAGGGTTGCCGGAACACCGCCAACATACTTCCCCGGCACAGTTGTCCCGCCAATGAAGACAATCACGCCAAAGTTCCTAAGCAGGTTTGGCTTTGCCCTAATCTGGTCAATTGTGAAGTAGGTAGCTTCCCCAAGAATTCCTGCAGCATAACGGGAATAAGGACAGAGGTACGGCGGTACCCCAAGCATTGATGGCTCGTCAATATAGCCGTCGACAATAGCAGCATTCATCAGAAGCCTTTGGCAACCAGCTTTTAAAACGCTATCTTTTAATAAGGGGAAAGGCGGCTAATCTTTTGTGGATAAGCAGGCACTTAGGAAAAATTTCAAGGAAGACGACTACAAAGTCGAACTTTTCGCCAGCCACAACTTCACCCGCAGGAAATGTCCCAAGTGCGGCACAGCCTTCTGGTCAATCGAGAAAGAGACCTGCGGCGACACAGCCTGCGAGGGAGGCTACCACTTTATCGGTCATGGAAAACACAACTGGTCCTTCCCGGAAACAATAGACAAGTGGCACAATTTCTTTGGCGACAACGGCCACACCGTCATAAGGGACTACCCTGTCGTTGCCCGATGGCGTGACGATATAGCATTCACCATTGCATCAATAGCAGACTTCCAGCCGTGGGTTGTCAACGGGACGGTTGACCCGCCAGCAAACCCCCTTGTCGTCGCCCAGCCCTGCCTGAGGTTTAGCGACATAGACAATGTCGGCAAGTCAGGCCGCCACCACACCCTCTTCACTATGGGGGGCCAGCACGCATTCACATCCGAACGGCTCAGTGGCTACTGGAAAGACAGGTGCATTCACCTTAACTTCAACTTCCTGACCAAGGTAATGGGCATTGAACCGAAGGAGATAACCTACCGGGAAGATGTCTGGCTAGGCGGAGGCAACTGCGGTCCCTGCCTCGAGAGCTTCGCCAAGGGATTGGAAATAGTCAACTCCGTCTTTATGCAGTATGCCATCACCCCGAAAGGACTCAAGCAGCTGCCGCTAAAAGTTATCGATGTCGGCTGGGGCGTTGAGAGGATTGGCTGGTTCGCTACAGGGCTTCCAACCACCTACGATTTCACTTTCGGTCCAATGATGCACCACCTCAAGGCCGAAACCGGGGTTGAGGCTGACGAGGAGCTGCTGTCGCGCTATTCCAAGGCTGCCGGCCTCCTTAACGTGGATGAAATTGAATCTTTTGACAAGACCCATGCAGAGATAGCTAAGATGCTTGGCATAACACCAGACGAACTCGAAGAGGAGCTTGGCCAGATTCAGGCCCTCTACACAATCGCCGACCACGCCAAGGCCTTGGTCTTCGCAATAGCTGACGGGGCGTTGCCCTCCAATGTCGGCGGGGGCTACAACCTGCGCAACCTCTTGAGGAGGATGGTCGCACTTGACCAGCGTCATGACTTCAAGCTCGACTTTGTTGACATCTGCAGGATGCACATTAAGCATCTTGCAAAACCCTACCCCCGCCTAAAGACGGCCGACAGGGTGCTTGAGCAGGTTATCCCAATAGAGATTAAACGATTTGAACAAACCCTTTCCAAGGGAAAGAAACTTGTCAATTCACTTATCGAGTCGAAGGCCTTGAGCGTCAACAAGATGGTGGAGCTCTACGACTCCCATGGCATCAACCCTGAGATGGTTGAGGAGATTGCCCACGAGCGGAGCGAGAAAGTTAAGATTCCAAAAGACTTCTACTCCCAGCTTGAGGAAAGGCATGCGAAGCAGAGGAATCACAAGGCAGCATTTGTAGACGACCTTGATGAGTTGCCCCCGACCGAACCGGAATACTATTCAAAACCATATGAGTACAACTTCAGTGGAAAAATCACTGCAAGGCCTGAACCAAACCAAGTCGTCCTTGACAAGACCCTCTTCTATCCAAAAAGCGGGGGTCAGGACTGCGACCTCGGAACACTCAACGGAGTAAAAGTGACTTCAGTTGAAAAACACGGGAAAGCAATAATCCACATTCTTGAAAAACCAATAGATGGCGACGACGTTGAGGGGGTTGTTGATGCCAAGAGGCGGGAGACGCTTCGCCGCCACCACACAGCAACCCACATAATCAACGCGGCCGCACGAAAGGTGCTCGGTCCCCATGTCTGGCAGAACTCAGCCAACAAGACAGTGAAGGAGGCCCGCCTTGACATAACCCACTTCAGGGCTCTGACAAGAGAGGAAGAAAAAGCTATCGAGGCCGAGGCAAACAGGATGGTTGACCAGAAAATTCCAATCAAGTCGCAGGAACTCTATCGAACCGAAGCTGAAGCACGCTATGGCTTTTCCCTCTACCAAGGCGGTGTAGTCCCGGGCGCTTACCTAAGGGTTGTATCTATTGGAGAAAAAATTGACGATGAAGCCTGCGGTGGAACCCACTGCCATAACACAAGCGAGGTCGGCCCGATAGTTCTCCTCAAGTCGGAAAGGATTCAGGACGGAGCCGTTCGCCTTCGGTTTGTTGCAGGCGACGTTGCCAAAGCCTACCTGCAAGGCAAGGCCGACCTCTTTGACAAAGTATCCCAAATGCTTGGCGTAAAGGAAATGGCAGTCGGGGATATTGAAAAAATTTTCAAAAAGTGGAAACAGCTCAGGAAGGAGTTGAAAAAATGGAAAAAGAAGTAGAAGAACTGAAGAGGAAAACCGACTTGCTTAGGACGGCCTCAAGCGCCCTCAGCGTCACCGACTCCCAACTGCCGAAAACAATCGAACGATTCCTGAAGGAAAGCGAAGAGATGGAGAAAAAGATAGAAAAACTAAAACGCCACTCAAAATCCTAAGTTTCCAACAAGCTTCTCAAAGCCCCTTGCAAGATGAAGGCCCAGCTCCCTGGAGTAACTCGCCTCATAAACAGTCAGCGCCTCCCAGTTTGTCCTCTTCTCCTTCATCTTATGAACCTCATAACCAAGCGCCTCAATGTCTTCAGGAAGAACTGGCGAAAAGCTTGAAAGAAGGAAAATGATTTTCCCGTTTCCGTAAAGGTGGGTTCTCGCTTCCTTAAAAAATCTCTTAATTACCTTCCCGCCACGCCCGGCCGCATACCTCAGGTCCCCATCGTCCTCTGGAAGATACGGCGGGTTGAAAACAATCAAGTCAAACCGCCCTTTAACATTCCTGAAGAGGTCGCTAAGCACGAACCTACAGTTTTTTACACCCTTCACCCTTTCACGCGCCAGCGGGTTTATGTCAACAGCAATAACTTCCTTAAAGCTTTTCGAAAGGGTTCTTGCAAGCATCCCGCTTCCCGTCCCCATATCAAGCGCACGAATGCCAGCATATCCTCTAAGGCATCCCTCGATAAGGAAACTGTCCTCGGAAGGCTCGTAAATTTGCTGCATACGATTCAATCCTAGTCAAGGCCCTATAAAGGTATTACTGGCAACCCCCTCTCCAAACCCCCATATACTATCCTTTGGCAAGTAAACCTGATGAGAACCGTTATCTGCACCCAGTGTGGCAATAGCTGGTTCGATGATGGGTCATGTGGGAGCCGGGTCAGGTTTTACCAGTGCCACCGTTGCGGAACCCTAGTAACAGTTGAACCTAGGCGAGGCCAGATAAAGCTCTCGGTCTTCGTTCCAAAACAGGTGGAAGAGGTGGTGGCCCCACCCCCCTTTTTTTCAATTCTCAATCCTAAAGGATAAAAACCAGACGGGCAACCTTCACCTATGGGAGAAATTCCGCTAAAGAAACTTGAGGAAACCCTTTGGGAAATCCCCCTCGGCTCCAACCCTGGCATGAAGGTCCCCGGCTGGCTCTTTTCTTCCGAACCCCTGATAGCAAAAATCAGGAAGGACAGGACCCTTAACCAGCTCCTCAACATGACACAGTTGCCCGGCATCTACCGCGCAGGACTCGCAATGCCTGACGCGCACGAGGGATACGGCTTCCCAATCGGCGGCGTAGCAGCTCTCGACTTTGAGGAAGGCGGCATCTCCCCCGGGGGAATAGGCTTCGACATAAACTGCGGCGTCCGGGTTTTGTCAACCAGCATCCCGGCCTCCGAGGTTAAGCCCAAGATAAAAACCCTCCTTGAAGAACTTTTCAAAGCAGTCCCAAGCGGCGTTGGCCGCCATTCCCAGCTCAGGCTTGGCAAGTCTGAGGTTGACGAGGTGCTGAAGATTGGTTCACAATGGGCAGTCGAGCACGGCATGGGTGTTGAAAGGGACATTGAGCACACTGAGGAGAGGGGGCGAATGCCGCAGGCTGACCCCTCGAAAGTTTCCGACACAGCCAAGCGTCGCGGCTCACCTCAGGTGGGAACTTTAGGCGCAGGCAATCACTTCCTTGAGATTCAGGAGGTTGGAAAAATCTTCAATCCGGCAATTGCAAAAACATTCGGCCTTGTCGAGGGCAACACAACCATTATGATTCACTGCGGCTCGCGAGGCCTTGGCCATCAGGTCTGCACCGACTACCTGAGGAGGATGGAAAAAGAGCACCCTGAAATCCTCGAGAAGATTCCAGATAGGGAACTTGTCTACGCCCCGGCCGGAACCAGGCTTGCGAGCGACTACCTGGCCGCAATGGCAGCATCAGCAAACTATGCATGGGCAAACCGCCAGACAATTATGCATCAGGTTCGAAAGGCTTTCGCCAAGGTTTTTGAAACCGACTGGGAAAAACTTGAAATGAATTTAATTTACGACGTCTGCCACAACATCTGCAAGGTCGAGACCCATAACATTGGCGGCGTCAAAAGAAAAGTCTATCTCCATCGCAAGGGAGCCACCCGTGCCTTCCCGCCGGGAAGCAGCGAGATACCAGCAGCCTATCGAGAGGTCGGCCAGCCAGCCATCCTCCCCGGCTCGATGGGAACCGCATCCTACATCATGAACGGTGTCCCGGAGGGCGAACGAGCATTCTACTCAACAGCCCACGGAGCCGGCCGGGCGATGAGCCGCTCGGAAGCCTCCCGCAAGAACCGCGGCGAAAGCGTAGCCAAGCAGCTTGAAGAGCAAGGCATCCTTGTCAAATGCCAGAGCTGGCGAGTCCTCTCGGAGGAGGCCCCAAGCGCCTACAAGAACGTTGACGACGTGGCACAGGTTGCCGACGCCGCAAAGCTTGCAGCCCTTGTCGCCCGCCTCAGGCCGCTCGGCGTCGTGAAGGGATGACAATGAAACTCACCATCGTCTACGATAACGAGGCCTACAACAAGGAGCTTGACGCTGACTGGGGATTCTCCTGCCTCATAGAAGCCTGCGGCAGGAGGATTCTTTTTGACACAGGTGCCAGCGGCCCAATACTTCTCGGCAATATGAAAAAGCTTGGCATTGACCCGCGTTCTATTGACGAGGTCTTCATCTCCCACAGCCACTTCGACCACACAGGCGGGCTTTCCAGTTTTCTCAGGGCAAACCCAAAAGCTACCACTTATGTCCCAGCCTCGTTCCGACCCCCAGCTGCAGGAAATATTGTCAGCGTTAAGGAGCCAGGCCAGCTTCACCCAAACCTCTTTTCAACCGGCGAACTTGGGGGCATAGAGCAGTCCCTTGCGGTGAAGGTGGAGGGGGAACTGGTTGTAATTGCTGGCTGCTCCCATCCCGGCATAGGCAACATCATGAGGGCAGCATCGCAGTTTGGAAAGGTATCTGCCCTTGTCGGCGGCTTTCACAGCTTCAGCGAGCTGAGGCTTCTGAAGGAGCTGAGGCTGGTCTGCCCCTGCCACTGCACCCAGCGCAAGGCTGAGATAAGGAAGGCTTATCCCCTTAGCTGCGTGGAGGGCGGGGCAGGAAAAGTAATAGAGGTGTGGCCCGGATGATTGTTGAAACCCTGTTTGAAACCCTGAAGATTCTCTTCATAGTCTTCATCCTGATGACGCTCGTTGAGTACTTCATGCTCAGGTACGAGACCGCGATAAAGAAGCGCATCACAAAAAAGCCACTCACTCAGTACGTTATGGCCTCCGGGCTTGGGGCAATCCCGGGATGCGTTGACGCATTTTTCATCGTCTCGTTATACACCAAGGGAATAGTCAGCTTCGGCGCCCTTGTGGCAGTAATGCTCTCCACAGCCGGCGACGAGGCGTTTGTCATGCTTGCGATGATTCCGGATGCCGCATTGAAGATTTTCATGCTCTGTGCCGTTCTTGGTGTGCTTGGCGGCTTCCTCGCAGACAAGTTTGTCAAGGTCTTCAGGCTGAAGCTCCATAGGAAGTGCAGGGTTGTTGTGCACAGGAAGGAAAAGCAGCAGGGCATGGAGCACTTCCTTCGTGAGCATGTCTGCGGTCACATTATCAGGAAGCACATCCCGACCCTCTTCCTCTACCTCTTCTCCACCCTCCTCGCAATAAACTGGCTCTCACAGCGGTTCGACCTGCAGACGCTCCTGCCACAGAACCACCTTATGCTGCTGGTCTTCGCAGCATTGATAGGGATAATCCCCGAGTCAGGCCCCCACCTGATTTTTGTAGTCCTCTTCTCCCAGGGCCTGATACCATTTTCAGTTCTGCTGGTAAACACCCTGAGTCAGGACGGCCACGGTCTCCTCCCCCTCATCTCCCACTCACTCAAGGACACAATCCACGTCCAGATATTTACAACTCTCTTCGCCCTGGCTGTCGGGCTGCTCCTCTTTGCCATAGGCCTATAGAGGCGGAAAGGGAATAAACCTGCCACGTGAAAGGAACTTGTTATGGACAAGCTTGACGCAATCGTCAGGGAGATAAAGAACTGCAAGAAGTGTGGCCTTTGCAGGAGCAGGAAGACCCCTGTCCCCGGCTCAGGCAGCCCAAATGCAGCCATCCTTTTTGTCGGGGAAGCGCCGGGATACAACGAGGACCTGAGTGGGCTCCCCTTTGTCGGCGCTGCCGGAAAGGTGCTTGACGAAATGCTCGCAGCCATCAGCCTGAAGCGAAGCGAGATATACATCGCCAACATTCTGAAGTGCAGGCCGCCAAACAACAGGGACCCGACTGCTGAGGAGATGAAAGCCTGCACCCCTTACCTTGACAGGCAGATTAGTGCAATAAACCCGAAGGTGATATGCCCCCTTGGCAATTTCGCTGCAAATTACATTCTCACCAAGTTTGGCATGAGGGCCAGCAAGATAGGCGCCATCCACGGCAAAGTCTTCAGTCTCAACACCCTCACCCAACACCTGAGAATAATCCCGATGTATCATCCTGCCTCTGCAACCTACAACTCAGACATGAAACCGGTTTTGAGGGATGACTTCAGGGTGCTGGCCTCCTTGGCGTTGTAAAGGGTTAAAAACACAAGCCATTTTATCACCCTATGAAGCGCCTCACGCTTCTCATATTCTTCCTCCTCCTGCCAGCTCTTTCCCTTGAACTAAGCTCAGTTTCCATAGACGCATCCTTCAACCCGGACCTCTCCCTGACCCAATCCGTCTCCTTCCAGTTCTCCTCACACACACCCATCTCAACCCTTTCCTACACCATACCGACCGACTCGGTTGTGGAAAAGGTAACTATGGACTCAATCGAGACCGACTACTCCTTCAAGGAGGGCAGCCTCTCAATTTTCTTCACCGAAAGGAAAGAGGGAAAGATAGAGATAACCTTCTCCTCCACCGCCTTCTCCGAGGCCGACGGCAACGCCCTCACCTTCTTCACCGACTACAAGGCCCCCTCAAACCTGCCCTTCTTCTCCCTCACCCTCGAAATCCCGGAAGACTATTCCCTCTACGCGCCCGAGGGCCCTGAGCTGATTCCATCCGCAATCATATCCTCTTCCTCCGGCAGGACAACCATCACCTGGCAGACTTCCCTTGAGAAAGGGGAGAGGTACTACATCTATGCCAGCTTTGTAAAGGAGCAGCAGCCTTTCACCCTCTACATCCTTGCCCTCCTCTTGGCGGTTGCCGCCTTTCTCGCAGGAACAAAACTCAGCAGCAAGCCCGGCAGGGTCAGGATAGTTACCCAAAACCCGGACCACACAAGGATTCTCCAGATTGTGAAAGCTTCCCCCGGCCTGACCCACAAGGATGTTGCCAAAAAGACCGGTTTCTCAAAAGCCAAGGTCAGCCGCCTTGTAAGGACGCTGGTCTCAGGCGGCCTTATCTACCAGAAAGGACGCGGCCGAAGCAAGAAGCTTAACCTCTCCCGAAAGGACGAATTGGTTTCACAAAGTGAAACTGTTTCAGGCAGCAAAGATAAATAACCCCCTCTTCTATGGGCCTAAGGTAGATAAAATGAAAGAAAAATTGGCAGTACTGTTTGCCATTTTCTCCCTCCTCCTTGTGCCAATGTCGGCGCAGGAACTGGGGGAAACAGGCGGCAGCGAAACGGTGGAAGCAGTTATTCTTGCAACCACCATCAACTATCCCGACGCTCTTGTCGCAGGGGCCGCTTAGGGAAAAACAGGTTATCCGGTTCTGTTCACAGAGCCGTCAGAGCTTTCAAATGAAACTTTGGAATCTCTTGAAGAGCTCTCTCCGGAAACCGTGTACATCTTTGGAGGACCGGTTGTAATAGAGGACGCAGTGGAGGACCAGCTTTCCGAACTCAACTACACCACAGTAAGGCTGTGGGGTGAGACTAGGATAGGGACCTCGACTGAAGTTGCAAAATACTTCTGGACGGAAGGCGCCGACTTTGTCGTTCTTGTGGCAGACAACCTTGAGCTTCCCGAAGACGGAAGATTTACCGACGTTGCCGAGGCAGCAGCCTTTGCAGCAGCCCACAAGGTCCCGGTAATCATTTCCCTGACCGACACCCTGCCGCAGGATGTTGAAGAGACCCTTGGGGTTCTAAACGCCGAAACTGTCCGGCTTGTCGGCCAGTTCGAGGACGCCGTCAGGACAGCCCTTGAAGCTCTTGGGCTTGAAGTCAGGCCAATCAGCAGGGAAGAGATTCAGGAAGAAATTGCAGAACGCTCGGACAAGAGCATGATTGTCCTTGTCGCAGCATCTGCAAAGAACTTTACCAACGTACTTTACTCCGCGGCAGGCGAGCCCGGAAGGGCCTCCTACATAGTTTCCAGCGAGGATGAAATCTCCGACGCTGTTGCCTATGTCAAGGACAACGGCCCGTTCGACAGGATTAAAGTCGTCGGCCAGCCTGAACTAAGGGCAAAGATTGCAGCAGCCCTCGACGCAGAAGGAATAGAATACGATGCCTCAGGAAATTCCCTTGCGGCTCACGCAAAGCAGCTGGCCAACCAGCAGCGCGAGAAGTTCGCCAGAAGGATAAGGGAGTTCAAGGCCAATCAGGAGAGGCTTAAGGAAAAGATACAGGCCGGAGCAGACCGGCTTATCGAGTCTGCAACAGCTTCCATTGAGCGTGCCAACGACGCACTTGCGCGGGCAAAGGAGCTGACCGAGTCCCTGAACGAAACCTACGACTTCTCCGCACAGGACGCAGCAATGAGTTCCGCGGAAACCCTGCTTGCTGAAGCTGAGGTTGACCATGAAGCCGGCCGCTACATAATGGCTTCAAGAAACGCAGCCCTTGCAAAGAACAAGGCCCACTGGGTAATCTACTCCCTAAGGCCTGTGCTTGGTTCCGAGTTTGACGCCTTTGTCGCAGAGGAAACCCAGAACATGAACCAGCTCAGGGCGCGTGCAGAGCAGCTTCTCCAGAGAGCAAACCAGTTCAAGGCGCAAAACCCGAGGGTAAATGCCTTTGTCGAGACGACAAAGACCAAAATACGGCAGGCGCTGGCCGACAAGGAGTATGGAAAGGCCTTGGGAATAGCAAAGCAGGCTGAGGAGATTGCAAGGAAAGAAATCGCCAAGAGGCGCGGAGAAAGAGTCTTCGAGCAGCCGGAAGGATTCAGAGTGAGGGCGACAGCAATAACAATTGCGCGCGAGCGGCTTCTCCAGCAGGAACGGCTCGGAGTAAACGCAACCCTCCCGATTGACCGGGTCCTTGACAGGATAAGGAACAGGTAAGGTAAAGATGTGGCAGGCACGAGCCTGCCGCCTTTTTCTATTTTTTATTCACCAAAGACCATAGAGTACCCTTCAAGGCTCTTCAGCGTCTTCTCTATCTCCCCAACCTCGCAAACCTTGTAAAGAGTGTCCCTCCGGGTCGCGTCAAACCTGTTAATGTAGAAACCATAACCCTTGTTGCAGTCAGGATGGGCCTTCATCCTCCCAACCTTATCTGGAGAAACGTCCCGCCTCACACCAAAAGCAACCTCGCCATCATCCATCTCAAGAATCTGGACATCGAACTTGTCCCTGTGGGAGTTCCAGGCGGCCTGCTGAGAGAACTTACCCTGCCCAAGAACAGTTTCCCTTCCGGGATATTCAAGGACAATCCCATAGGGCTCGAAAGGACCACCCCTGAGCTTTTTATCTTCAAGAATGGTCGCAGCATTTCTTGCTTTGGCCCCCATAATCCTAGTATGGTTACTCTCACCCCCCTTGTAAATCTCAAACCTTGCCTTTCCCTGCTTGACCATTTTGAAAAGATCGTCTTCTATAACCCAAGGACTGTCGTGCAGCAGCCACAGGTCGACATCAGCAAGATTTTCTCCCTTCAGGTAGATTTTTTCTAATGCTTCCCTAGCCAGCCCTTCGTCAGCCACAGGAAAGTCATTTATCCCCGGGAAGAAAATCCTTGGCATCGCACTCTTCTTCAGTCTTGTTCTGAAGTCAATTCTTGGTTTGTAGACCTGCTCGTCCAACGGGACCTCATGGATAACTTCTTCACGCGCCTTTCCAAGGGCAGCCATAGCCATAAAGAAATGGTCGTCAGGAAGAAAGGCATCATCCCCTTTCAAACCAAGCACATGATAATCCCTGCAGTCGCACCTGAAGGAGAATTTTTCTGAAAGCACCTCTCCCTGCAGGGGAATGTTGTTGCACCCGACCCGATGCCTCGCAAGCCTCCCTTTCCTCCCTCCCATTTTTGAAAGAACAG
Organism: Candidatus Altarchaeota archaeon; assembly: GCA_030622515.1. Lineage (GTDB taxonomy): Archaea > SpSt-1190 > SpSt-1190 > DYHY01 > DYHY01 > JAUXGB01. The sequence goes on from JAUXGB010000004.1 coordinate 32,297, forward strand.
AGAAGTTAAAATTGTACTTGCCTGAGTACGGCCCTCTCCTTACATAGTTCCTTTCTGTATGAACTCTCTTGACCCCTTTCTTCCTCCTTGTAACAAACCTTATGGGGGTCTCTTTGGTAAACATATTCTTGCTGCCTTCCTTTTTCCTGACAGCCTTAACTAAGGAATCATAATCACCTCCAACAATTCCCCTCTTCTCTTCCCTGCCGGCAGCACTGAAGTGGCCAATCAGCTCCTCGGTCGGTGAAAGAAACACGTTTTTCCCGTTAGGGAATCTTACCATAACGCCGTAGGCCCTTGCTTTAACAAAACCAATCTCTCTATCCCTGAAATCAAGATTACTCATTCCATCTCCTTCCCTTTCTCCTCATACCAGTCAAAAACCCCAAGAGTCTTTTCAAGATTTTCAGGACGGCAGTTCCTGTAGAATGTCTTCCGTCCCCCAATAGCATCGAACGGCAAGGTCTGGACAGCATAGTCGGAAGGGTTTGGTTCCCCCTCAGCATATCTTTCAAAAATGTCCTCCTTCCTCTGGACAAGCCCCAAGGGGACAATCCTCCTCACACCAAGACAAAGGTTCCCCGCGTCAGACTTGAGAATCTGCACCTCATCCTTCCTCCTCCTCAGGTTACGGCAGCCCTGCTGGGAGAATGTGTCACGCCTTTCCCTTGGGAAATCGCTGCTCCCGTCCCCGGCAACCCACCTGTACTCCTCCATTGGCATCTTGCCAAAAAATTCAAGGACATAACTATCTTGGACAAAACCCTTCTCCTCAAGCTTGGCAACCGTCTCGAAAAACTCCCTGCCGTTTTCTGTGCAGTAGCCAAGAACACCAAACCTTGCCAAACCTCTCGTAACTTTTCCTTTAACTGAGACGCGAAGAAGGTTTTTGTATTCTTTCAGGAGATACAGGTCAACATCGAAGGCGTCCTCCTCATCGACGTAAAGTCTTTCCAAAGTCTCACGGATAGCCCCCGTATTATTGGTAAAGCTCTTAAA
>JAUXGB010000050.1 GCA_030622515.1 Candidatus Altarchaeota archaeon
CCCTTTATCTCTTTCTTTGGAGCGGCCTTTATGAAGTTGTTAAGATCGTCAATCTTTTTCTTAAGGGCGGCCACTTCCTTCTTTGTCGCGAGGTCTCCGTCAGGCTTGGCGGGTTTTTCCTGCGGTGGTTCGGGTTCAGGCTGTGGCTCCTCAAGTTTTTCGTCAAGCTGCTCTATCTTGTTCTGAACGTCAGCAACCTCTTCCCCGAGGTCTGGCTCTTGTGGGGCCTGCTCCTGCGGCTCTTCTTCAGGGGTCTCATCAACCGGAATCTTCTGAAGGGTATTCTGGTCCGGCTCGACGGCTTGAGGTTCTTCGGTCACAGCTTTTTTCAGTTCCTCAACCTTTTCTTTTTCCTCTTCCTTTTTCCCAAAAACCCCTGAAATGAAATTTCCGATTCCCATTTTTACCGCTTCTTCCTTCTCTTCTTTTTCTTGGCTTTCTTCCGTTTCGTCTTGGCTCTCTTCTTCCTGCCTCTGATAGCTTTCCTTACAGCTTCTGATGCTATTTTTGCAGAGGCCAACCTTACTTCAGGCCCTCTCAGCTCGTTCATCCTTCTTATCTTCTGCATTACCATCCTCTTAGGCCTAAGGTTTACCAAGAGAGCAAAGATTATCAGCACGATAATTGCTGCTATACCCCCGGCAGAGGCATCATCTACGGCCAAAGCGGGAGAAATCAAAAAAGACAGGGAAATAGCGCCGCTTGTTAATCTTTTGTCCACCCATATCACCTCAATCAACTAAAAAGTTGCTATATAAAAGATTATCTGACGTTTGGGTTCTGAGTATTAGGCTTTGCGCCTGCCTGCTGCAGGTATCCGTAGATGTATTGTACGTTCTTCTCCATCAGCTTCATCGTGCTTATAAGGTCGTCAATATGCTTGGTACTCCTGTAGTTGGAATTTGCCGCTGCTGTTTTTATGCCGTTGACTTCCGTTATCATCTGGTTTATCTTGTCTGCCTGGGTTGTCAGGTGGTCGACGGTCTGGAGAAGGCTGGATTCAACAAACTTCAGCTCTTCCTGAACATCGACAGCCTTTGTCGTCTTAAGCTCGTCAATCTGCTTCTGGAGTTCCTGTATCATCTCCTTCTCCTTGGAGACTGAAATCGCGGTTGACTTTTCAAGTTCCATGACTTCGCCCTCAATCTCCCGGGCTTTTTCTGCTTCCGCTTTCTTTTCCATTATGCTTGACTTTTCAAGTTCAGCAAGCTCTACTTTAAGCTCATCAACATCCTCCTTGACCTGCTTCTTAAGCTCGCCAAGGACTGAGAAGGTGGGGCCTTCGGGTTTTTCCTCCGCTGGCTGCTTAACTGGAACGCCAACCGCATTCTTTATTTCTTCAATATGCTCTTCCTCACTCTTTTCCTCCCCCGGCTCAGGTATTACTGGGGCTGATGTGGGGGAAGGCTGCTTGGGTGGCTGTTCGGCCTTTGAGAATACTTTGTCGAGGGAGTCCTTAACCTGATTGAGTTCTGCATCTATCTCGCCGAGTTTCTGCGTCATTAAGATAAGTAGCTTCGAGAAACTATTTAAACGAAACGGCCGAAGCTGCTCCTGAAGGGTGTATTTTTGAAGAAAGCCGTTATTGGGATGGGGAACCCGCTGAAGATGGATGACAATCTTGGCAACCTGATTGCTTCGCGGCTGGAGCTTCCGAAGGAGAACTTCCTTGTCATAGAGGCCGGCCAGATGCCGTCAAACTTCATCGGGACGGTTGAGAAGTTCGGGCCTGACGTCATCTACTTTGTTGATGTTGCTTTCTTCGACGCCGAAGCTGGCGATGTCAAACTCTTCCCAATAGATGCTGCCTCGGAGGCTAACGCCAGCACCCATTCCCTGCCGATAACTTTCTTCAAGGGGTTCTTCCCAAAGACCAAACTCTCCCTCATAGGCATCCAGCCGAAGAGGATAGATTATGGAGAGGAGCTTACGCCGGAGATGGAAAAGAAGTTGCCGGAGATTGTCGACAAGGTCAGGAAGCTACTGCTTGCGCCAGTCCCGCTTGTCGGAGACTAGCTTTTTCTTGTCCTTCTCAATCATCAGGTCTTCCTTGGTGTAGTGGATGCACTTTGGCGGGCAGACATCCCGGCACATACCGCAGAAGATGCATGAACTCATGTCGAAGACTATGTCGCCTTTCTTCCTGAACTTGATTGCGTCGACCGGGCAGTTTTTTTCACAGAGGCGACAGCCAATGCATTTTTCCGCGTCGTAGAAGATTTTTCCGCGGAACTTCTCGGCTCTCTTGTGTTCGCCGAAGGGGAACGGCTCGGTGGCAGGCTTCCTGAAGAGATTTTTCAGCGCTTCAATCATGTTTCTCATGTTATCACCTGATAGCTGACCCAGACCAGCTCCAGCAGGAGGGCGGCGAGCACGACCATGTAAAACTTGACAGCGTGTTCCACCTTGAGCCTGCTTGATACCATGTCGATGAAGGTGTAGACGAAGAGGAGGGCGAGGGAGGCTGCGAAGAAGAGGGGGAGGCTGGACGTCCCGAGGATGAGGAAGAGCGTGAGGAAAATCAGCAGCGGTTCCTTCATCTGTTCGGAAAGGCGGAGGAAAGCCAGCCGCTTGCCTGAGTATTCTGTGAAGGCTCCGTCAAAAATCTCCGGGTGCGCCTCCGGCGTGTCGAAAGGCCTTTTCTTCAGGGTAACCAGCCCGAGCAGGAGAAGGCCGAGCGATGAAACCGGCAGGTGGGTGAAGCCGTTCACTAGCGTGAACTCCCCAATCGAGTTTGCGCCGGAATAGAAGAAGAATGTTATGACAGCAACCGCCAGCCCAATCTCATAGGCAATGATGCTTGCCATCTCCCTCATTGCACCAATGATGCCGAAGGGGGAGTTGGATGCAAGTCCTGAAACTATGTAGAAGGCGTCGACTAGGATGATTAAGTAAATCATGAGGATGAAATCATGCTCGAAACTCGCGAGCGGGAACGGCATGAGGGCGAAAATCACCCAGACAAAGAGCAGGGAGACGAAGGGGCCGTATTGGAAGAAGATGTTTGACTCCTTTTCCGCAACAAAATCGTCCTTGGACAGGAGCTTAATAGTGTCGTAGAATGGCTGGAGCAGCGGCGGCCCAACCCTGCTCTGCATCCGGGCCCCCAGTCTCCTCCTTATTCCTTCGAAGAGAAGGGCGATTGCGGGGGCGAGCAGGACGAAAGCAATTCTCCAGCTATCTACCACTAAACTTCCTCCTGAAATCCGGCTCGGTGTAAACCTTTTCCTTTCCCTTCTCCACTATTACCACCCTTTCCATGCAGCTGAAGCACGGGTCAAGTGATGAGATGACTATCGGGAGGTCGGAGACCTTCTCCCCCATAAGGGCTGGCTTGAGGACCATTGGGAGGACAGCCATGCTTGGCGTCCTGATTGCAAGCCTGTCTATCTTCGAATCCCTTACCTTGAGGTAATAGAACAGTTCCCCGCGCGGCGCCTCAATCCTTGCAAAATGGTCGCCATCGTCTGCCTTTGTAAACTTGAATGCAGGTATCTTCTCGTCAGGGATGTCCTTGATTAGCTGCCTTATGATTTTTCCAGACTCGTAAAGCTCTTCAAGCCTGACCATGGTGCGGGACCAGGCGTCGCATCCCTTGTAGGTTGGTACCTCAAAGTCGGCAAGGTCGTAAGCTGCGTAAGGGTCACTCTTCCTCACGTCATTGTTTATCCCGCAGCCCCTTGCAACAGGACCAACTATCCCAAACCGTTTCGCCTGAATGCCGGTTATCATCCCTGTCCCGACAAGCCTTTCCTTCAGGGTGCCGTCATTCCGGAAAGTGTCAACATACTTCTCAATATTCTTCAGCGTCGTGTCAACGTCTTCCACCATCTTCGCCAGCTTCGCGTTTGGAACGTCATACCTCAGGGTTCCTATCTTGTTTATCCCGTAGTGGACCCTGCCGCCTGTTGTCCTCTCGAGAATATCCATTATCCTTTCCCGCTCCCTCATAAGGTACATGAAAAGGGTTTCATATCCCGCCTCGTGCGCCATAAAGCCTGCCCAAATCATGTGGCTGTGGAGCCTTGAAAGCTCTGTGACAATGCTTCGCAGGTGCCTGACCCGCATTGGGACGTCGAGCCCCAGCATCTCCTCAATAGTCCGGGTGAATGCCATGGAGTGGGACTCGGAGCAGAGGCCGCAAATCCTTTCGCACAGGTAGATGCCCTGGTCAATGCCTTTTCCCTCGAAGATTTTTTCCATGCCGCGATGGACATAGCCGAACCTGAGGTCAAGCTCCGTTATTGTCTCCCCCTCAAGGCCTGCGCGGATGCACATTGGCTCTTTTTCAGCAGGGTGCTGCGGGCCGAAAGGAACTATGAAGTCATGCATGCTTGCCACCCCTGCAGACGTTTGGCCTGTCTTTTCTCATAGGGTAGTCCCCGGCCGGCCAGTTATCTGGCAGGAGGAACTTCTGGTGCAGCCTTGGATTGCCTTCAAAAACAACACCAAACTGCTCGTGAATTTCCCTTTCATAATGTTCAGCATTATCAAAGACTTCCATAATTGTCGGGAGGACAGGATTTTTCCTCTGGACTGACGACCTGAAGGCTGCCAACTTCTCCCTTTCAAAGAAGTAGAAGACTGTGAAAGTTTTCCCGTCATCCCTGCAGACAATTGCCACCAGCCTGTCATCCACAAACTCGAGCGCCTCAGCCTTGACCTTCTCCGGTTCAACCCTTCTTACTTCCATTTTTATAAACCTCCAGTGCCCTTCTTATCCCCTCAATAATCGCCTCCGGCGTCGGGGGACAACCGGCGACAAAGACATCCACCGGGATTATTTCCTCAACCCTTTTGCAAAGGACGTAGCTTTTTGCAAGGCGGCCTTCGCCAAGGGCGCAGCGGCCGATAGCAACAACGATTTTCGGGTCAGACATCTGCTCATAGATTCTTTTGAGCCTAGTTTCATTCATCCTGTTGGCATATCCTGAGACGACCAAGATGTCTGCATGCCTTGGCGAACCCTTGAGGACAATGCCTAACCTCTCAACATCATATCGTGGGGTCAGCGTTGCAAGTATCTCTATCGCGCACCCGTTGCACCCGCCCGGGTTGAAATGATTTATCCAAGGGGACCTTCTTATCGCTTTACCAGCCACATTATCGCCACCATCATTGCAAATATTATGAGCATGAGCTTCCAGCTTAGGAACTTCTCGATATGTCTGGGATTGACCTTCTCAAGGTTGTCATCTTCCCCGCCAAGGTAAACGTTTTTCCTGTCTTTCATGGTATCACCGTTGAGAGCAGGGCCTGCTGCAGTTGCGGCAAGAGCCCAAGGGCAATTGAGGCTGCTGCGAGGAGGACTGAATAGGCAATAACCGGCCTTGAGGTATCGACCTGTTTTGTCCTCTCGCCGGCAAGGATGAGGTAGAACACCTTCATGTACATTACAAAGAGGGAGATGGCGGCAAAGACTGCAAGGACTGTTATGGCAGGGCTGATTGAGTAGGAAGAGGTAAGCATGTGCCATTCGCTTATGAAGATGTTAAGGCCGGGGATGCCTGCGAGGGAGAGGGCTGACAGCCCGACAGCGGCCGAGACGGCGGGCCGGGCATAGTAGCATCCGTGAAGCTTGCCAAGTTTCTCAAGCGCACCGTCCCTTGTCAGGACAACCATACCCATGTGGAAGACAGTTCCCGCAATAACATAGTTGAATATTCTTATCGAGCTGGAAAAGACAAGCGTTCCTCCAGCCATAGTGCCGGTGGCAGCTTCGAGGCAGATGAAAAGAATCTGGACGGCTGCAGAGATTAGCAAAAAGCCGCGCGAGCTGTCGTGGAATATTCCGATTATGGCAAGAAGGATTATTGCTGCCACGGCAGCGAAGGCCAGTTCAAAGGTCAGCGGCAGGCCACCGAATCCTGAGATAATCAGCCAGTATGCTACCGAGATGGCAGTCATCATTGAGGAAGCCGACAGGAGGGAGAAGGAGGTGACCGGCAGGATGTTTAGGATGAGAATGAGAATCAGCAACCAGAGAATTAGAACTTCCTTGGTGTAGAGGTAAGCTATGGTGAGGGCGAAGAGGACGAGGATGCCAAGAACCGTCTTCCTGCCTGAGGGGATGGCTGTAAGGATAAGGCCAAGCGACGAGACCACCGCCAGAGCTGCAAAAAACAGGAAGGCCTCCACCATCAAAAGTAGTCAATTCTCCACCTATTTAACCCTTAAGCAGCTTCAGGGTTTCGAGGGCTTCCTCTTTCCTTAGCTTCTTCACTGCAAACCCGCTCTGGACATAGACAAAATCGCCGACCTCCAGCCTGCCAACCAATTTTGAATCGGCCTTCTTCCTCCCGCTTGGCATCTCAACAACTATCGAGCCCTTACCAACAGAAACAACCTTAGCAGGGATTCCTATGCACATCATCAACCATCCAACCTGATAGCTTATAAGACCTAACAATTATCGAAAGTATTATAAGTATGATAGGTAAATAGCTATTGAAGTGATAATATGTACGCTACCGTCAAGTTTACCGGGGCTTTGGAACAAATACTTGAAAGCGCCATAGGGAGCGGGCTTGCCAAGACCAAGACCGAGGCGTTGAGGATGGCAATCCTTGAGCTCAACAACAGGTATGGACTTTTGGAACGAGCTCGTGAAGATGAGCTTGCTGTTAGGAAGATGCAGAGGATTGACAAGGAAATTTCTGAGGGGAAACGTAAGCTCTTAACTGAAGCTCAGGCACTTGGCAAGTACAAGTTGAAGTAGATAAGAATAGTGGCACTGTTCAAGTCCCCTTTTTATATTCAAATTAACTTGTAGGCTTTGATGACAAATTATACGCTGAGGTTTACTAAAGATTGGAACAAGTATTTCAAAAAGCTTGAC
>JAUXGB010000029.1 GCA_030622515.1 Candidatus Altarchaeota archaeon
AGCGAAGCAGGGTTGCCCTCCTTTGCAGGAACGAGCAAGCCTATAATAACAGGTTCATAAGGTTTTGATAGTATGCTTAAGGACGCGAAGAAATGGATGGCTAGAAACGGCGTTCATGCCTGGGTTATCTTCTCCATGCGCGCCCGCGGCGACCCGACAAGCTCACTCTTCCTTGACAAGCCGGTAGAGAGCAGGCACGCCGTGATTGTGCCAAGGTCTGGCAAACCCATCGCTGTTGTCCGCTCGTTCGAGAAGGTAAACGGGAATGTCAGGATTAAACGTTTTGAGAAAGGGGACGAGTTCTTCCCTCTACTCAGGCGGGAGCTCCGAAAGCTGTCCCGACGACCAACAATTGCTGTCAACTATTCAAAGAACGTCTTCAAGAAAAACAACTACAATATGGACTTCCTGCTCTATTCGGAGGTCGCCGGCCTGAAGCGGCTGCTAAAGGTGAAGAAAGTCATTCCGGCAGAGGAGCTGAACTACCAGATGAGGGCGGTCAAGGACAAAAAGGAAATCAAGTTGCACAAAAAAGCCTGCAAAGCCTCCCTTGAAATAATGAAACTTCTCCAGCAGTCGTTTCGCGGGCGAAGCGAATTGGAACTGGCAGCCTTGTCTAATTTTGAAATGCAAAAGCGCGGCCTAACTGAAGCCTTCCCAACCATTGTCGCCTACGGGAAAAACACAACCCAAGTCCACGCAAGCCCGGGGAAAAGGAAAGCGAAGCCGGGTGACATGATTATGATTGACATGGGGGCGGCTTTCAACTTTAGGTGCGCCGACATAACAAGAACCTTCGCCTACGGGAAAGCGACAAAGAAGCAAGAGCAGGTCTATCTAGCAGTCAAGGCGGCCCAGCTCTACGCAGCAGGGAAAATCCGGCCGGGGGCCAGCGGCGAATCAATTGACTCGGCGGCGAACGAGATTCTTAAGGCGCACGGCTTTGAAAAATTCATCAAGCACGGGGCAGGACACCCGCTAGGAGTCACTATTCATGACGTGGGGCCAAACTTTTCCCAAAATTATCCGGGGCGGAAGCTTCCTCTGGCGCCAAACATGATTCTCACTATCGAGCCGGGGGTCTACCTCAAGAGCTTTGGGGTCCGGATTGAGGATGACATTCTTGTTACCAAAGGGTCGCCAAGGTGGCTGACGCGAAGCCCGGTCGAGCTGGAAGTTCTGAGGTAGGGAAAGCTTTTTAAACCGCTCTCTTTGCACGGCTCTATGGTAACCGACACTAAATTACAGCAAGAATGGAAATATATTTCGTGGAAGACTGATGACTGCCCTTTCTCCGAGGAAGACCTGCTTGCCTATCCCATTATCAACGACATCAGGAACTGGGTGGGTGCGCAAGAGAACCTGTTTGATAAGGCTGGAGCAAAACACGACCCGACGACAGCGTCTGTTGTCAAACTGAAGGAAAAGCACTTCGGGGGGTATCTTCAGAAGCTGGGAAACTATTACCAAGAACAAGGACTGCTCAATACCTACACGAACCAGATGCCGACGGTGCTTGGGGAATCCGCATTCAGAGATTATAGGCAGGCCCTGCAAGATGCCGTAGGGAAGAGTTAACCCCCTTCAGGTGGCAAAAGTATTTAAAGGACATGTTTGAGTTTAGGTATGGTAATTCGAACGGATGGGGACAGGAATGTTACCGTGGGGGAAGGACCGCACGTTACTGTAGGCGACCGACCGAACGTTACCCAGCCGGAAGTTCCAAAGGAAACCTCATATCCGAGGCAAGAGCTAAACTTCATTGTTGGCACTACTGAGCAGAACCCAATATACCATATCAAGACTCCCGGAAGCTTCATTACTCTCGACCCTGACGGGGTTGACGAGAAAGAGTTTTACAGGGACCCAATCGTTTCTTCTGAGATGGACGAACTCCGTGAGGAGAAGAACCGCATAGGCAACAGAGATTTGTTTTGTAAAGAATACGGCTGGAGAGTCACGGAACTCAAGGAGAGGCAAGGGCAGATGAGAGGGCATGCAGGCCAGCTTGGACGTGTAAGGCATGATTTCCTGATGGCGTATGAAGAACTTGAAGGAAGAGAAGCTGAGCTCAAAGGGCAGGGTGAAACTCCCAACCTCAGGGGCCAGCTTGCAGACAAGTTTGAAACTGCTTATCTTAAGCGAGGTCTGGATCATTTTGTCTGGGACGACGGTATCAACAGAATAAAGGATGTAATCCTCAAACCATATTCAGGAAAGGAAGCACCAGCTTCGGAGTAAAATTATGGATGCGGAAGATAAAAGACAGGGGAGACGGACCATATCGTCCTCGATTGACAAAAAGGACGAGTTTCTTTTCATAGCTGGGAAGACCAAGGAAAACCCAGTCTACCACTGCGATGAATTAGCCAACAGGAACGACCCGCTTGACGCGGGCAACTGGTACGGTGACAAAACGATAAGGGAAGACGCAGACTATGTCAGGGACGCACTCCACGGCAGACTCTTCATTGTAAGCGACAAGAGATTTGCAAGTCTTAAAAAAGAACTCAAGCCGAGCCTGCTTTCAGGATATGCAAGCGAAAGCATGTTCAAGGGCATTTTCAGTGAGCTGGTTGAGCTACAGAGGGAAGCCAGGAACTATGGCATGGTGCTTGACAGGGTGAAGGAAGATGTCGCCTCCGATGCTGACAGGGTGAAGGGAAGCCTGAGGCTGTTTGATGACAGGGCTGTGGCGGTATATGTGAGAAAGCTTGAGGAAGCCTACCTGAATGGAAAGGGGGCTGAAGAATTCCTGCAGGACGGCAGGAGTGGAGAGCTTGCCGAGCAGGTGATTGAAGACTTCTCATACCTTAACAAAGTGGTCTCGGAAAAGGGTGGGCTGAAAAAGCTCAGGGCTCAGCTTCGAGGTAAAAATCTGCCTGACGACGAAGTTCTATTCTGGGAAGAAGTGGCCAGTTATGCAAGGCAGGAAGCAGATTCTCCAAAGAGCAACGGAAAGGAAAACCAACTCGGCAGAAACATAAGGGCTGTCCTCAAGTCCGCGAGATATACGCAAGAAGCAAGTGTTGAGTGAATTCGCCGTTACCACTGGCTGGAAAGCTTGAATTTTGGGTTTTTGAATTTGGGGTTTATAAGGGCTGGGGGAAAGGATTATAAAGGTTTCAGGGTTGGAAGGGCTTGAGGTAAAAAAAATGGCAATAGTTGTAAAATCTGCTGTAGCAGAAGTAGCAAGAAAGACAAACATGCGAGTCGCGCATGACACGTATAGTGCATTGGACAAGACTGTCGAGGCATTGCTTGCCGCGGCAATCAAGAGATCAAAGGCAAACAACCGAAAGACAATCATGCCTGCCGACTTGTAAAGTGATGGATTCAAAGGTTTTGCCCGCACGAGCGGGCTCCTTTTTCTTTTTATTTTTCGAAAGATGTAAATAGAGCTTTGAGGAGGTTTAACCTATGAATTCAAAAAACATAGCATACTGGCTTGGCGGGTCAGTTTCGCTCCTCCTTGCAATGCTGCTGGTCTCAGGAATCGAGCTTGGCGTTTCCGCCCTTGACACGAACGCCCTCCTAACCCTTGTCATTGCATTTCTCCTAACCATGTTTGGCGGGCTCCTATGGGTCGGCCTGGCCATGACTGCTAGGGAAAAGTAACCTCTTCTTGAGGGCAATTATTTAAGATAAACCCTTATCCTTGGTTTATGCTGCTGAATAAGAAGGTCAAATACCACAAGGCAATCTATGTGAGAAATCAAATTCTTCAGGATTTGGGGGCGATTCATGCTGATTTTATCAAGCATCCCAAGTTAGAACGATTGCCTCCGTACCTGCCTGTTGAAAGAGGAGAAGAAAGGGCTAAGCCTCTCCTTCCTCTCCGGCCTAACGGGCTGCTTCCGCCAGCAGTTGCTCCCGAAGAGATAGCCAATTATACCTAAAAGCCCCCTTGATTCTCAATGGCAAGGCGAGTTTACAGGTCGATGAAGGCTGCCGGAAGGCGCCTCGGTGTTGTCAACCCGAATGCAAAGTACTGCTACATCTACCTTTTCCGCCATGGCCAGAGCTACTGGAACAAGAAGATGATTTTCACCGGCTGGAAAGACTCGAAGCTGACCCCCCTCGGAATCAGGCAAGCAAAGAAAGTTGGGAGGATGCTGAAAGACAGGAGGATTGATGTATCTTTTCGCACCCGCCTGTCCCGGTCGAAAGACACATTGAAAGAAGTCATGAGGTTCCATCCTGAATGTCGACTGATAGTCGAGGACGACAGGATGATTGAGAGGGATTATGGCAAGGTGGCTGGCCTCTCGAAATACAAGTACAAGAGGGACCATGGCGACAAGGCTTACTGGGCGCTGAGGCGGGGATACAAGACAGGTCCGCCGGGAGGGGAAACCTTCCAGATGATTGAAAAGAGGGTCTTCCCGTTCATAAAAGACCTGCTTGCCTTTATGAGGAAGCATAAGGTCAATGTGGGGCTTTCCGCACACGGCAACTCGATGAGGCCGTTCAGGAGACATTTTGGAAAACTGACAATCAAGCAGATGTGCAAGCTTGAAAATCCCTGGGACAACTACTTCAGGTACAAAGTTAAGGTTTAAACTGAAACATCTTCCTTCTTTGGTTCGGTTTCTTCAGTTGCGGCTTCCGCTTCAGGCTCCCGGTCCTCAACTTCGACTTCTGCAGCATCCTGCTCGGCGGCTTCTTCAGCTTCTTTCATGTCCTTATCAACGTCTTCGGCAGGGGCTTTTTGTTTGACTGGCTCTTTCAGGACCTCGGCATCCTCGCCCTCCGCCCTGAGGTCGAGAACATCCTTCGTCTTCTTGTGGGGCAGCTCTTTTCCGTCTGTCCTGAGCTTCTCGATGTTCTTGTCGATGGCCTTCTTGAGCTTTGCCCGCTTCTTCAGCTTCTCTTCCATCTTGCCGAACTTCTCCGTGAAGTCGATTCGCCTGATTTCAACATTCTTGATGGGGAAAATCTTCCTTATCTCGTCCTTCAGCATCTTTGGAATCTTGTCGCTGATTACTTCCAGGAGGAACGCATCAAAGGTGTGCAAGGGCCCCAACTCTTCGATTCGCTTAATCAACAATGAGCGGATGTTCTGCTTCTGGGCCGTATTGCACTTTTGGAAGGTTATCACGATTGGCTTTACACGAATCTTTACCTCGTCCTTTGTCTCGAGATTGATGACAGCCTCGACCTTGGAAGCCCGTCTTCGAATCAGGCTTCTCAGATAGCTGTTGTCAAGGACGAAGGAGTTGATTTTTGTGTGGCAGTTCTTGCCATCCGTGTTTAGGATTTCAAGCACAAGCTTCATGTGTGCCTTTCTCATGTCGTTTGTCAGGTCATAGACGGTAGTTGTAAGGGTTCGCCCCGGCAGCTCCTTCGAGTCGGAGGCGAGAACCTGGCCGACCAATGCCTCATTAAACAAAGACGGCGCAAGCACAGTGTACCAGTCTTTTCGTTTCCATCTGTCGTGTGAAGTTCCTTTTGTTGCCATGAATCATCATCTCCCTGATACTATCAACGCGGCTTTTGCCGGGTTGTACTTCCACTCCTTTGGAATCTTTCCTGTCTTCTTATAGTATTTTACAAGCCTGAGAATCTTCATCTCAGTGTTGGACAGCCCGCGTCCAGAGTGCTTGTCAGTCTTGTAGGTTACCAGATGCTTCCTAATCCTGACCGCCCTCTTCATCAGGGCCATCAGGTCCTCAGGGTAATCAAGCTTGCTTCCGGCGTCCTCAAGGATTTTTACAAGCGGCTTCCCAGTTATCAGCCTGACGCTTGGGATGCCGTAGGTGTCTCTCAAAGCCAGCCCTACCTGGGACGGCGTAAGCCCCTGCTTGTTCAGCTTGAGGGCAATCTGGGCCACTTCTTCGGGGGAATATCGAACCCACGAAGGAGAACTAGTTCTGACAGGTTTTGTGCTGCCAGATTTTCCTTTCTTATGTGCGTAAATTCTTGCCATGGTCTGTGCCTCGTGTCAGGTCAGGATTTGACTAAACCCTGCCTCAATTGAAGAATCCTGAAGCGGCTTTAAATAGGTTTTGGAGGGAAGGGAGAAAATAGAGCCCATAGGCTGTTTTTGGAAACTGTTATAAAGTTTTAGCATTTCAGAGTAGTATGAAAAACAAACGAATCGAGGGGACTTTTGAAGGGATTTTGTCTTTTAGAAACGACTACTGGCCCCTCCTTAAGAAGCTCAAAAGTGTTGTCGAAGGGAAAGGCACAATAGTTTCAGAAACCCGTTTTTACGAACGAGACGAGGACATAAATCCTCATAATCTCTACAACGACACTTTAACTGTTGTTTTTCCGCCTCAAGAAGTTAAGAAAGATGAAGAGAAAAGTGAAGTTGATAGCACAGAGCCCTCATCAAATAACAGATATGATCGTCATCATCACATTGTGAAAAACTTTTTCAATTTTGATGAAGGGCAAGTTGAGGGGAAAATATCTACTGAATACGACGAGAGAAAAAATGACCCTTACCTTAAAGTAACTTCTGAAGGAGAAATTCCCAAAGAAGTTGCGGCGTTTGTAGAACGGTATCTCAGAAACCAAAGCGCGCTAGCGGATTTTTCCTAGTGGCGAATTTGAGTTCCCATCCACCTGTCCAGCGTTAACGGCTTTTTTTGGAAGACTTTTTGGTGGGCCTGCGGACGGAAGCCGTTCCTCCTGTAGGCAATTCCGAAGGCGCGGTAGAGCGGCCTTGTAAACTCTTTTGGCGCGTAGGACTTTTTGTAGAGCTCCCGGTACTTTTCAAAATGCTGGGGAAAGTGTTGCTTGATTAGGCGGAAAACCCTGCTTCGGCAGGATGACCTCATGTGGAGGACGCCGGGAATTATCCAGCGTGCGCCAGCGTTGGCAATGGCAGAGACGACGTCTTCAATCTCCTGATGGCTGTCTGTAATATAGGGGAAGATTGGCATGTAGAGTGCGCCGACACTGACGCCTGCGTCGGCCAGGTGCCTCATAGCCTGAAGCCGGTTGCTTGTTGGGGAGGCCCGCGGCTCAGTTTTCTCCCTGACCGACTCACTTAGGGTGGTTATGGTGAAGTTGACGCTGACTGAGGTCTTCTTTGCCATTTCTGAAAGCAGGTCTAGGTCGCGGAGGATTAGGTGGGACTTGGTCGTCAGGAGGATTGGGTTTTTATGGTTGGAGAAAACCTCAAGAATGCTTCGGGTAATCCGAAACTCTTTCTCGGCCGGCTGGTAAGGGTCGCAGACGGTTCCTATGGAGACGAGCCACTTGCGCCAGTTCTTCCTCGACAGCTCTTTATCAAGCACCTCGGCTGCGTTGACCTTAACCAGAATTGTTGTATCGAAATCCCCTCCCTGATTGTAGCCAAGATACTCGTGGGTGTAGCGGGCAAAGCAGTAGGGGCAGGAGTGTTCACAGCCTCGATAGGGGTTGGCGCCCCAGTTGAAGGGGAGGAACTGCTTGTTGAAGTGATGGAGGAAAGACTTGCATTTGACCTTCTTGTAGCTGACCACATCTGTCTACAAAAGGAGGACTATCTAAGAACTAGGGGGAGGTTGCCAGTGAAGGGGGGTAGTGGCACCCCTGTCTTTTCGACTATAAGCTATTGCTACGCATTTAATGCAAGGTTAGCTGATAATGGCATTTGAAGGCAGAAGCTTTAAATATGTGGATACACATAATACACATAGTGGTGCCTATGCCAAACATGACGCTGTCAATACCGGACGACTTGCATGCCATTGTGAAGATGCACAAGGAAATCAACTGGAGCGAAGTTGCCAGAAGGGCGATGTTTATCGAAGTGAAGAAGCTTCAGCTGATGGAGAAGCTTGTCGGGAAGAGCCAACTTACCGAGAAGGATGTAGAGGAACTGGACCGCAAGATAAAGGCGGGCCTGCTCAAAAAATTCTCAAGATGAGCAGATATTTGGTTTATACGGGAGAAAGCAGTGAAAGATTTATATATCACTATTAGTGATAATATTATCACAAGAAGTGATAACATGGAACTTAGGCTGAAGATAACTGACTTTCTGTTCCGCAATCCGGCAAGGGAGTTTACAATCAATGAAATTGCGGGGGCTTTGAAGGAGTACTACTCTTTTGTTCACAGGACAGTTAAGAGGCTTGCCGCGGAAGGGGTCATAGTCAAGAAAAAGGCAGGCAAGGCTTACCTCTGCTCATTAAATCCTGAGAGTGAGAAGGCGCTCGCTCTGATACAGCTGGGCGAGATTGAGAAAAGCGGAGAGTTTTTCGCCAAGAACAGAGAGCTGAAACTGGTATTAGATGATTTTCTGAAAGGTGTTGGCCAACGGGCTGGCATTGCTTCAGCAGTTTTGTTTGGCTCTTTTGCAAAAGGCAGTGCGACGAAAGGGAGCGATATTGACGTGCTGCTGGTCGGGAAGGTGAGCGGCATTGACAGGAAGGTTAAGGAAACCTATGCCAAATACGGAAGGGAGATAAGCCCGCTGGTGATGGGCAAGGCCGAGTTTAGCAAGCAAAGAAGTGGCACCCTTGTCTCTGAGATTATAAGCGACCACTATGTGGTGTATGGAGCGGATAGATTCATACGCCTGGTGTTTGGAAAGTGAAAGCGGACAGGGTTATCGCAAACGCGCTAAAACGGGCGCGAGAGACGAGGGGGCTAAGAACGATAGGCCCGAATGACCGGCTAAGCGAGAGCCACATCAGGAAGGCAGACCACAACCTGATTGTGATGACGGATTTGAACAAACTCGGGCACGAGGATTGGGTTGTTATTTCGGCTTATTACGCAATGTATCATGCATCTCTCGCAGTCCTTACGAAGGTAGGGCTAAATAGCAAGGAACATGCCGCAACTGCAGCTGTTCTTGAGTACTTTTTTGGCAAAGAGATAGGCAGGGAGCTGGTGGGCAGGTTTAACGAGCTGGAGGAAAGGTACATCAACTACCTGTGGAAAGTCAAAAGGGAACGGGAAAAAGTCCAATATGGCGTTTCGCTTAGCTATGGTGAAGCAGAAGGTATAATGAAGAACGCGCGGGATTTTGTCAGCCGGCTAAAACTGGTAAGGGGCGAAATTGACGGCGAGGTTATCGCTGCCGTTGGCGAGGAAATAAGCAGGTTGAAGAAAAGAAGGGAATGCCGACCCTGTTGGGGCCGGCGATGATGTGATAAGCCTAGTTTAACTTGGCCATCTCTTGGTCAATCGCGTCCGTGTCGAGAGCTACCAGCTCCATCGACATGTCCCTGAGCATTAGCAGCAAGGCTTCCTTCTTGTCATGTTTTTCCGGAACTTTAGAGTTAGGTATGGTAATCACCTAACCCGCCCAGTGACCCTAGAACGTATCTAGTAACCCTAAAAATTGATATTTATGCTTATTTGTGGCAGGGAAAATGCTGCCAGCTTAATTGACTGTGACTGGGCTGTAGTTTTGAGGCTGCGGTTCCTGCCTCAGGTAGTTTGAGAATTTTTCTACAGCAGCTGCAATCAGTCCTCTTGTTTTCCCGGGCTCTTGAACAGTTCCGTCTGCGAAAGTTATTGCCGAAGTTGCTGCAAGTAGAATTCCGCCTATTTGAGCCTTTCCGCCTTGGGGTGAAACTGCAGCGACATATACTCCGATCCCCATTCCCACGCCTCCGAGCCACTGTTTGGCTGCGCCAATGTTGATTACTTTGTCGACAGCGTCGTAATTTTCCAAGCCCTTATCTATTTTGCAAGAAATATAATTTTTTAATCCCATTTGTTTCCCCTCTAAAGTGAGTTACTGTGTAGCTTAAAATAGTTCGGGTCAGACCCTCTTCCGTTTGATTCGGTTGCCGCAGTCGGGGCAGATGCCTACCTGCAGGTAAACCCTGCCGCAGCCTTTACATTTGTACTCGTAGCTCCACTGCTCGCTGATGCCTCTCTTTGAGAGGACGAGGATTTCCAGCCCCAGCTCGCGCGCGGTGTTCTGGACGCCATAGTCGTCCGAGACAACGGTGGCTTTTTCCTGTATGGCGCAGGCAAGGACGGAGATGTCGGCGGGCGACAGCCGGTCGCCAGTCTGCTTGCGGGCAGCTTCTGCCTTGGCAAGGAACTCTTTTTTGACAAAGATGGGCTTGGCGCCGGAGAGTTCAGCCCTTAACCTTGTGCCCCTGGATTTAAGCTCGTCAGCCACTTGGGTCGGGTAGAGAAGCCTGCCTTTTGGGAGGGCTGAGGCCTCGCAGAATGCTGTTGTGTCGAGGACAAATTTAGTCGAGATAGTCAAGGCAGTCCCCGCCAATCGGCTTAAGGCCTAGGAAGCAGAGGCAGTCGTGGTTTGTGTCAAGCTTCCAGGCTTTGCAGGTAAAGTCCGTTTCAGGGTCGCAGGGAGGGTTTCTGAGCCGCGGGTCCTTGAATTTCATAAAGGTATCTTCCCCGACAACTGCGTTTATGAAAGAGCATGGTGCGAAGTAGGTATAGGCAAAAACAGAGCCAAAAATCAGTACCCAGATGACAACCCCGGCAATTATGACGATTCCCAGGGGGACATCCTTTTTTTCGTCCTCTTCACCATACCTAATTGCTGATTTGGCGGCCATTGCCCACTATAATACCATCTAACAAATATACCTTTTGTCCCACCTGAATGAAAAGCAATAAATAGCCACCAGCTTTACTCATTTCTGATTATCATGAAGAGGCAGGGGACACCAAGCGAAATCAAGAAGGGGAGCTTCATCATTATAGACAATCACCCGTGCAGGGTTGTCAATGTCGACAGTTCAGCCCCGGGAAAGCATGGCCACAGGAAGTTCAGGATAGACGCTTTAAGCATATTTGACAAGACACGGCACACGCTGGTGACGCCATCCCATACCAAAATTGAAATCCCGATAGTTGACAAGAGGCAGGCACAGGTGCTGTCTCTGCCAAGCGAGGACAAGGTTCAGGTAATGGACCTAGAAAACTACGAGACTTTTGAGCTTGACATCCCTGAAGACATGCGGGGCAAGCTAGAGCTAAACGCCCGGATTTTCTATTGGGAAGTTCTTGAGAAAATGGTTCTCCAGCTCTAACTGGGCTCGGTTCCCATAACCATCTGCCTTATGAAGGTCGCGCAATCTTCAGGGTTATCCCTAAGGTTTAAACCAAATTTGTCTTCCAGCTTCCCCAGCGTTAGGTCATCTCCCGAGGTGAAGGCAACAAACTCACAGGGCTGGGTAAACATGTAGCCGAAAACCCCGCCAAAGATAAGTATCCAGATGGCCAAGGTGCCGAGGACGATATAGGTCATTGGAATGTCCTTGTTAAGGATGCTCCCCTTCTGCGGCATTTCAGCCGGCGGGTTGTATGGGTTTCTCTGCTGAGCAAGATAAGTGTAATTTTGCTGGCCCCCCCACTGGTTTGACCAGGGATTTTGTGGCTGTTGCGGCTGCTGAGGCTGCTGCCAGTTACCGCCCTGAGGCGGCCCATAATCAGGCATAGAATATACCAACCCTTAAAAGCAAATATATCTTTCCCCTATCTATGGTCGAATTCGACGTCATTCTCCTGATTGCACTTCTCGTTCTGGCACTGACAGCCGTAAAGGTAGCTAAGAAAGCGGTAAAAGTCATCCTAATAGTCATAATCCTTGCCATTCTTGCTGTTTTGGCAGCCTCGTCAGGCCTTATCCCTATACCCTGAACTCCTTAACAATCTGTTTCCCGCCGCCAATCTTTGCAACAACCTCAACCCTGTCTTTCAAGCCAGAGGTTTTGATTTTAGGTATAAAGACCCGCTCTATCTGGAAGATGCCGGCCGCATTATTCATCAACAGTTCCAGCTTCAGCGGCTTGCGGTCTCCCTGAAGAATGTTAACTTCGTCAATGGCCTGGCTTGATATGACATGCATGTCTATGTCGCCAAGCTTAAATGGGATTCGGGAGCGGCCCTGCGCTGAATCAGTTGCATCGGCAAGGGTCACCACCCCGGCTTCAAGGGTCAAGCATTCGACATCGTCCGC
This sequence comes from Candidatus Altarchaeota archaeon, assembly GCA_030622515.1. Taxonomy (GTDB): domain Archaea; phylum SpSt-1190; class SpSt-1190; order DYHY01; family DYHY01; genus JAUXGB01. Next base: position 11,894 of record JAUXGB010000029.1, read on the forward strand.
ATGAGAGTAGATGGCATGGAGGATTTCGGCAATCATCAGGTGGAGCTTTGTTCCTCCAAACTGGGTTGAAAGAAGGTCGTAGAGGATGGGCCTTGCAATGGCAATTGAAAGGGCCTCATGCTCATCCCTGTGAATTGAATTTCCTATATCATGAAGATAGGCAGCAACCAAAACAACAATCTGCGCATCCTCGTAACCCCAGCCGTGGTCCTTCACTACGCTTGGCTTCTCCCCCTTTTTGGTAAGAATGCGGAGGATTTTCAAGCCGTTTGCAGCGACAATCTCAGAATGGGTCCTGCCGTGGTCATTGTAACCCATTCTCTTGACCGCAATCGTGTTTGCCTGCGCCTGATAGGCCTCAATCTCCTCGCTGCCCCTTAGGAGGTCAAGAACCTTTCTCGCCTTTTGACTATCCTTTAACTCTTCCTTGTAAATCGCCCCGAACTTCTCAAAATACTTATTCACTCCAATCACCTAATTTCATCTGCTGGGCCTCACCTACCAGATTTTTAGCGGTTGCCCAGTTCTTCCTAACAATAATTGGGAAGGGTTTTTTTGTCTTTGCCCATTTCCGCAGAAACGCCTGCGTCCTAGGGTCGGCAGGGTAGCCGCTGCCCAAGTCGCCGAACTTCTGCCTGTAGGCCGCAACCCTCTTGTCGCGGGTGACTTTGGCGCAAATCGAGGCGGCCCCAACGACAGGATATTTGACATCGGCCTTGTTCTTTGCAGTCAGCTTCACCTTTCTTGAAAAAAGTGCCTTGAGTTTTTCCTTCACCTTGGCCTCGTTAGCCTCAATCGCGTCAACAAAAACCTTTCCTGCGCCGCAGTCCTCAATCAAAGCCCCCATAACAGTCAGTTCGAGCAGGTTCAGGTTCTTGCCGGAATCCATCCACTTGTCAATCTGGTTGGCAGTTATCTCCTTAATAATCGGCTTGCCAACCTGCTTCAGTTCCTTAAAGAGCTCTCGCCGCCGCGATGGTGACAAAAGCTTGGAATCCCGAACGCCGAGCTTTTTCAAAAGGGGCAGCTTCTCCTCCTCGCAGACAAAGCAGCAGATAACCAAGGGACCAATCACCGGCCCCCTGCCCGCTTCGTCAATCCCTGCAACAAGAGTCATACTTCAATCAAAAGAGGGCAGTATAAATAGCTGAGTCAGACCTATTCCGAAACAGGATTATAGACCGTTTCCTTCTTGTAAGCTTCCGAAAGAATTCCCCTTACAGCGTCTATCAAAACATTTGCGTGGGGGTGCTCGCCCCTGATGCCGATGTTGGCAATTATGCCTTCCTCATAGAAAACCCACGCATTCTCGCCCTGTGGAGA
>JAUXGB010000031.1 GCA_030622515.1 Candidatus Altarchaeota archaeon
AGGACGAAAACTTAGCGAAGCGTTCCTTTCTGTGGGGCAAGCATTCCAACTAGTTTTGGGAGGGGCGAAAGTTGGAGAAGCAATAGTTAAATCCGATGTAGATGGCATATCATTCACAGGGAGCGTTGAAACAGGGAAACTGATATTCGAAAAGTCAGCGAAGAAACTCCACAAACTTTGCCTCGAGCTTGGGGGCAAGGATGCCCTTATCGTCTTTGAAGATGCAGACATTGAGGCTGCAGCAAAGAAAGCCGTACGATGTGGGTTTATGAACGCAGGGCAAGTTTGCATGGGTGTTGAAAGGGTTCTCGTACAAGACACAGTGGCTAAGCGATTTACAAAAAGAATAGTGGAGCTAACGAAAGAGATAGAACTTGGCAAAGACATAGGCCCCTTGATAAGTGAAAAACAAAGAAGAAAGGTAGCGGTGCATGTAGATGATGCTGTAAAGAATGGAGCAAAGCTACTTATCGGAGGAAAAAGAGGAAGAGGAGGGGGCTTCTTTTTTGAACCTACAGTTTTAGTCAATGTAGACGTCAACATGAAAGTAATGCAAGAAGAGACCTTCGGTCCAATAATTCCCATAAAGGAATTCTTATCGGAGGAGGAAGCCGTCAAAATTACGAACTCCACAAAGTATGGACTGGGTTGCTCAGTGTGGACTTCCAATCCAGAAAAAGGGATGTTGATGGCAAGAAAGATCAAAGCAGGGGTAGTATGGATAAACAACCATATGTTCCTTCCAAGCAACTGTCCCTTTGGCGGAGTCAAACAAAGCGGTATTGGAAGGCAATATGCTGAGCACGGGATAAGGAACTTCACAGACATAAAACACATAAACCTAAAAGCATGAGACTTTGTTAGAAAGGTGTTAGAATGGAATTGAGGCAGCTCCTTAAAGAACTTGAAGCCGATGGAACACTCACTAGGATAAAAAGGGAGGTTGACCCCCACCTAGAGATAGCCAACATCATAAGCGCCCTTAACGAATCGCCAGTTTTATTCGATAAGGTAAAAGGGAGCGATTTCCCCTTATTCGCCGGAATCGTTTCTAGCAGAGAGACCATATCTCGAGGAACAGGAACAACGAAAGAGAAGCTGCTTTTCAGGCTCGCTAAAGCTTTAAGAAGTCCTAAAAAACCGAAAGTTGTTAAGAAGCCGCCATGCCAAGAAAATGTCACTAAAGACGTAGATCTTAGCAAATTTCCCTTGCTGTACCATCTTAAAGGAGACGGAGGCAGGTATACCACTGCTACTGTGGCTATAATCAATGATCCAGACACCGGACCGAATGCATGCTACCACAGGCTTATGCAGATAGGCAAAAAGACGGCAACTGGCAGGCTGATTGAGCACAGGCAAACGTGGAATACGTACCATAAAGTAAAAGATGATTTGCCTGTATCAATATGCATCGGGAACAAAACCGCAGTTCTTGTTGCTGCATCAATAAGTCCAGCCCCAGGTGTTGATGAACTATCAATAGCCAACGCTTTGGAGGAAACTCCCGTCGCGAAATGTATAACTAACGACTTACTTGTTCCGGCCAATTCAGAGATAGTTTTGGAGGGAAGAATAACAAAGGAAAGGAATCGTGAGGGCCCTTTTGTTGATCTTACGGGAACACGGGACTACGAGAGGCAGGAGCCGGTCTTCGTCATAGATATGATAACGCACAGGAACAACGCGTTATATCAAGCCATCTTAGCTGGTGGAGTAGAGCATCAACTTCTGATGGGTATGCCCCGAGAACCAACCATCTATGATGAAGTATCTAAAGTGTGTACTTGCAAAAATGTTTTGATGACAAAAGGAGGCGGCTCTTGGCTGCATACAATTGTACAGATAATCAAGAAAAAAGAAGACGATGGAAAAAAGGCAATTGAAAAGGCATTTGTAGGACACAAATCGCTAAAAAATGTTCTGGTTGTTGATGACGATATAGACATCTACGATATGGATGCAGTTGAGAAAGCCATAGCTACTAGGTTCCAGCCTGACAAAGATGTAGTTATCCTCAGCAATCAAACTGGCAGCAGCTTGGATCCTAGCGCAAAGCATGAAAAAGGAAAGAAAACCATAACATCAAAGATGGGTTTAGATGCTACGCTGCCGCTTAACGCCGATAGGAGCAAGTATGAAGTAGTTAAATATGGCAAGGTAAAATTAGACATTGAGGAGGACTATAGATGAAAGTCGGAAAAGGAAGGACGGCAGTAACGCTCGACATCAAGCGGCTAAGTGAAGGAATGATTGTTTCAGTTACAGGCGGCAAGAGCCATATTGGCGTCGTCGTTATGGCTGCGGACGGGGAGATTCAGGTTTGGAAGAGGGAAGAACACGAGGAAGAAGAGATTGCGATTAATGTTACAAAGGCTTTCGCAGCAAAGACAACCGAACCAATCCTCTGCTACTGCGGCATCCACATTGAGGAGGCAAAGCCGGAGGAGATTGAGCAGATAACAAAGAACGCCGAGACAGCCGCAAAGAGATACACCTCGAAGATGAAGGTCACGCCCAAGGAAGAGAAAAAATGATTCTTACAAAAGAAGAAGAAAGGATGCTTGCAGGCGAGTTTGGCAACGCAGCAAGGAAATCGATGGAAATTCTTACAGCCTTGGGGAAAATCTACAGGGCTGACAGGCTGATTCCAATAGTCTCGGTTCAGGTTGCCGGTGTTTCCTACCACAACCTTGGGGAAGCAGGCCTTGAGTATCTGGCTGAGCTGGCTGAAGACGGCAAAGTTCGGGTGAAGACCACCTTAAACCCTGCCGGTATGGATATAAAAAATTGGAAAGGGCTTGGAATTCCTGAAGAGTTTGCAAAGAAGCAGATGAGGGTTATTGATGCCTTCTCCAAGATGGGGATAAGTCCCTCCTGCACCTGCACCCCTTACCTGATTGGCAACAAGCCTAATTTCGGCGACCACATTGCATGGAGTGAGAGTTCAGCTGTCGCCTATGCTAATTCAGTTATTGGCGCGCGAACAAACCGGGAGGGAGGACCCTCCGCGCTAGCGGCAGCCTTGGTTGGAAAAACGCCAAACTACGGTCTTCATCTTAAGGAAAACAGAAAACCTGAGATTGAAGTTGCCGTCAGCGCGGTGCTGGACAGCACACCCAAGTGGGGCGCGCTCGGCTATGTTCTTGGCAGGGTTGCTGAAAACAAGATTGCCTACATAACAGGCATCCGCCATGCCGAACAGGAATGGCTCAGAAGCTTCGGTGCATCTTCCGTTACTTACGGCTCAAAACCCCTCTACCATATAGAGGGACTCACGCCGGAAGCCGGGCTTTTCGACGTCCCGAAAGAATCCATTGAAGTCAGCGAAGCTGAGATTAGCAGCGCACTGAGGGCTTTGGAAGACGACGGAGACGATATTGACTTTGTATCTATAGGCTGTCCTCACGCCTCTGTTGAGGAACTTAAGCGGATTGCAAAACTCCTTGAAGGGAAGAAGGTAAAGGTCGAGTTCTGGATTAGTTTGGCGAGGAAGATTAAGGAACAGGCTGACAAGCTTGGCCTTGTCAGACAGATTGAAGCGTCTGGCGCAAAGTTTGCCTGCGACACCTGCCTTGCAGTGGCGCCTATTCGGGGCAGGTTCAAGCATGTCGCAACAAACTCGGCAAAAGCATGCTTCTATGCCCGTGGGCACAACAAGATGAAGACGAAGATAGGGACTCTTGAGCAATGTATTGAAGCGGCGGTGACTGGGAAATGGAGATGAAAGGGCGAGTGATTAAGGAAGGCAAAGCAAGCGGCGAAGCCCTAGTTACAAAACAGCCAATCTCTTTTTTCGGCGGCGTTGATCTTGACACGGGAACTATTGTCGAAAAGAATCACGAGCTTGAAAATATCTGCGTCGCAGGCAAGGTGCTTGTCTTCCCGCGCGGCAAAGGCTCAACTGTTGGCTCCTACGCTATCTACAGGATGAAGAAAGCTGGCAAGGCGCCGGTCGCGATAGTCTGCGAAGAGACTGAGACAATCGTCGCTGTTGGTGCCATCATCTCCGGCATCCCGATGGTTGACATGGTTGATATTTCTAAAATAAAGACAGGCGACAAGGTGACTGTTGACGGCGAAACCGTCAGCGTTGGATAAGTGACTCGAACTGGGACTGCTTCCCGCCCCGCACATAGTGCATTGCTTCGGTCAGGCACTTTCCTCCAAACTCGCCAATCTTCTGGAGGACAGCCTCGCTAATCACGCTGTCGAAATCAAGCCCTTCCTTTCCCCTTTTGTTAAAGAACTCGAGAAGGAAGACGGCATCGCTGTCGTTCTTTTCCAACGCTTCGGAGAAGTCAAGAATCCACTGGTTCTGGTATTCGACAAGCTTGGAAAATCTTGACGGGTAGTTGGTTGGGCGAAGAACTCCATCCACTCTCTTCCTTAGAAGGTGGGGAACAAACCTGACCAAATCCTTTCCATGATAGTCTGGTGATTCCCCTGACCAGAGGGCTTCCCTTAAGCACACATAGGCACCGCTGCCTTCTGCAATCTTGTCTGCGAAAAAAGGGGCCTGATGAAGCAGGCTTTCCCATTCCTTTTTTGGCTCGCAGTGGTCAAGGACAGCTTTCACAATTTTTTCCAAATCGTTTGGCTGGTAAATGTCTTTCAGAAGTTCCTTCGTCTTGTTAGCTGAATCTTGAGCATGCCAGATTTCGTTTGTGTCTGGCCTGACCATGTCGTGGAAAAGGCCGGCAACGTAGGCTAATTCCGCCTCGCGAAGCGTGCCGTCCATCTGGGTTACAAACCAGAAGCTCCACTCGGCTGTTCGCTGGAGATGGCCAAGCCCGTGGGCACAACTCTTGTTTTCCTCAAGGTTGGCTTTCAGGATTGCTTCGACCCTTTCGTCCATGAGGAAAAATTGAGCTGCGGCTATTTAGGGATTGGGGTTTACAGGCGCACAAAAATGCGCCTGCTCTCCTTGGGAGGGGAGAATTATCGTGGTGTAGATTACACCACGGCAGGGTTTTTAAAGATTTTGCTTAAAAGGGAGAATTTATAAACTATGGCGAACTATAGTTAGCTATGGTGACTACCATCCAGATAAGTGCTAAACTGCGGGAAGAATTGACAGGGAAGAAGGTTTTTGACAGGGAGACCTACGAGGAAGTGATTTGGGATTTGATAGAAGACAGTATGGAACTGGGCAAGCAGACTAAAGGGGAAATAAAGAGGGCGAGGGCCGAGATAAAATCGGGAAAATTCTACACCCTTTCTCAGGTAAAGAAAGAGCTGGGATTATCAAATGTATGAAGTAATCTTCTCAAGAAGTGCCTTAAGGCAGCTGAAAAAGCTGGAGAGGCAGGTTCAGGAGCGAATTGTGGCAGTACTGGGAAGGATAAGGATACGGCCTGAAGCGTATGTGAAAAAGCTTGTCAACGACCCCAGCTACAGGCTGAGGGTGGGGGACTTCAGGGTCATCTTGGACATTGACAGGAAGGGAATGCTTCTCCTTGTGACCAAGATAGGTCACAGAAAAAGCATATACAAATGAAACCCGTTGTTTAATTCCCATAAATATGGTCAGTCCAGAGCCTCTTGAAGAAGGGGAGGGTCAGGGTTGAAAGCATGAAGGCGACGGCCGGGACGATTGCGTTCAGCCAGGGGTCGCTGACATTTATGGCGTCAAGGTAGAAGCCAATCGCAAGATAGGTGAAGAGGGTCAGCAAAGCCCGCCGCGTGTAGCTACTTTCCCATGCCTTGTCTCCCTCGACCCGCTTGTTCCGTGAGTTTATTCTTTTGACTTCTTTTTCCAGCTGCCTAAGGCTTGCCATTGGTTAGGGTATTAACATCCTGCTAAATATCCTTTATGAAAAATGCTAAATAGGTGGGAAATACAATGGTTGGTGTGGCGTCGAAGAAACTTTTCACCACAGTCATGATAGCTGTTGTATTCTTCCTGCTTGGCGCGCTCTACTGGGAGCATTTCAGGCCTGTCAATTTGTATGACACCGGAATCAGCGATGAGGAATACATAAGGATTGCAGGCCAGACCCTTGAGGCCCGGAACTTCATGGAAAAGTATCCCGATGCAGCGGCCAGCGTGGAGAGGAGCGGCTCATTGGCCGTGGATTTCAGGGTTGAAGGGGAAGACGAAGGCCACCTGAGGCTGAGGATTTTTGTAAACCCGCGAAATCACCGGCCAACAGGGAAAAAATTTATCGATTGTTCCGGGAAACTTGTCAGAAGCGACCTGACTGGATATCTGGAAAGGGAGAACTGCTTGGGATAGGCTCCCTTTAAAATCCCCCAATGTAGTTAAAAAGAAAGGGGCCTTATTATCCCTGAATGGGAAGGAAAAATGTTGAAAAGGTTACTCTTGGGTTTGTAAGCGCCATCAAGCAGGTTGTCCCAAGCTACCAGAGGCGCATCATCACCTTCCTTGCGAAAAACAAGGGGAAAAGATTCTCAAATGCGGAGGTAGCTAAGGCCCTTGGCGAGGACAGGTCAAACATCTGGAAGACCATTCGTTCTATCATCAACGACCACGGGGAGTTTGCCCTAATCAAGGAAAAGAGGTATGGTGGAAACCCGAAGTACAAGTGGAACGGGGACTGGATGAAGATTAATGAGTTGAAGCTTTCAAACCTTTTGATAACTCTGGAATATCTTGAGGGAGTGGAGAAAGATGGCAAGTGAGATAATTTTGAATCTGGGGGCTTTGTTTTCAGTGCTGGTGGGCATTGTAGTTTGCTATTTTGCACTGATAAACCTTAAGTACAAGGACAAAATCAGGATTTGGGCTGCGGTCGTCCTTGGCCTTACTTTCATACTCTATGGGCTGCCAGTCGTCGTGATGGATGTGGACTTCATCCAGCTCAGCGCATGGTCAGCAGTCCTTGGGATGTTCTTTTGGAGCATCTATACCTACAGGCTTTTTGGGGAGCGTGGCTGGACGCACCTTGTCTGGTCAGTTGTATCCACCATCGCACTGTGGAGCTTGTTCGGGACCAAAGGTCTTGTATTTGCAGCTCTGGTAGGGATTGGGTTTGTGATTGGATTCAACAGGACCTACAGAAGGATTTCAAAGGAACTGAAAATGCCAATTCTGGCACTGAACATAGCCTTGATACTCTGGATGCTTGAGTTGTTCGCTGGGATTACAGATATTGAGGTAATGGTACAGCCGCTTATGCATGCCAGCCTCTCGCTTACGCACAGGGCACTTCTCCTCTACGGCGGATACAAAGTTGCAAGGTTCCTTGGGACAGAGAAAATCGATGACCTGATTGCAAAATTGGCCCTGAAAAAGTGCTTCAAAGTCTGAATCTTGGAATCACAAAGCTGGTTTGTCTCTTGTAGTCCAGATATCTCCTTCCAAACTTTCCTTCAAGATACATTTCCTCCTCGACAACCATCTTCTTCAGAATCAAGTACATGAAAATGGGGACTGTGAGGCCAAGCATGGAGTTGAAGAGGAGAACTACTCCCGGGACAATAAGGAGGAGCCAAGAGGAGTAGACCGGGTGGCGGCACAGACTATAGAGACCTTTTGTCTCAAGCCTTCCCTCCCTGAACGCCTTGTGAATCTGTCTGGCCGACATCACAAAGGTGAGCAAGCCAGTCAGGATGAGGAGGGCTCCAAAGGCGAGGCGAACTTCGTCCCCAAGAGGCAAGGCCATCTCAGGGAAGAAAAATTGGTGAAGGGCCAGCACAAGCAGGGAGTAAAGTATTGAAAGCCCGGTGAACTCAAGACCAATCCCGCGAAGCATCATCTTCTTTTTCATTCTTGAACCCTACACAAACCCGAGGAGCAGCCCGCCCTGATAGACAATGAAGGCCACAATCCAGGCCACAGCTGTTGTGTATGCTGCTGTAAAAAGCGGCCACTTCCAAGAGTTTGTTTCCCTCTTAATCACGGCTATGACTGCCATGCATGGAACGTAGAGGAGGACAAAGACGAGGAAGGAATAGGCGGAGAGGGGGGTGAAGTGCTGCTGGAGCGCGGCTTCTAGCCCGCCTTCCTCAACACCGTAGATAGTGCCAAAGGTCCCTATTACTATTTCCTTAGCAACAAAACCGGTCATCAAGGCAACGGAAGCCCTCCAGTCGCCAAAACCAAGCGGTCCAAAGACAGGGGCGATAGCAGTTCCGACTTGGCCAAGATAACTTTCCTGCGCGCCATACTCGACACCTGCAGGGAAGCTGCTCAGGGCCCAGACCAGAACGACAGCTGCAAAGATTATTGTCCCTGCCTTTCTTAGGAAGAGGGAACCCCTTTCCCACATGTGGATTAAGGCGCCCTTTATCGTTGGCACCCTGTATGGTGGAAGCTCCATAACGAAAGGCGCTGAAAGCCCCTTGAGAAGGGTCCTGCTAAGAATCAATCCCATGATAATGGCGACCATCATCCCAAGGATGTAGAGGGAGAATACAACCAAGCCTTGGTTGTTTGGGAAAAACGCAGCGGCAAACAGGATGTAGACAGGAAGCCTTGCGCCACAGGACATAAACGGGTTAATCAGTATTGTCAAAAGCCTGTCCTTCCTGTTGGACAGGGTCCTTGTTGCCATAATGGCCGGGACGTTGCAGCCAAAGCCAAGAATCATCGGGATGAAAGACTTGCCGTGGAGACCTATCTTGTGCATAAGCTTGTCCATGATGAAAGCCGCACGCGCCATGTAACCACTGTCTTCAAGCAGGGCAATTATCAGGAAGAGAATGAAGATTGGCGGGATAAATATCAGCACCGAGCCGACACCGCTTATTATCCCATCCGACACGAGGGAAGAAAGCCATCCTGCCGGGATAGAAGCGGAAGCAGTTTGGGCAAGCCAGCCGAAAAATTCATCAATCAGCTCCATGAAAGGGGCGCTTACCTCGAAGGTCAACTGGAACATCAAAAACATAGCCAAGAGGAAAATTGGTATTCCAAGATACTTGTTTGTAACAACCTTATCAATCTGGTCAGACATGCTTATCCTGTTTACCGCCGGCTTCTTGACAGATTCCTTTATCAGCCCGGCAATAAGCCCATAGCGGGCGTCGGCAATGGAGGAGTCGACATCCTCCCCAAAGACATCCTGAAGGTGGACCCTAGTCTCCCTCGCCTTTTTAAGAACATGCGCGCTGTTTTTCACACCCTTGAGCTTCTTTATGACTTCCTTGTCGTTCTCAAGCAGCTTCAACGCTGTCCATTTGGGGGTGTAACCAAAAGGCAGCTCAAGCTTCTTTGATATGCAATCCCTAAGTTCCTCAATGTGCTCTTCAAGCTCCTTCCCATAAGTCAGCACTTTCCTTTTGCTTTCCTTCGTTTCCCCTGCCAGTTTGATAGCCTTATCAAGCAGCTTCTTCACGCCTTTTTCCTTGGTAGCCACTGTCTTGATGACTGGGATTCCTAATAGGCGGGAGATGTGCCTCTCGTCAATCCTGAGCCCCTTCTTCTCCGCTAGGTCGCTCATGTTGAGGGCCAGAATGACCTTTGCCCCCAGCTCAATGAGTTGGATAGTCAGGTAGAGGTTTCTTTCAAGATTGGTCGAGTCAACAACATGGATTACAACGTCAGGCTTCTCCTCAACAAGGTAGTCCCGCGCAACTATCTCATCGATGGAATAGGCAGTTAGGGAGTAAGTTCCCGGCAGGTCAATGACCTTGAAACTGTGGTTTTTGTATTTCAAAGTCCCTTCTTTTTTCTCAACAGTCTTGCCTGGCCAGTTGCCAACATGCTGCCGCCCGCCTGTCAAGGCGTTAAAGATAACTGACTTTCCTACGTTAGGGTTCCCTGCAAGGGCGATTCTTATTTTTTTGACTGTCATTTCATCTCCACCATGATTTTCTGGGCCTGCCCCCGCCCGATAACAATCCGCGAGTCAAGAACCTTAAGGATGAGCGGTCCCGTGGAATCATTTCTGACAACCTCGAGAGTTGTGCCCTCGTAGATTCCCATATCACTCAGCCTCTTCATTATGCCATAGCCTCCCACAATGCTTTTTACCCTGACTTTTTCGTGCGCCCCCACCATCGCCAGAGGCATTCCCATTAAAGCAACTCCACAGCCAGTTTGGCTGCCTCTTCTTTCCTTAAAGAGAGATGATATCCTTTCACTTTGACCTCAATAGGGTCGCCAAGCGGGGCCACCTTCTCAACCTCGACAACTGCCCCCTTTACCAGCCCCATCTCAAGAAGCCTTCTGTGGACATCCCCGGAGCCTTTTGAGGAGAGGATTTTCCCCTTCTGCTTCGGTTTTAACTTATCAAGAGTCATTTCCATTTCAACTTCCATTCCTGTTGTGCGGAATCAACCGACCATAAGGGGAGAGTTTTGGATTTTTCAGGAACTTGTCAAGCCTGTCAAGAACCTCTTCGGGAAAGGCATGCTCAAGCCTGTTGGCATAGTCATGCACCTTGCTTAAATTGCATTTGAGAATGTCTCTGAGAAAAACCTCAATAACCCTGTGGTTGTGTGTTATCCTTCTGGCTTTTGCCAGTCCTTTCTTTGTGAAGAACACAGGAGAATAAGGTTTTGCCTTCACATAGCCCGCCCTTGAAAGCTTTCTAACCATCTCAGAAACGCTTGGCTTTGAGACGTTGAGGGCGGCCGAAATATCTACCAGCTTTATCCCCCGGGAATCGGCCCCTTCCTGAAGGACATAAATTGTTCTCAGGTAGTCCTCCCTCGACTCATTTACCATGAAAGTTAGGCATGCCTAACTCCTATTTAAATCTTTTGAAAGAGAAAAAGTGCCTCTTCAGCCCGACCCGGTTTCCCCTAACCTCTATCCCGTCCATTTTCAAAAGGCGTTTCTTCGCAGCCGGACCCTTTGCATAGCCGCCAATTTTTCCATCGCTGCGGACGACCTTGTAGCAGGGAAATCGTTCCGGTTGGGAATTAGTGTGCAGCCAGTTGCCGACCGCCCGGGAGAGACGAGGATTGCCTAAGGCTTTCGCAAGTTCCCTGTAGGTTGTTACCTTTCCCTTCGGAATCTTCTTCAGCAGGCGCAGGAGCTTCTCCTTCAGAAAAAGCCCTCCAGACTCTTTTGGGACTTGCCGCCCTTCGACTTCTGGATTCGGTCGATAACCCCCTGAACCCGTCCAGTATCGAAGTCGTATTCATCGCAAAGCAGCTTCCTAACCGATTCAACATTAAGGTTTTTTCTCTTCACCTCATAGCTTTCAGTAACATCCGGCTTGAGGAAAATATCGGCAATCTCCTCCGGCCCTGCAGAGAACTCCCACTTGACCTCGTCCATAACGGCCTCGAGCGTTCCTTCCTTTTTGACAAGAGAGAGGGCTTTCTTCGGGCCGTAGCCTTTTACCCCGTTAGGGTTGAAGTCAGTTCCGACAAGGATGGCAACAGCCACCAGCTGCTCCCGGCTTATGCCACTGGAGGAAAGAACCTTGTCAAGCTCGATAAGTTCAGGATGGACATCAATCATGATTGACTTGCCGGGGATTTTCCTCTTCCCCGTTATGCTCAGGTTCCTGAGGAGGCGCTTTGAGCCAAAAAGCAGCGAGTCGAAATCCTGCGAGCCAGTCGCGTAGACATCTCCTTTCGCGCACATGTAGGCGGCTTGGGCTTCGCCCTCTCCCGGCGCCTGAACCCACGCAATGCCTAAGGCGTCGAGAAGTTGTTTGGAATTGGCAACCATATCAGTTGTTATCTTTCCTGTCGCCTGAGCATAGGTCCTTATCCTCTCAAAGTCGCCAACCCTCCTCGCCTCGGTAAGCTTCACCTCAGCCTTGCGCTTGCTCCTGCGCCGCATCTCGATTGTTTTCCTCTTCAGCTCGGGCGGTTTTCCGTCAAAAACAAAGATTGGCTCAATATTGTTTTCAAGCAGTTTGCCGACCCGGTAGAGGATTCCCGACAGGTGGGATGTCGTTCTCCCGCGCGAGTCCATCAGGAGTGTGCCGTCCCGCTGGCGGATGATTGAGATGAACTGGTGAAGAGTATTGAAGGCGTCGATAGCTATCTTTTTCCCCTTAATGTCGCCAAGCTTCAGCTCGCTGCTCTGGACAATCCCCCTCAGCTGGACCCCCATGGCCAAAGCCGCCAGTAAGCCATTATTAGTCTTTCCATACATAGTATTTTAAACGAGGGAGGCTGACCCGAAGTATGATTAAGAGGGAAAAGGCCTTCAAAATTATTCTTGTCCTCATAATCCTCCTCTGGCTCTTCAGCTATTTCTATATGGAGGGCTTCTACTTCTGGTCAGGCTTCGCAGGCGCACTTACAATTCCCCTCCTGCTCGCCGCCTTGGCCGTAGACAATCTTCTGAAAGATTAATGATAAATAGTCAGTAGCTACAAAAAACTACTATGAACATTTTTCTCAAGAACGGCATCCAGGTGAAAACCGACAAGCTGGAAATATCCCTTGACCCGCGGAATGCCAACACCCTCTCCTTTGTCTCCCACGCCCACAGCGACCATATGCCACAACGGGTCTCGGCCCCCATTATTGCGTCAAAGGAAACCAAGCAGGTTATGAAAAACAAGGGGCTTAAATTTGAATCAGCCAACAGTGACAACCTCGAAATGCTTGAGGCGGGCCATGTCTTTGGCTCAAAGATGCTTAAAATCAAGGACAGGAAGACCGTCCTCTACACAGGCGACTTCTCAACCCGCGACCGCTACTTTGTCACAGGTGCCAAGCCAACCAAGACCGACATCCTGATTGTTGAAAACACCTTTGCCAACAGCAGCTACACCTTTCCGCCCATTTCCGAGGTCGAGGCTCAGGTTGGCGAGTGGCTCGAAGCTGCCGATTCAGCCATCCTCTTCGGCTACACAATAGGCAAGGCCCAGATTCTTACAGCAATGGCAAACAAGCTTGGCTACACCCCAATTGTCCATTCAAATGTCTACGTTGCAAATAAGCTGGCCGAAGCCCACAGCCACAAGGTCGGCAGCTATCACCTCCACGGCTCTCCAGAGGCCAAGAGCGAAGAGAAAAAAATCTACATTGCCCCTCCCCAGCTGATTAATTCAGCTTTCACCCATAGGCTGAAGAACGACGGGGCAAAGACCGCCATGTTCACCGGCTGGGCGCTTAACGGGACCCGCCGCTGGTACAACACAGACATCGCTTTTCCTCTCAGCGACCACGCCGACTCG
>JAUXGB010000046.1 GCA_030622515.1 Candidatus Altarchaeota archaeon
GGGGTGTTCTACACCAAGCACATCAAGTACATCTGGTTTGGGAAAGTGGAGTTCAATCCGATGTGGAGAAACACCCTTGCCTTTGTCTTCCCGGGGGGAGGGGCAAGCCCGATATCCCTTGTGGGGGTTGGCGACTTCGCACTGCCAACCCTGCTGACTGTTTCCGTAACGCTGAAGAACCCGCTGGCGGGGATTGTCATGATAATTTTCACAAGCCTCGGGTTTCTCGCCCTTCAGAAATATGCCGCCTTCTGCATTAAGACAAAAGAGACCGGGGTTCCGGGAATACCTATCCTTGCGTTCTTCTCAATTATTGGTCTGATTCTTTCGCAATCCTTAGGATTAATGGTATGATGACAACGGCGAGGACAAACAGGGTCAGGCTTGCCATAAAGGCATCCGGGGGATGAACCGTGCCAATCATCCTGAAATAGAGGATTGCCGCAACGGCGGCTGCGGCGACAAACATGTAAGCTATGTCCCGTTTCATCAGGTCCTGCCACCTACGCCTATGTTCGAAATATTGTCAAGGTTTGCCGAGTCGGCAGTTTCCTCTTCAGCGATTTTAGGATAGTCAAGCCTCAGCTTGCCAGCCCTGTCAATTAGCAGGAATTGACATTGGCAGAACGGGCAGTTGATAATCTGCCCAACCTTGCCGTTATCAACACTGAACGTAAATTGCTTCTTTCCCTGTGCCTTGCAGACAAAACATTCAACTTCTCCCATTATTCAACAACCTCAATTACCCCTTTTTTAACTTTTATCACGCCTTCGGACGCAAGCCTTCCAAGCGCCTCGGATAGCATTGACCTCTTTATTCCCCTCTCCTCGCCCTTGAGATAGACCGACTCAAGGTTGATTCTTCCCCCAAGGGCAAGCTCCCTTACCAGCCTTTCAGCCAAAGCAGTGACCATCGATAGAACTTACCAGAACTTGGTTAATTTGGTTTGCGGTTTCCCGCCATCAAAAGCCTCCATCCCGAGTGCCTCAAGAATCCTCCTTACGGCAGGAAGGAGCTGGTTGGAGATGTAGTATTCCGGGTCATAACCGGTTTCCCCTACCTCTTCCGCCAGCCTGGCTTTCGAGCTGATTGTTTTTCCCCCTCCGGGAACAATGATGAAGGCAACTGTCATGCCTGCGCGATAGGCTCCTTTCTTCCTCTTTGCCGCGGCAACGTGGGGCGAGAGCAGCTTGTAGTCGTCAGGGTCCTTGGTAAGCTGGGTAAGGACAACTACGTCCTCTTTTGCAACCTTTTTCGCCCTAAGGTCGGCCACAGCCTTTTCAACTATCTGCTTCGCAAGCTGCGGGTCGTTTTTCTCAAGGATTGCCCTCAGCACTTTTTCCTGGGTGTTCTTCGCTATTGGTGACCAGTCCCTCCTGACCCGCTCAAGTCCCTTAACAACCATGCTTCCGTCTTCCGAAATCATTGCATACCTCTTCTTTGTTATGAAAATGCCGCGTGCGTAAATCCCCTGCAGTTCCAGCTCCATAGTGTCTGGCAGGTCCTTGTTGATTTTGGAAACAAAACCCCTGACCTTCTCCTTAAATCCCTCCTCTGGGCCTGAGATAAATTCTGAGTCCGTGTTGTGGAGAAGTATCTGGCCGCAGCTGTCTACAAACATGTGCGTCCCGGCCACGCTCAGGTCATAGACGTATCCAGAGTGCTTCTTCCGTGTGACCTTGGTCTCAAGCCTTGCGTTCGGTTTGTCCGACGTTTTTATGGTGTAGGTCTTCTTGCTTGGCCTGTAGTTGATGGAGAAGTTTATGCCAAGCTGGCGCAGGAGGAAGGTGAAGCCACCGGCGAGCTGGAGAGACTTCGTCGTGTAACTGAAGTTCTTTTTCTTGTAAGACTGGGTATACCTGCTGTCGAATGCTTTCGAGCCATCTCCCTTAAGCAGCCATTCCAAAAAGAGTTTCTGCTTCTTCGGAGGAATGTGGAATACAAATCCGGGAATCTTCTTTCCCGTACTCTTTTGCCCTGCGAGCTGTTTAAACATGACTGCTGCAAGTTGGTTCATCATCTGGAGCTTGTGGGTTTTGTCTTTGTAAACTATTGTCTTGCCGTCGTACTTGAGCGTTCTCATGCCCGGCATGGAGGGGATTATGCAGGCGCGGGCGTTCCCAAACAGTAACAGGTAGTCTTTCCTCAACTGCCTAAGGACTACCTTGTCGCTGCACGCGATTGAGGCGCCCCACCTGCTAGATGTGGTCTCTGGTGTGCTTGAGCTTCCTTCCCCAATGTAGAGGGCAAGCAGCCTAAGCAGGGAGTCAAACTCTTTCGAGGAAACAGCCAGCTTTCGCCTGAGGCAAACCCCTTCTTTCCGGTTCATCCAGCCGAACCAGACGCTGTCCTTGTCTGCATTGATAGCAGCGTGCTTCTCGCGCCCTTTGTAAACACTTTTGTGGGAGTAGCTCTTTAGCAGCTGATAGATGTCAATGCTGCCGACAGGCTTTACCGGGGGTATGGATGTGACCCGTGCGATATGGCGCCCCCTCACGTCAAGCGGCCTGGCGCATTCGTACCCTTTCTTCCCTTCCACAATGATGGAATGGTCCTTTGTCACGCAGGTTTCGCCGTGCTTCTGGTTAACGCGAACTATCTGCTTGCCTGTCTTGTGCCGGATGACTTCCCGTATAGGCTTCCAGCAGGGTTTCCTCGTCGCAGGGTCAGCTGTGAGGGCTCGATAACCCCTGAGCGGCACAACTTCTTTCCCGCCGGCGCGGAAGGCGTTCTTGGCATTCTCCTCAAACAACTCTTCCACATTCTTTATCTCGACAATGCCTGCCGGGTTGAGGATGGTAACGAACCTGTCCGGCGTGACGCTGTCCCCGTAGATTACCTTGAAGCCTTCTTTTTCGGCTTCCTCCATCGTCCGCTTGATATACATCCGTGCCCAGGAAGTGATTGCCTCTGCGCAGTCGATTGAGTACCAGCGGGCGCCTGAGTATCCCATGTAACCATAGGTTGAGTTGGCAATCAGCTTCAGCCCGTTCTGGCGGGCGTAGATAGTTGAGTACTCCGGCGTTCCCTTCTTCAGCTTCTTCAGCTTGTCTTTCAGCGCGAACCGCAGCTTAAGCAGCTTCTCGATAACCTGCGGCACAAAGCCCTTTGAGTCCCTGCAAAACTTCTGCCCTGTTGGGGCCTTGAAAAACTTCTTGCACTCCTTCACGTTAAGGGTGAACGGGTCAACGTTGTGGCTCACAATTATCGATGGATAGAGGCTGCGGAAATCGCAGACAGCAATATTGCTCCAGATGCCTCTGGCAGGTTCCTTTACAAACCCCCCTGTGTAGGTTGTCCTTCGCCTGGCCGATATCTCGTCGTACTTGGGCCTGTTGGGAACTGTTATGTTGGCATGGTAGGCGGATGATATCAGGAACCACTCGACAACCTGCCCGCTTGTCATGTGAAGGACATCGTACAGCGGAATCTTGAGCAGCTTTCCAAGCTCGTAAACATTTGGAAGCAGCTTCTTCCCAAGGGAATAGGTCAGGTCGGCGTCCTTCATTGAGTAGCTGGCAAGCGTCTTTATGTCTTCATTCCTCCACGACGCAAGTATTCCCTCGTAGTCAAGCTTTTCTTTTCCTTCCCCAAGCAGCTCGCTGGCCACATCATTCAGGGTTAGGGTATTTGCGCTCATCCCCCTTGAGACAACATTGCTTATGTGGAAGAAAACATCGAGAAAGAGTCTGCCAAAAGCGAGGGGCGCAAGGTCCCTCCCCCTTTTCGAAATCCTAAGCTCTTCCCCTGTAGGGCCAATCTTGAGTTTTACCTTGAGTTTCCTCGCCCTCTTTAGTATGTAGGGGAAATCAAACTTGTCGCAATAGTAGCCTGTGATGACCTCAGGGTCCTGCTTGACAATGATTTCAACCAGCCTTTCAAGAACCTCCTTTTCACTTCCAAGCACCTCGACAAAGTCCTGGCAGTCCTTTCCCTTCCACGTCAGGACTTTCCTCAACCCTTCCGCCGCAATGCTGACCGCAATTATCGGGTCCTTCTCAGGCCTTGGCTCCCCCTTCGGGTTGAAGACCTCTATGTCGATTGCCATCAGCTTGGGCTCTGCCATCTCGCCCTTGCCCAACTTTATCTCGTCAGCCTCGATGACGCCGTCAACGTCCTTGCCAAGGACAACCACCTCGCCAAAGGTCGCAAGCCTCTTGTCCATCATGTAGCGCCTTGTAAAAACTATGTCTTTCTCAAGGGTGTG
Organism: Candidatus Altarchaeota archaeon; assembly: GCA_030622515.1. Lineage (GTDB taxonomy): Archaea > SpSt-1190 > SpSt-1190 > DYHY01 > DYHY01 > JAUXGB01. The sequence goes on from JAUXGB010000046.1 coordinate 4,209, forward strand.
CTCAACGCCCGGCAGGGGAGAGACGTGCTCGCGGAACCTTGGCACCTCCCTCGGATTCCTTAGGAAGACCTTAGCCATCTTCCTTTTCCTGCCCTTGTAGTTCCTTTCAGTTGTTTCAACCCTAAGAAAGCCCTTCCCGTCAACCTCAAGTTTCTCAAGCTCCTTCACCAGAGGGCCAACCGCTCCTTTCGGCAGGACATAGAAGTATGGCCTCGTTTTCCTGTCGTGAACAACAACCTTTTTTCCGTCCTTGGTTTTTCCGTAGAGACGAGTAATGACATCATCCCCGTCAACCCTGTAATCCACATCAAACAGGAAAAACCTCTCTTCCATTGTTCTAGGGAGGGCAGCTGCGTTTAACTATATTTTGGTAAGGCAGATATAGGAAAAGACATTATTCTATCCTATGGTTCTTACCCGTCTGAAGCTTGCATGGCGATACAAATACCTCCTCTGGACCATCCCACTCAACATTCTTGCCCGCGTCCTGCCAATAGGGGCCGCCTTTGTCCAGAAGCTTCGCGGGGTCGCCGTAGGCAAGGACGTCCACCTTTCAAACAGCGTCTTTATTGATGAAATGGAACCCGGCCTGATAACTATAGAAGACCATGTAACGATTGGCCCCGGCGCAATCATCATGGCACACAACAATTATGGCATCTTCCTCCATCCCTATCTAGGCCCAAGGGAAATCGCACCGGTGAAGATAGGGAAGGGGGCCTTTATCGGGACTGGCGCAATAGTCCTGTCCGGGGTAACGATAGGTGAAGGGGCTGTTGTCGGCGCGGGGAGTGTTATCACCAAGAGCGTGCCTCCCTACACCATAGTCGCTGGCGTCCCGGCAAGGAAGATAAAGAAGCTGAAGAAGAAGTTTGCAGAAAGGGTATCACACCGCGAGCACTTTGCCAATTCATTTAGATAGGGCAAAGGAGTTGTAATCTGTCAGCTTGTATCCCTTCGACTCGATAAGCGTCAGCAGCTCTTCCAGCAGTTCCACCTTCAGTATGCTGTCTGTTGGGTGGAAGGCAAGCTGGAGAGTGTCCCCCTTAGCAATCTCGATAAGCGACATCACTGTTGACGGGATAGTCAGCACATTCCCCCTTATTACAACATTTGTTATGGCTTCCCTCTGCCTTTTGAAGGAGAATATTTTGTTCCCCCACGTAGCATAGTTGAAGCCTGCGCCCTCGGCAGCAAGGACTGTTCCCTGACTCGCCACCCAGACGGGAGCTACAAAGCCGCTCGGCTTTATCTTGACCTTCCTGAAGATTGAAAGCCCGTCCTTGATTCGTTTGGCAGCTGCCTGATAGGACATGCGGAAGAATTCCTCCTCTGAAAAGTGGTTGACCTTCAGGTGGGTATAGCCGTGTAGGGCAATGTCCTTCTTTTCTTTCTTCAGGAAGCTGACGAAGGAGGGGTTTTTGTCAAGCCGCAGTTTTTCAACCCCGTGGAAGAAAGGAACAACGCAGTAGGTGTACTTCTTCACCCCGAAGCCGACAAGCATGTCTCTCAGCCGCTTAATCCTGTCTTCATAGACCGGGTTGACATCGTGTATTGCGACAACAGCTTGCATCAATAGTGGAAGAAAACCGCCCTATATATCTCTATTCGCCGGAAATCAATACCCTGAAGACCATCTTCACCAGGCCCCACGTGTGCTTGAAGCCGTCAAGGTAGGACACCTGACCTGAATAAACTGTTGTCATTGGCACTTCGCAAACCTTCAGCCCTTTCCTGCTTGCCTCAAGCAGGGTTTCAACCTCTATATCATAATTGTCCCCTTTCCAAGTCAGTTTCCTTAACGCCTTTTTTCCAAAAACCCTGAATCCTGACTGGGCGTCAGTTACCTTATACCCCGTGAAAACCCTTGTAAGGAACGTGACCATCCTGTTGCTCCATCTCCGGTGCAGCGGCATTGGCTCGTGGGCATCAAAGAACCGACTCCCTATGCAGATGTCTGCCTTGTTTCTCCTAAGGCAGGCGAGCAGCTTCGGTATCTCCTCCGGCAGGTGCTGGAGGTCAGCGTCAATGAAGACAACCATATTATCTTTCCTTTGGCTCAATCCTACCCTGAGCGCATAGCTTTTCCCCATGTTCCTTGGAAGCCTGACAACCCTTACCCTTTTCACTCCAAGCGCTTTCCGGAAAGTGTCATCTTTCGAGCCGTCATCAACAACAATCATCCTGTCCACAAACTTCGAAGTCCGCTTGAGCAGCTTCCTGATTGTCTTCCCGGCATTGTATGCGGGAACTATCGCCGTTACCATCCTAAAGGCTCCTTAAACTTCCAGTAACTTTGTTTATTTTGTCTTCCGGTGCAGGGCCTATCGCAACAGCGGTGACGCTGCCCTTGGGTATTTCAGTGTACCCTGCATCAGTTATCAGTGCGCAAGGCAATCCGGCATCTATTGCTTTTTTGAAAACATCCTCAAGCTGCGTAAGCCCCCCTGCCTGCAAGACAACTTTCTTGCAGCCTTCCCTGTCCCAAGCAGAAACCCAGCTGGTTTTGTCTCTTTTTGATTTTTTATAGGCTTCAAGGGAAGCATGTGCTGCCTGTGCTGCCATTTTGCCAGGCGACATGTCTAAATCGATCCTAATGACAATTGCCTGCTTGTACTCCTTCATATGTACCCAAACATCCTCAACTTTATCTTGTCAACCGCTAGGTCCAAAGCGTCGTAGTCTGGCGCCTGGACATAGATTATCTTTCCAAAATGCTTGATAACTGTCGTGTTCTCTTCCGGTTGGGTGTAGATGTAGAAGTAGGTGGTGTCGTTGGATTGGTGGGCCTCCTTTTCGGTGACCACGGGGATGTCAGCCCGTCCGGAATCCCTCGTAAAGGCAGCCTCTATCAGGCTTGGCTGCCAGCCGGTGAATCCAAGTGACTGGGTAATCTCAGTTGCAGCAGTAATGATCCTCGTCTCCTCCTCCGGGTCCATAAGGACAGCTATCTTGGTTGTATTGTAGAAAACTGCAAGGTAGCCGGACGGCCCCTGCCTGAGATAGTCAATCATCCACAATGCCTCTTTCCTCATCTCGATATGCTGGGCCTCAAGCGGGTTTGACCTGAAGTGCAGCTCGATGCCCAAGTCAAGGTCGCTTATGTAGTAGTCATGCTCGTCCCTCTTGTAAACATCCCGCCCGTTCAGCAGGCCAAGATGCTCGTCCTCGCTTGTTTCGTCCTCCGGGTTTACGAAAAAATCAGCCACGACCGCCAAGGCGGAAAAAAGCATAATGAACATGACAAGTATGGCACCCGCCTTTGTCCAGTTCATCCTGAGTTTCAGTTTAGCCATAGACCCTAAATCCCCCGTCCAATTATAAAAGATTCGGGAAGATAGCTTTTTAAGCTGCCGGTGGTTGAGCTTTCTAACAGCCCCGTCGTCCAGTGGTCAAGGATGCCGGCCTTTGGAGCCGGAGACGGCAGTTCGAATCTGCCCGGGGCTACC